>JAHCJH010000116.1 GCA_026126345.1 Phycisphaeraceae bacterium | reverse complement strand
ACGGAGGATTGCCATGGCACGAATCAACAGCAACGTCCCGAGCCTCATCGCCCGCGCGAACCTGACCAAGGCCAGCGCGGACCTCAACACCCGGCTGGAGCGGCTCAGCACCGGCCTGCGGATCAACCGCGGCGCCGACGACCCTGCGGGGCTGATCATTGCCGGCAGGCTGGGGTCCGAGATCAGCGGCCTGCAGCAGGCGATCAAGAACTCCGAGCGGGCGTCGTCGGTCATCTCGACCGCCGAGGGCGCGCTCAACGAGGTCTCCGACCTGCTCAACTCGATCAAGGGCCTGGTGGTCGAGGCCGCCAACACCGGCGCGATCTCCGACGAGGAACGCAAGGCCAACCAGCTGCAGATCGATTCGGCCATCGAGTCCATCACCCGCATCAGCAACTCGGCCAGCTTCGGCGGGCTGAAGCTGCTCAACGGATCGCTCGACTACATCCTGTCGGGCGTGGTCAACACCGACATCTCCAAGGCGCAGATCTACAGCGCGCGTTTGCCCGGCAGGTCCCCGGTCTCGGTGCAGGTCGACACGGTCGCTTCGGCGCAGACCGGGCGGCTGTTCATCCGGGGCGACTACTCCGGACCGTTCGGCAACGGCGCGCTGCAGTCGTCCATCACGCTCGAGATCGCCGGAACCAAGGGCGTCCAGGAGCTGCAGCTGCTCTCGGGCCAGACGCTCACGCAGCTCCGCGACGCCATCAACGCCCGCCGCGAAGCCACGGGCGTCTCGGCCTCGCTGGTCAACGGCAACCCCGCCTCGGGCCTGGTGGTCAGCTCCATCGAGTACGGCTCCAACGAGTTCGTGTCGGTCAAGCAGATCGACGCCCGCGGATCCGGCGGGTTCTTCCAGACCTACGCCCTGGACAACAACGCCGCCGTCCCGTCCACCATCGACATCCCCGCGCTCATCACCGCCGGCACGCTCGTGGCGGCGAACCGCGACTCCGGCCGCGACGTCTTCGCCGTGGTCAACGGGGCGTTGGGAACGGGCAACGGCCTGCGCCTGAGCCTGCCGGGCAACGGCACGCTGGCGCTGGACCTGGTCCTGAGCAACACCTTCGCGACCACCAACGGCTCGTCCACAACGTTCAACATCACCGGCGGCGGCGCGCTCTACCAGCTCGGCGGCGACATCAACACCTCCCAGCAGTTGAACATCGGTCTGCCCTCGATCGCCGCCAGCCGGCTCGGCGGAACCCTGATCAACGGCGAACTGCAGTTCCTCTCCTCGATCGCCAGCGGCGGCTCGAACGACCTGCGCTCGGGCAACTACGAGAGCGCCTCGAAGCTCGCCCAGGCCGCGATCGATGAGATCTCGGTGATCCGGGGCCGCCTGGGAGCCCTGGGCCGCAACACGCTGGACACCAACGTCCGGTCGCTTCAGACGGCCATCGAGAACCTCACCGCCTCGCGGTCGGTGATCCGCGATGCGGACTTCGCCAGCGAAACCAGCGCCCTGTCGCGGGCGCAGGTGCTCTCGAGCGCCAGCACCTCGGTGCTCCAGCTGGCCAACCAGCAGAGCCAGTCGGTGCTGCAGCTGCTGCGGTAAGCCGACGGTCCGATAATCGACGCCCCGCCAGGTCGCCCGTCCGGGGCGACCTTGCGGCTTTTTTGGATTTTTGGGCCGGCGAACGTCCCACAACCTCAACCCGGTCTGTTCTCGGTCCGATCGCTGTGGACGCCGTCGCGGCGCACCGCGGCGCGGCGGCCTGGGGCCGGTACGGAAGCCGACCCCGTTTCTCGCGGATCGCCGGGCCGGATGTTCCGGATCCCCGGCCCGAGCAATACAGCGCCCAGCGGGGCGCACAGGACGGAACGCCCGTCCGGCATTCGCGCACGGAGGTCACCATGAGCCGTATCAACACGAACCCGAACTCGCTGATCGCCCAGCGCAACCTGGGCATCAACAACAACCAGCTCAGCACCACGCTCGAGCGGTTGAGCACCGGCCTGCGGATCAACCGCGGCAAGGACGACCCCGCCGGCCTCATCGCCAGCGAGAACCTGCGGTCCGAGAAGACCGCCCTCTCGGCCGCCATCAGCAACGCCGAGCGCGCCGACCAGATCGTCAACATCGCCGAGGGCGGCCTGCAGGAGCTGTCGGGCCTGCTGACCGACCTGCGCTCGCTGGTCACCACCACGGCCAACGCCGCCGGCCTCTCCAAGGAAGAGAAGAGCGCCAACCAGCTGCAGATCGACTCGATCCTGCAGACCATCGACCGCCTGGCCGACGCCACCAACTTCCAGGGCGTCAAGCTCCTCAACGGCAACTTCGACTTCACCACCAACTCGATCTCGGCCGGCGTGACCGACTTCCGCGTCAACGCCGCCAAGCTCGGCCGCACCTCGTCCGGCGGCGTGCAGCCCCTGGCCGTGCAGGCCCTGATCACCACCAGCGCCCAGCAGGCCGGCCTGTTCCTCTCCACCGGCGGCAACATCAACCTCGGCGGCGGCGGCTCCGGCCTGTTCACCATCGAGGTCGCCGGCAACCTCGGCTCCCGCGAGCTGTCGTTCGCCAGCGGCACCACCGTCGCCCAGATCGTCGCCGCGGTCAACACCTACAGCGACGTCACCGGCGTGTCGGCCACCGCCTACACCTCCGGCGGCACCACCGACGGCCTGCGGCTGCGTTCGACCGACTTCGGCTCCGACGCCTTCGTCTCGGTCAAGGTCGTCAACGCCGCCAACATCCAGGGCACCCAGGTCGGCATCTACAACCTGCTGGCGACCGACGCCAACAGCCCCAGCACGTCCAGCCCCACGCTCTTCACGGCGACGGCAGCCGCCAACGGCGTCCGCGACGCCGGCCAGGACCTGGTCGCCACCATCAACGGCATCGCGGCCACGGCCAAGGGCAAGACCGCCCGCATCAACTCCGACTTCCTCGACGTCGAGGTGACCTTCAACACCGCCACCGCCCAGGCCGTTGGCGCGGTCAACGCCTTCACCATCACCGGCGGCGGCGCCGAGTTCCAGCTCGCCAGCAAGGTCGACATCGGCGGCAAGGTCGCCGTCGGCATCCAGAACGTGGCCGCCCGCAAGCTGGGCAACTCCACCCTGGGCTTCCTCGCCTCGCTGGGCAGCGGCAAGACCAACAACCTGGTCGACGGCAACGTCACCCAGGCCGGCAAGGTCGTCGAAGAGGCGATCCGCCAGGTCTCGGCCCTCCGCGGACGCCTGGGCGCGTTCCAGAAGAACACCGTGGGCGCCACCATCCGCTCCCTCGGCGTCACCCTGGAGAACAACACCGCCGCCGAGAGCGTCATCCGCGACGCCGACTTCGCCAGCGAGACCGCGAGCCTCACCCGCTCGCAGATCCTCTCCTCGGCCGCGGCCAACAGCCTCAGCCTGGCCAACAGCCAGCCCCAGGCCGCCCTGCAGCTGCTGCGGTAACCGGACCTGAGCACCCCCTGACTCCCCCCACCCCGGCCCCGCGGCCGGGGTGGTTTCGTTTTGGGCCCCGGCGCCCGCCCGGGCCGATGTCCCCAATGTGCCCCGCGCCTCGCCATCCGCCACCGCTGCCGCCCTCGCCCGCGCCCAACGGGTCCCCGCAGAGCGCCCGACATCGCACCGCCGCCCCACTCCGGAAGCAACCTCGGCCGGCGACGCGGCCAACGCCGCGCGCCGGCTGGCCCAGCGACAGACTGCCGCGCCCAGCCCCCTGGAGCCGCTGCGTCAGGCGTTCGCCGGCTACCTGCGCGTCGAGTGCGGACTCTCGGCCAACACGCTCGAGGCCTACGGGCGCGACGTGCGCGACCTGCTGGCCGATCTGCGCCTGCCCGGCGGCAGCCCGGTCGCCCGTCCCGAACAGGTCACGCCGCGCATGCTGCACGAGCACATCGCACGCCTGAAGCAGGAGAAGTCGCTGGCCGGCTCGTCGGTGGTGCGGCACCTGGCGACGATCAAGGTGTTCTTCAGATTCCTGGTGGCGACGGGCCGGCTGGAATCCAGCCCGGCCGATCACCTCGATCGGCCGATGCGTTGGAAGAAACTGCCGCACGTGCTCTCGCCGCGCCAGGTCAAAGCCCTGATCGAAGCCCCGTTGACCCCGTCAAGAGCCCCGTCCGCCGGGGCGCGCCACGCGGACATCGAAGCCGCGCTGCGGCTGCGCGACCGCGTGCTGCTGGACCTGCTGTATTCATGCGGCCTGCGCGCCACGGAGGTGTGCCTGCTCTGCGTCGACGACGTCAAGCCGACGCTCGGCGTGGTGCTCGTCAACGGCAAGGGCGACAAGCAGCGGCTGGTTCCGATCGGCAAGCCCGCGATGCAAGCCGCGCAGCGGTACCTCGACGAGGGCCGCGCGATCCTCGCCGGGCCGGGGCGAGACGCCGGGCGGCTGCTGCTCTCACGCACCGGTCGACCGCTGGAACGCGTGGCGGTGTGGCAGTTGGTCAAGCGTTACGCGACCGTCGCCGGCCTGCAGCACGTCCACCCGCACGTGCTGCGCCACTCGTTCGCAACGCACCTGTTGGCCGGGGGGGCGGACCTGCGTGTCGTCCAGGAGTTGCTCGGGCACGCCGACATCGGCACCACGCAGGTGTACACCCACGTGGACCGCTCACGCCTCAAGGATGTTCACCGCACCCACCACCCGCGGGGTTAGCACGGGGCACCGGCCGCCGTCATCTGTTCAAGGCTCGGGGGCGTCGAATCAGCATCAACGGTTCGGCTGCATGGGGCCCGGGCCCGCGGTCGGCCCCTGATTGCCCGGCCTGCGGAGCAGCGAGCCGGAAATGGGCGCATCGCTCATCGACTCCGCCCCGGCCGCGAGTTTCATCGACGGCACGGGCGCCGCCTGAACGTCGCCCAGAGCCCGGTTCAGGGCGCCAACGGCCCGAACACCGCCCACGCCTCCGCCACCCTTGGCGCGAACCTCCGCCATCTCCCGCTCGATCGCTGCCTCCAGCTCGCTCATCGATTCGAGCACGATACCGCGGTCCACGCCACTACGGAACTGCCACGCCACCACCAGCGCGCCAGTCAGTCCGGCAATCGGCAGCAGAACGAACCGACAGGCCATCGACCAGCCCCCGCCCGCGGCGGCCGGGTTCTCCACCGCCTCCACGAGCGACTCGTACGTGCTGAACACGCCCGGGAACGCCTCGCCCCGAAGCAACTGCGCCCACGGCACGCAGATCAACGCCAGGATCACCGCCCACACGGCCGAGTTCACGGCACGTTCGACTCCCGGCACCGCTCCCCCCGCTGCAACCACCACGCCCACGATCGTGAAGATGGCCAGCCCGAACACCGACACCACACCGACCGCGGCCGACAGCCTCGACATGCCACGCAGGTTGGCATCGCCGGCTCCGAGTGCCTTACCCGACGTTTCCGCCGATGGGCGCGTGGCCGCAGCGCCCGCCACCCCCGGCGGCAGCACGACGGAGGCGTTGGCCTGGGCCGCGTCGGGGCGCGACTCGGTCCAGCGCGCTTCGGTGTAGTTCGCGAACGCGAAGACGACCATTTGCATCACGGCGCTGATCGCCACGGCCGCCGCCAGAAGGGTGACCCAGCCGCGGAGCTGGGCCAGAGCCGGTGAGAAGTGGGACCTGTTCATGGCGCGCCATCCTGTCGGCCTGCGAACACCTTGGGACCTCGTCTGGACATCGACCGTTCTCGGGCGTCGATGAAGGACTCCCAAGGTCGGCTTCGCCCCCCTGATCGGGCGTGTCATGCAAACGATTCCCGCACGCCGGGAAACTACGGTCCGTTTCAGATAGGATTGAAAGTTCGACGCTGATCCGTGGACCCGGAGCCGTCATGCACCCGCTGCCCGAGCACCCGAACCTCGCCGCGACCGACACCGGGCTGCTCGAGGCCGTGGCGTCCGGTCAGGCCCGGCTGACGCCCGAGCAGGGGTTGGCCCTGTTGCGGGCGGCCCCTGGGACGCTCTTGGGCCGCTACGCCGATGCACGCTGCCGGACGATCCACGGCGACCGCCTGCGCACGTACATCATCGACCGCAACATCAACTACACGAACGTGTGCAACGCGCGCTGCACGTTCTGCGCGTTCCGACGCGACGGCGACGAGGCCGACGCCTACACGCTCTCGCACGAGGCGATCCACGACAAGATCGCCGAGCTGGTGGCCATCGGGGGCACGCAGATCCTCATGCAGGGGGGCATGAACCCCGCGCTTCCGCTGGCGTGGTACGTCGAGCTGCTGACGTCGATCAAGCGGAAGTTCCCCAAGGTGCACGTGCACGCGTTCAGCCCGCCGGAGTTCATCGAGTTCGTGCACTTCTTCGACCCGCCGGGCGACTCGCTGGAAGCCAAGATCCGCTACGTCATGCTGCGTCTGCGCGAAGCGGGGCTCGACTCGCTGCCGGGCGGCGGCGGAGAGATCTTCGCGCCGGCGGTGCGGCAGCGCATCGGCCTTGGCAAGTGCGACGCCGAGGCGTGGCTGACCTGCATGTACGTGGCCCACAGCCTGGGCATGTTCACCAGCGCCACCATGATGTTCGGCCACGTCGAAGGCCTGGCCGACCGGGTGCACCACATGCACCTGGTCCGCCGGTGGCAGGACCGCGTACTGGCCGAATCCGCCCGAGCCGATGACCGGGCCCCGCCCATGGGCCACTACGTGTCGTTCATCAGCTGGCCGTTCCAACGCGAGAACACGCCCCTGGGACGCGTGCCCGACTGGGGCGCCGACCCGGCCGAGATCGACCAACCGTTCCCCGGCGATCTGGCGGCTCGCCTCGACGGCTCGGCCGCGAAGCACGATCACCCGTTGCTCGGCAAGCGCGTGCGGATGTCGGGCGCGGCGGAGTACCTGCGGACCCAGGCGGTGTCGCGCCTGTTCCTGGACAACATCTATTCCATCGGTGCCTCGTGGGTGACCATGGGCCCGCACATCGGCCAGGTCGCCCTGGCCTGGGGCGCCAACGACATGGGCTCGGTGATGATGGAGGAGAACGTCGTCTCCTCGGCCGGCACCACCTACTGCCTCGACGAGGCGGTCATCTGCCGGCTCATCCGCGATGCGGGGTTCACCCCGGCACAGCGTGACAACACCTACGACATCCTGCGCCTGCACACCGGGCCCGATTCGCCCGACCTGCGCGTGAAGGACTGGTCCGCCCACCGCGCCCGCACGCTGCACCGCCAGGCCCCGCGCCAGGCCAAGGCCACGCTCACCGTCGCGGCCCGCTGACACTCAGCCCGGTTGGGCGTCCAGCGCCCGCAGCGCCTCGGCTTCGCGCTGGGGCGTGAGCCCCGCGCGGAACCGGTAGTCGTCGGGGCGCGTGCCGCACCACTGCCAGGTATCGCGGATGGTGTCGCCCGCGGGCCGGAGGGTCAGCCCCATCGACCACGCCCGATCGCCCCGGGCCCGTTGCATGCCGCGCGAATCCGGCGCGCTGGTGACCCACATGGGCATGTCGGTCCACGCGGCGATCCCCTGCTTTTCCAGGAACGCGTCAGACGCCCACCGGAACCGGGCGCCGCTGCCGGTCACGACCTTGCACCCGTGCAGGAACTCCTGCATCGTCAACGGCGCGCGCGGACCGAGGGCATTGAACACGCCGGCGTGCCCATCCTCAACGAGCGTCACCAGCCAGCGACCAAGGTCGCGCACATCGACGAACTGAACGCACTCAGCGGGGTCGCCCGGTGCGAGCACGTCGGCGGCAAGTCGGCCGCCGGCGTGGCCGGTCCTCCACACCCAATAGGTGAACCGATCGGTGGGGTCTCCGGGGCCGACGATCAGGCTCGGCCGCACGCGCGCGACGCGACCGGGCATGGCCCGCTCCACTTCCTCCTCGCAGAGGTACTTCAGCGCGCCGTACGTCTCGGGCGTGAGCGTCTCGTCGTCGGGCCTGGGGAGCGTTGCGATGGGGGCAGATTCGTCCATCCCCGGCTTGCTCACGTCGCCGTAGACCGACATCGTTGAGACCAGGACGTAGAACTTGCAGGCCTTGGCCAGGGCCGCCGAAGAGGCCCGCGTGCGGCTGGGGATGTACGCCGAGGTGTCGATCACGGCGTCCCAGGTGCGCCCCTCGAGCGCCTTGAGTCCGTCGCCTTTGGCGGGGTCGCGGTCGCCCCG
>JAHCJH010000115.1 GCA_026126345.1 Phycisphaeraceae bacterium | reverse complement strand
CCACACCCTCGCCTGGGCCCTGGCCCGCGGCTGGCCCAAGTCGCCCGACGAGATCCCATCGACCTGGGGTGGCCCACGCCCGTTCGAGTCCTGGTCGTTCCGCTCCAGAGGCCGCGACCTGCCCGTCTGGGACATCCCCGGCGCCAACCCCCGCGGCCCCACCGTGGTCGTTTCACACGGCTGGGGCGAGTCCCGTCTCGAAGGCCTCGCCCGCCTCGGCCCCATCGCCGACGCCGCCGCGCGTGTCCTGCTCTGGGACATGCCCGCCCACGGTGAAGCCCCGCGCCCCGGCCGCTGCGCCCTGGGCATCCACGAAGCCGCGGACCTCTCCGCGCTCGTCGAAGCCGTCTCCGCGCCGCGCGGCCGGCAACCCGCCGCCTCCGTCGTCCTCTACGGGTTCTCGCTCGGTGCCGGCGTCAGCATCGCGGCCGCCGCGGGCGACGAACGCATCGCCGCCGTCATCGCCGAAGCGCCGTACCGCCTGCCCCAAACCCCGGCCCGCAACGTGCTGCGTGCCAAGGCGCTGCCCCATCGGTGCATCCTCGGCCCCGCGCTGTGGCTCATCGGCCGGTTCCAGCAGGCCCCCACGCGCTGGCTCGCCCCCGCCGGCCCCTTCGACCGCGCCGCCCTCGCCGCCCGCTGCGCCGCCCCGCTCACCGTCATCCACGGTTCCGACGACCTCATCTGCCCCCTGACCGACGGCGACGCCATCGCCCGCGCCGCCGCGAACGGCAACCTCGTGGTCATCGACCACGGCGCTCACGTCAACCTGTGGATCGACCCCCGCCTGCGCCCCGCCACCGCCGCCGCCGTGAGCGCCGCGCTCGACGCTCTTACACCCGCGCGGGTGTAGCCCCGTCCCCCGCTCCATTCGGCTCGCCCCGCGTCGCTCCGGCCTCGACGCCCAGCGCAAACGCCCGGATCGTCCAGTGCGCCGCAGCGCACGACATCGCAGTCAGCACCACGAACGCCCCGATGTACACGCCGAACTGCACCATCGGATGCAGGCCGTTGATCGTCGCCAGTGCGCTGGTCCGCAACGCCATCGCCGCCACCACCAGCACCGGGATTCCCGCCAGCAGCCCCTTCATGAGCAGCGGCACGCTCTGACCCGGACGCCGCAGCAGCACGTCCAGCCCCGCCGCCGCCGCGAACACCCCGCCCGCGGCCACCCGCCCCAGCAGGAACACCGTCATGCTCTGGCCCATCAGCGTCCGCCCCGCGCTCAGATAGCCAAGAAACGACCCCACCGCCACGCACCCGGCGATGCACAGCAACGCGATCGCCGGCCCATCCCGAAACCGCCCCCGCGCCAGCAACACCCCGAACACCCCCGCCGTCAGCACCACCACCTCGAACCACGCCAGGAACCACGCCGCCCCCGGCTTCTGCACCAGCGCCAGCACCGCCGTCACCCCCGCCGACGCCGCCACCAGCCCGCTCAGCAGGCCCAACAGCATCCAGATGGGTCGGGGCAGTGCCATGGCCAGTCACTCAGGGCCTTGCAGTATCGGACGGACGCGCCCGCGGCGTCAGTTCTTCGGACCTTCCCACCCCGCCGGAGAAGTCACTACGCCGCCGGACCGATGAATGTTGTCAGGGATCGGTCCGGTGTTGCAGCGCAACCCGCGCTCCGGCCGATCTTCTTGGAGTGCTGATGCGGAGCTGAAGCATGGTCGTCGCAACCCCCAACCCCAGGACCCACCCCGACATCCGTCGCGCCCGCGACCAGTTCCGGCGCGTCCTGGCCGCCTGGACCCACGACGCGCTCAACCTCCGCAGGCAAGGGCTCGACCGTCCCGGCGCACGCCGGTCCGGGGCCCGACGCAAGGCCGCCTGAACGCGGCCCACTCGGCAACTGTCAGACACGGAGGCGGCATGAGCGGCATCACCAGCGGCGTCGGCATCTTCAGCGGGATCGACCGCAACCAGATCATCTCCCAGTTGCTCGCCCTCGACGCGCGCCCCAAGGCCATCGCGCAGAAACGCATCGGCCAGCTCCAGGGCCTCTCCGTCGCCTACCTCGACATCAACTCCCGCCTCAGCGGCCTCAAGTCCGCCGCCGCCAAGTTCGCCACTCTCAAGGTCTTCGACGCCGCCAAGGCCACCAGCGGCAACACCGACGCGCTCACCGCCGTCGCCACCCCCGGCGCCGCCATCGGCAACTACCAGCTCCTGGTCGACCGGCTCGCCTCCTCGCAGCAGATCCTCTCCCAGGGCTTCACCGACTCGACCTCCACCGGCCTGGGCCTCACCTCCATCACCTTCGAAAACGCCCTCGGCCGCCTCGACCGCGATACCAAGCTCAGCACGCTCAACGGCGGCGCCGGCGTCGCCCGCGGCCGCATCCAGGTCACCGACTCCTCCGGCGCCACCGCCACCGTCGATTTCTCCCGCGCCGAGAGCGTCAACGATGTGCTCACCGCGCTCAACGGCCTCTCCGGCGTCCGCCTCTCGGCGAAGATCGACGGCGACCGCCTCGTCGTCACCGACGCCGCCGGCGGCGCCGGCCGCCTCACCATCGCCGACGCCGCGGGATACTCCACCGCCACCAGCCTCGGCATCGCCGGCCTGGCCGACGCCACCGGCTCCGGCGGCAAGGTCAACGGCGCCCAGATCAACCGGGTCGGCGCCGCCACCAGCCTCCGCACGCTCAACGACGGCCTGGGCGTCCAGATTTCCAACGCCCTGGGCACCAGCACCCCCGACTTCACCATCTCCACCCGCAACGGCGAAACGCTCTCCATCGACATCGGCCCCATGTACAACGGCGACGGCACCCTGCTCGCCCCGGCCGTCACCGACCTCGGCGGCGTCATCCAGCGCATCAACACCCAGTCCGCCGGAAAGGTCACCGCCTCCATCAACGCCGCCGGCACCGGCCTGCGCCTCGTCGATAACACCACCGGCTCCGACACCCTCACCGTCGCCGACGTCGGCGATCGCTCCACCGCCGCCGACCTCGGCATCGCCGGCACGGGCGCGCCCGACGGCACCCTCGACGGGCAGCGCCTCCTCGCCGGCCTCAACTCCGTCCTGGCCCGCAACCTCCGCGGCGGCAACGGCATCGAGCCCGGCCTGTTCGAGATCGTCGCCCGCGACGGCTCGTACCACGCCTTCTCCGCCAACTTCTCCGGCTCCGTCACCGACTTCATCTCCTCGGTCGCTTCCGCCACCGGCGGCAAGATCACCCTGGCGCTCAACGCCAGCGGCACGGGCTTCGACCTCACCGACAACACCAACGGCTCCGGCCCCCTCACCGTCGCCGGAACCCTCGCCTCCGACCTCGGCCTGTCCGTCTCCGCCGCCGCCGTTTCCTCCGTCCGCGGCAACCGCGCCCAGATGAAGTACATCGGCCTGGCCACCCGCGTCAGCGACCTCAACAACGGGCGCGGCATCGGCACCGGCCGCTTCGAGATCACCAACTCGTACGGCGAACGCCGCGTGATCGACATCGGCAACGACACCGCCACCATCGACGACCTCGTGCGCGAGATCAACGCCGGCAGCCCCGGCTACACCGCCCGCATCAACAACAACGGCGACGGCATCGTCATCGAGGAGACCGTCCGCAACGGCGTGCCCGGCGGCAACAAGATCGCCATCCGCGACCTCACCGGCACCGTCGCCAAGTCCCTCAACCTCGTCGGCACCGCTTCAGGAACCGGTTCGGCCAACTACCTCGACGGCTCTTTCGAGCGCACCGTCGCCCTGGCCGTCGGCGACACGCTCACCCAAGTCGCCGAGAAGATCAACCAGGCCGGCGTCAACGCCGCCGCCAGCGTCGTCAACGACGGCTCGCCCTCCCGACCCTTCCGCCTCTCGCTCACGGGTCGCGACGTCGGCGAGGGCGGGCGATTCACCATCGACACCGGCGCGGTGGACCTGGGCTTCTCCACCCTCGCCGCCGGCAGCAACTCCCGCGTCTTCTTCGGAGCCGCGGACCCCGCCAGCGCCATCCTCTTCAGCACCAGCGGCAACTCCGTGACCGGCATCCTGGCGAACGTCACCATCGACCTCAAGAGCCCACGCTCCGAGCCCGTCACCCTCACCGTCACCCGCGACAACCAGGCCATTGAAGACGCCGTCAGCGAGTTCGTCGCCGCCTTCAACCAGGTGGTCAGCCGCATCGACGCGCAGTCGACCTACGACGCCGACGCCAACAAGCGCGGCACGCTGCTGGGCGATTCCACCACGCAGTCCCTCCGCTCCCTGCTGCTCTCCACCGTCCAGGGCCCGCCCCTGGGCGTCTCGGGACGCTACCAGTCGCTCACCCAGGTCGGCATCACCGTCGGCCGCAATGGCCAGCTCCAGGTCGATTCCGACAAGCTCCGCACCGCCATCGCCAACGACCCCCAGGCCGTCAAGGACCTCTTCGTCGCCAAGGCCCAGGTCCCCACCACCGGCGGCCAGCCCGTCATCGGCCCGGACGGCCAGCCCATCCCCGGCGTGACCCTGGTCGGCGGCAGCAGCGCCCAGCAGGCCACCTTTACCTCCCTGGGCATCATGGAGCGCATCGGCCAGCTCACCGACCAGTACATCAACTCCACCACCGGCACGCTGACGCGTCGCGCCCGTTCGCTCGACACCCAGATCAAGAGCCAGAACGACCTCATCGCCTCGCTCGACAAGAAGCTCGAAAGCCGCCGCACCATCCTCGAACGCCAGTTCGTCCGCATGGAGCAGGCCATCGGCCAGCTCCAGAGCCAGCAGGGCGCCCTGGGCAACATCCGCTCGGCCACCGCCCGCTGATCTCGCTCAATCCCGGTCCCCCAAGGACCGATAGTCAAGGCACCCATGGCCAACCAGAGCCCCGCCAGCCGTTACCTCGCCTCGCGCGTCATGACCGCGCGCCCCGAGGAGCTGCGCATGATGCTCCTCGACGGGGCGCTGCGCTTCGCCCGCCAGGGGCGCGAGGGATTGGTTGCCAGGAACTACGAAACGTGCTTCAACGGCTTCTCCCGCTGCCGGGACATCCTGTTCGAGTTGCTCAGCACCATGAAGCCCGCCGCCAATCCCGAGCTGGTCCAGCGCCTCGGGGCCCTGTACGGCTACATGATCTCCCGCCTGCTCCAGGCCAGCACGGAGCGCGACCTGGCCAAGGCCGATGAGGTCATCGGCCTTATCGAGTATGAGTGCGAGACCTGGCGACTGTTGATGGACAAGTTCGCCCAGGAGCAGCGCAACGCCGCGGCCTCGACCGCCCAGGCCGCCGACACCGCGCGAGCCCCGGCGCCCGCTCCGGTCGTCCCCGGCGACCCCGGCACGCCTTCGTTCTCGTTCCAGGGCTGACCGCCACCACTCCCCGTCGCCCTACCGGGCCGCGGCCTCCAGCGACGACTCGCCCATCTGGGCCGCGAGGTTCTCCAGCACCGACGCGAACGCGACGTTGCTGTCGAGCTGCCCCTCGGCCTCGCTCACCAGTTCGATCACCCGCAGCGCCTGCCGCGCCGCGGCCGGGGTCGCCGCGGCGCTGAGCCGCTTGCGGGCCCGCTCCATCACCAGCCCCATCATCACGCCGGCCCAGTGCCGGTTCGCCGTGTCCTTGGAGGCGAACTTGCTGGCCGAGGCCTGCTCGGCGGCACGCTCCTCCACCAGCTTGCCCATCGCCACGCCCAGCCCCGGCGCTGCACCGCCCGGGCGGTCGAGGTTCTGCAGCATGGGTTCGATGACCTTCTGCCACTCGAACAGCCGGTTCCGCACGCCCGAAACGAACCGTCCGGGCGAGCCGGCCGCGTGCAGCAGCAGCCAGTCGCGCTCGGGCCCTGGCCCGGGCGCCTCGGCCTGAGTCTGCAGCCACGCCTGCATGGCCCGCGGGTCGAGCGCGGAGAACGCCACCCGCTGGCACCGGCTGCGGACCGTCGCCTGCAGGGCGTGCTCGTCGGCCGTCACCAGGATCACGACCGTGCCCTCGGGCGGCTCTTCCAGCGTCTTGAGCATCGCGTCCTGCGACGCGGGCGCCAGCAGGTCCGCCTCGTCCACGATGAACACCTTGCTCGCGATCGTCCCGGCGTACATCAGCGGCGCCAGGCCCGCGGGATTCACCAGGAACTCGCGGACAATCTCGACGCCGATCGTCGTCTGTTTCGTCCGGCGGGTCCGGTCGTCGCTGCTGATCGACGCCAGTTCCTTGTTCACGATCCGCAGGTCCGCGTGCCGCCCGGCGGCCAGCAGTTCCCGCACCCGCGCGGCCTCGCTGCCCGTGCCCTTGGGCGTCAGCAATTCCGCCGCGAACGCCCGGGCCGTGAGGAACTTGCCCACGCCCGGGGGCCCGTGAAAGACCCACGCGTGGTGCACGCGACCCGACGCCATGGCCTCGCGCAGCAGCCCGACGGCGCGGGCCTGCCCCAGCACCTCGTCGAGCGACAACGGCGGCGGCGCGTGCTCCACCGTGACCGCCTTGACCACCTCGGCCTTTTTCCGTGCTTTGCTCGGCGCCCGCGCCATGCTTCGCTCCGCCTCAGACGTGCCGCAGTTTGTTCAGCCCGTTGAACGCAGCCACCTTGTAGCACTCGGCCAGCGTGGGGTAGTTGAAGACCGCCGTGACGAAGTACTCGGCCGTGCCCTTGAACGCCATGACCGCCTGCGCGATGTGAATGAGTTCCGTCGCGTTGGTGCCGATGCAGTGGGCGCCCAGGATCGCGTGGGATTCCTGGTGGATCAGCAGTTTCAGCATCCCGATCTCGTCGTTGAGCAACTGTCCCCGGGCGATCTCCTTGTACTGCGCGATCCCGGCCTCGTAGGGAACGCCCTCGGCGGTGAGCTTCTCTTCCGTCCACCCCACCGTTGAGATCTCGGGGATCGAGTAGATCCCGTAGGGGATCAGCTCCGGCAGCGTCTCCGTGGTCGTGTCGAACATGTGGCACGCCGCGGACCGGCCCTGCTCCATCGACGTGCTGGCCAGGGCGGGGAAGCCGATCACGTCCCCGACGGCGTAGATGTGCGGCACGTCGGTCTGGTAGGACTTGTTGACCTTGATCCGGCCGCGGTTGTCGGCGCTGAGGCCCGCCGCGACGAGGTTCAGCCCACCGGTCGCCCCCTGACGGCCGATGCAGTACATGAGGCAGTCGGCCATGAGGCTCTTGCCACTTTCGAGCGTGGCCTCGGCCATGATGCCGTCCCCCGAGCGTGCTCCCTTGGGCGCCTCCACGGGCCGGATGCTGACGACCTTTTCGTTGAGCCTCAGCGTGCACCCGGCCTGCCGCAGGTGGTACTGCAGCGCCTCGCACACTTCGGCGTCGATGAACTCCAGCAGGCGCGGGCGTGCCTCGATGATGGTAACTCGAACGCCGAGCGCCGCGAGCATGCTGGCGTACTCGGTGCCGATCACGCCGCCGCCGACGATGATCATGGTCCGGGGCAAGTTGGGCAGTTGCAGCACCTCGTCGGACGTGATGACGGTCTGCCGGTCGAACGCGATGTTGGCCGGGCGCGCGGGCGTCGTGCCCACCGCGATGAGGATCTTCTCGGCCGTCACCCGCTCGACGCCCCGCGGGCCGTCGGCCTGCACGGTGGTCGCGTCGAGGAAACTGCCGTGCCCCCGGATGACCTCTACGCCGTTGGCCGCGAGCTGCCTGCGGACGAGCTCGGCCTCGGCCCGGATCACGCGTTGGCACGCGGCGGTCAGGACCTCCAGCCGCTTCTCCCGGGCGACGAGCTGGTCGCTCACCCCGGGCAGAATGTGCCCGGCACCGGTGACGGCCAGCACGGCTTCGCGCAGGGCCTTGCTGGGGATCGTGCCGGTGTGGATCGCCACGCCGCCGACGAAGTCCATTTTCTCGATGACGACGACGTCCTTGCCGAGCTTGGCGGCCTGGATCGCCGCTTTCTGGCCGCCGGGTCCGGAACCGATCACGCACAAATCGCAATGCCGCATGACGGCCAGCGTAGCGATGCCGAAGCCGCCCGGACAAATCCCCGACCGCGGCCGGGCGCGGAACGCAGCACGGCGGGAAAGCAGCGAAGCAGCAAAGCGGGAAAGCGGAAAAGCAGCAAATCAAGGCGGGGCGGCGGGGAAGTGCTGAGTACTGGGTGCTGAGTGCTGAGGGGGGACAGGAGAGTCGCGAGACGCGAGTCGCGAGTCGCCAGGA
>JAHCJH010000114.1 GCA_026126345.1 Phycisphaeraceae bacterium | reverse complement strand
CTGCTGCTGAGCAACAACAACGCCGGCACGCTGGGCCCGCTGATCAACGACTTCGATCAGCAGGCCACGACGATCGCGCTGGCCAACAGCGCGGGCAAGATCGCGCTGGTTCAGGGCACGACGGCGCTGCCGGCGGGCAACCCGTGCGCCTCGACGGGCAACGGGATCGCCGACTTCCTGGCGTACGGCACGTCGACCAACGCGTGCTTCGAGACGGCCGCGGCGACGTATCCCAACAACACGAGCACCGTGGTGATGCTGGAGCGCAACCTCAACGGCTGCAGCGATACGGACAACAACGCCAACGACTTCACGGTGGTCGCCGCATCGACGCCGCGCTGGAGCGGCAGCCCGGAAGAGGCGTGCGGCGGGCCGTCGTGCGACGCGGGGATCACGCTGAGCTCGTCGCTGACGGCGTGCGAGACTCCGGCCGGCACGCCGGTGACGTACACGGTGGTGGCGGGCAACACGGGCCCGGACGCCGCGGCGGGCACGGTGTGCACGGTGACGCTTTCGCCCCGGCACACGTTCGTGAGCGCCAACGCGACCGCGGGCGGCCCAACGGAGTCGGGCGGGGTCATCACGTGGAACCTCGGCTCGATGGCCAACGGCGCATCGGAAACGCTGACGATCAACACGATCGCTTCGGGCGCTGGCAACCTGGACATCGCGGCCGCGATTGTCACGACGACGCCGGACACGGGGGCCGCGAACAACCAGCGCTCGGCGACGAACGTGGTGCGGATGGTGCGCACGCCGGTGCTGGCCTCGGTGATCGCGACGACGGCGACGACGGCGCCGGACTCCAAGCGACAGATCCTGCTGCCCAACGGCTCCACGCGGAACTTCGAGTTCTCGACGAGCGCGACGTTCGACGCGTTCCACAGGCCGTTCGCATCGGCCGACGGCACGAAGTTCGTGATGCGCGTGAACACCGATGAGACCGACAGCGCGCTCGACGAGGCGGTGGTGGTGGGCACGATCTCCGGCGGGGGCGTGACGCTCACGGCGGTGGCGCAGCAGGGCTTCACGGTGGTGGACCCGGACATCTTCAACGACACGCTGGGGACAACGATCGACCCGACGATGTCGATCAACAACGCCGGCCAGGTGGCGTTCAGCGGCACGACCAATCGGGTGGCAAACTCCAACGACGTGGTGGTTCGGTACACGCCGGGGTCGCCGGGCACGTTCAAGATCATCGCCCGGGAGGGCCTGGGCGTGCCCGAGTCCTTCGGGCTCGACCTGGACACGACCTGGGGCGCCGCGCTGACGGCTCGGGGCATGCTGGAGGACGGGTCGGTGGACTTCCTGGGGCAACTGGCGGGAAGCTCGATCACCACCAGCACCGACCGGGTGATCGCCCGTTCGGACGGAACGGCGTCGAGCATCCGACTGCGCAAGGGCGTGACGATCCCGCTGGCGATCTCCGGCAGCGAGACCGGCGCGTTCAGCTTCTTCGATGACGACGACGAGCTGGGCTACTGGGTCAGCGGCGACGGGTCCACGTACCTGGTGAGCGGCACCCTGACAACGCCCAGCGGCGCGAGCAACGACAAGGTCGTGGTGCAGGACGGCGAAGTCGTGTCCCAGGAGGGGCAGGTGCTGCCCGGATTCCTGCCGTCGACCGTTTCCGGCTCAACCATCACGGCGCTGTACCAGGGCGCCGACGGCGCCGGATGGGGCATTCTGCCCACCAACACGACCGTCGACGCGGCGGTGATCGCCGGCGGCATCATCCGGACCGGCGACCCGATCACGCCCGGCGACACCGAGGTGTGGAGCGACACGGCGACGAACCCGACGTTCACGGCGACGTTCTTTTCCGCCGCCAGCCGGGGCGACGACGACGACGACTGGGTGTTGGCGGGTGTGACCAGCCAGCCGGACACCTGGGCCAACGGCGTGGTGGTGTACAAGGGTCAGACGGTGCTGCTGCGCGAGGGCGACCCGGTGGACCTCGACGGCAACGGGCTGGCGGACGACAACTGCGTCGTCAACACGTTCCGCAACAGCCGCATGTTCATCGGCGCCGACCGGCGGCTGTACGCCGTGGTGAGCCTGCGGAACCCGAACATCTGCTCGGGCGTGACGGTGCTGGGCCAGGCGCTGATCGCCGTGCCCCTGCCGCCGGCGGCCCCGACGGGGTGCAACCCGGCCGACGTGGCAACCGAGGGCAGCGCCCAGCCGTTCGTGGATGGCCCGGACGGCTTCATCACGGGCACAGACTTCGACGTCTTCGTGCAGGCGTTCTTCCAGGAGATCCGCCGCCCCGAGCCGAGCGGCCCCTATATCGCCGACCTGACCGACGATACCGGCACCGGCGGGCCGGACGGCTTCATCACCGGCGCGGACTTCGACTTCTTCATCACCCAGTTCTTCATCGGCTGCCCGTAGTCCGGGCCGATTCACCGACCCCAAAGAGGGTGCGACGCCGGTGCGGCGTTGCACCCTTTTTTGTTGCGGCTCCGGACGAATCTGATACGCTGCCGGGCGAGTTCCGCGGCGGGCGCGGTGTGTATGCGCTCGGCGCGGAGGAGGAGGCCGGATCATGCGTGGATCGCGATCATCGACGGGCACCTGGTTCCGTTGGCTGCTGCGTAGCCCCGTGGGCGTGGCGGTAGCGGTGTTTCTGGCCGCGACGCCGGCGCTGGCTCAGAAAACCTGGACGGGCGCGGTGGACAACAACTGGGGCACGGCTGGCAACTGGTCGCCGGCAGGGGCGCCGACCTCGAGCGACGATGTGACGATCGGCGCGGGCGCGGACGTGACGGTGAACGTGAGCGCCGCGTGCCGCAACCTGGACCTGTCGCGCAACCTGCTGCTCAACACCTGCTCAGGGTCGATCACGGTCAGCGGCGGCGTGGTGCTCAGCGGCGGGGCCACCATCACCATCTCTGGCGCCTGCGGCGGCAACGCGCTGGTCTTCAACGGCGGCGGGGCGCGCAGCCTCGCCGGGTCGGGCTCGATCGTCTTCGGCGCCGGCGGCAGCAACGCCACCGTCGCGGTTACCAACAGCACGGCGCTGTCCGTGGCCTCGGGCGTCACCGTCCGCACCGGCGGCTTCGGCGGCGCCATCTCCATCGGCGCCGGGTCCTCCATCGCCAACGCCGGCACCTTCTCGGCCCAGTCCGCCGGCCGCACCCTGACCATCGCCGGCGCCGGCTCGCTCTCCAACGCCGGAACCATTGAGGCGACGGCGGCGAGCGCCGTGCTGCTGGTGAGCCCGACGACCGTCACCAACTACAACGCCGGTACGTTCACGCTGTCGGGCGGCACGTGGAAGGCCGTCAACGGCGGCACGCTCGAGCTCACGGGCCGGGCCATTCAGACCATCGCCGCCGGCACGGACGTGACCGTGGCCGGGGCCGCGGCGCGGCTGCGGACCGGCGGCACAACCAGCGCCATCACCGGCCTGGCCTCGGTCGCGGGGTCGCTGCGCCTGAGCGGGTTCATCATGAGCCTCACGCCCGCGGGCGGGGTGTTCGATCTATCCGGGACGCTGACGCTGGACCCCGGCACGGTGCTGGCGGTCACGGGCAACTACAACCAGTCGTCCACGAGCACGCTGGTGCTCAACATGGACGCCGCGGGCGATACGGGCAAGGGTCGCATCACGGTCTCGGGCGTGGCATCGGTGGACGGGGCGCTGGTGATCAACTTCCTGGGGCAGTACATCCAGCCGCTGTGCGTGCCGAGCAACATCTTCACGGCCCAGTCGATCAACGGGCTGTTCAGCGCGCTGACGCTGCCGCGGGACGAATCACGCATCTACGCCACGACCGGCAACAGCTTCCTGCTGGTGGCGCAGAGCCCTGCGGACATCGCCTCGGCGGGCGGGTCGCCTGTCCCCGACGGGTTCATCACCGGCGAGGATTTCGATCTGTACATCCAGGCGTTCTTTGCCGAGCTGCGCCGGCCCCCGCCGGAGAACACGCTGATCGCCGATCTGGTCGACGACGTCGGGGCTCTGCCGCCCGACGGCTTCCTGACGGGGTCGGACTTTGACTACTTCGTGCTGCGGTTCTTCCGCGGGTGCGACTTCTAGGGCCGTCGCTTGCCCGGGGGCGTGGCGTCCCGGCGTGCAATGAGTCGCCGTCCGGGGCGTTGTGCGCTCGGTGCGGATCCTGATCGCCAGGGTGATTCAATGGCTGCTGGGGCTGCCGGACCCCGAGTCGGGCGAGCCCGGGAGCGAACCGGCGTTTCGCGCCGGGCCGGCCGGGCGTGGTTCGCACGCACGGAGGGCCGCGTGATGCTGCTGTCGCTCGTGGTTGGGTTGCTCACCGCCTGCTTCCCGCTGGGCACGGCCGCGGATGCCCCGCCGGGACAGACCCCGGCGTCCGGAACGGTTCGGACCGAGCCCGGGCCGACTGACTTTGCAGCCGCGGCGGACTATTCGGCCCGGCTGTCGGGGCGCGCCGTGCTGGTGATGCGTGGCGGGACGGTCGTGTACGAGCGGTACGACAACGGGTGGTCGGCCGAGCGGCCGCACATGCTTGCCAGCGGGACCAAGTCGTTCACCGGGGTGCTGGCGATGGCGGCGGTGCAGGACGGCCTGTTCACGCTCGATGAGACCGTCAGCGACACGATCACGGAGTGGAAGAGCGACCCGCTGAAGCGGCTGATCACCGTTCGGCACCTGCTGACGCTCTCCAGCGGGCTCCGCCCGCAGGAGCCGAGCCTGGTGCCCGCGCGCCGGCGGAACGACGGAGCGGCCGGCGGGGGCCGGGCGGCCCGCGACACGTTCGCGGCGGCCGTGGGAGCGCCGATGACCGGCACGCCGGGCGGGCAGTTCGCGTACGGGCCGACGCACTACTTCGCGTTCGGCGAGTTCCTGGAGCGGAAGCTGCGGGCGTCGGACAAGCCGCAGAAGACCTACCTGGAGTACCTGGCGGCACGGTACTTCGACGCGATCGGGCTTTCGACCGGCGCGTTCCTGCTCGATCCGGCGGGCCATCCGAACCTGCCGGGCGGGTGCCGCCTGACGGCGCGCGACTGGGCGAAATTCGGCGACTTCGTGCTCTGCGAGGGCGCCGTGCGGAATAAGGATGGGACTCGCACGCAGTTGATCGAGCCGGCCCTGCTGGCCGAGTGCTTCAAGCCGAGCGCGAAGAACCCCAGGTACGGGCTGACCTGGTGGCTCGGGGCCGAGGGAAATCCGGAGGAGGCGCTGGCGCCGGACCTGCCGCGCAGGCGCCGGGGCGGCGAGCCGGAAGAGGCGGCGCGGGGTGATGGCCGGTCTGTCGGGCCGGACGGCAAGCCCATCGTCGTGCACATGGCCGCCGGGCTGGGCAAGCAGCGTCTGTACGTGCTGCCCCAGTGGGACATGGTGATCGTGCGGTTCGCCGCGACATCGGCGCAGGGCAGGGAGTTCGACGATCGGGTGTTCCTGCGGCTGGTGCTGGGCGCCGACCGGGCGGCCGATGACCCCGGCGCGACGTCGAAGCCGAAACAGCCTTGAACCGGCCGTACAGTGCCCCGTGCACGAGGCTCCGGCGATAGCGCGAGCGGCGGCGGACGATCGGGCGGTGGTGCTGTTCGACGGTGTGTGCAATCTGTGCAACGGGTCGGTGCGGTTCATCGCCCGGCGCGACCGGCCCGGGCGCATCGCCTTTGCGCCGCTGGGTTCGCCGGCCGCCGAGCGGGTGCTGAGCGGAGCGGGGTTCGATCGGGCGGCGCTGCCGGACAGCCTGGTGCTGGTGCGGCGCGGCCGGGCGTACACGTGCTCGGGCGCGGCGCTGCGGATCGCGGGGCTGCTGCGCTGGCCGTGGCCGGCGCTGACGGTGCTGCTGGCGATTCCATGGCCGCTGCGCGACTGGCTGTACCGGTGGGTGGCGCGGAACCGCTACCGGTGGTTCGGGCGTCGCGAGGCGTGCATGATGCCGACGCCGGAACTGCGGTCGCGGTTCCTTGCGGACTGACAATCTGGACAAAAACGCACCGGCCGGCGTGAGCTGGTGCGCACGCCGGCCGGACTTGGAAGCAGCGGGTTGCACTTCGATACGGCCGATCGGGCCCGGCGGTTCGCCGAAGCCGCGGGCACTACGATTCGGCTGTGAACCCGGGCGAAGCACCGAACCCGAACCAACCCCGGCCCGGTACGGGCGAACCGGGGATCATGCGCAGCCTGGGGCAGTTCTTCGGGCACATCGTCAAGGGTGTGCGCACGAAGGTTCCCGGACCGGGCGAGCCGCGGGAAGTCTCGCGCGAGGTTCGGGAGCAGACGACGCGGACGGAGCAGGGCCGCGTCACCATCCGGGAAACGGTGGTGCGGGAGATCGTGGTCGAACCGCAGGACGCATTGCAGGGCCGGGGTGCGTGCGACGACCGTGAATCGGGGCCGGCGCCGAAGCGATGATGGACCTTCGCGCGGTGTGGGGCAGGCGGACCTCCGGGCCCTACACTCAGCCCCATGGCCGCTTGGTCACCCAAAACCACGACTCCAGTCCTGACCGCACGGATCCCCTGCTGGCCGCACGGCGACCCGAAGAACCGCCGGATCGTGTCGTACGACGAGTACGTGCGCACGGGCGGGTACGTTGCGCTGCGCAAGGCGGTCGAGACGATGACGCCCGAGCAGGTGACCGAAGAGGTGAAGAAGTCGGTGCTGCGCGGGCGCGGGGGCGCGGGCTTCCCGACCGGCGTGAAGTGGACGTTCCTGCCCAAGCCCGACGCCAACGGCGACGGCGGGCAGCGGTACCTGGCGATCAACGCCGACGAGTCCGAACCGGCGACGTTCAAGGACCGGCTGCTGTGCGACTTCGACCCGCACCTGGTGCTCGAGGGCATCGCGCTGTGCTGCTACGCGTGCCGCATCCAGACGGCGTACTTCTACATCCGTGGTGAGTACCACCACCAGGCCGCCGTGATGGAGCGGGCGATCCAGGAGGCGTACCAGAACGGTGTGTTCGGCAAGCAGGGGCTGCTGCGCGGGACGCGGACGAAGAACCGCGACCAGGCCTGGGCGGTGGACTGCTACGTGCACCGCGGGGCGGGGGCGTACATCTGCGGAGAAGAGACGGCGCTGCTGGAGTCGATCGAGGGCAAGCGCGGCTGGCCGAGGAACAAGCCGCCGTTCCCGGCGATCAAGGGCCTGTTCGGCCGGCCGACGATCATCAACAACGTCGAGACGCTGGCGCACCTGCCGTTCATCATCGCGCAGGGGGCCGAGGCGTTCATGAAGCAGGGGACCGAGAGCAGCATCCAGGGGGCGCCGCCGAGCTACGGCACGAAGCTGATGGGCGTCTCGGGGCACGTGAACCGGCCGGGCGTCTTCGAGTGCGACCTGGGCATCCCGCTGCGGACGCTGATCGAATCGAAGGACTATTGCGGCGGGATGCGCCGCGGCAAGAAGTTCAAGGGCGCGATCGCCGGCGGCATCAGCATGGGCGTGCTGGGCCCGGACCAGATGGACGCCGAGATGGACTTCGACATCGGCCGCAAGTACAACGTGCTGGGCCTGGGCACGGCCTGCCCGACGGTGTTCGACGAGGACACCGACATGGTGGCCGTGGCGCGGAACATCGCGCGGTTCTTCAAGCACGAGAGCTGCGGGCAGTGCACCCCCTGCCGCGAGGGCAGCGGCTGGCTTTACCAGTTGATGGTGAAGATCGAAGAGGGCCGGGCGCGGAGCAAGGACCTGGACCTGGCGCTGGAGATCGCCACGAGCATGGGGACGATGCCGGGCACGACGATCTGCGGGCTGGCCGACGGCAACAACTGGGCGATCCGCACGATCCTGAACAAGTACCCCGACGAGTTCCAGGCCCGGGTGCGGCGGACGTTCGTGCCGGTGGGGATCAGCGTTGGGGCCGGCGCCCGCTGAGCCGCGAACGCATGCCCCGGATCAGGCCGCTGGAGCCCGCCGAAGCGCCCGAAGCCAGCCGCGAGCTGCTCGAAGGACCGCTGCGCCTGCAGCGGTTCAACGCGGTTCGTTCGCTGGCGGCGTCTCCGGCGGCGCTGGAGATGTTCCTGTCCATGAACGCGGCCCTGGGGCGGGCGGCGCTGGGCCCGGTGGAGCGCCAGGTGGTGCTCCTGGCGATCAGCGAGGCCAACGGGTCGGCGTACTGTGTCGCGGCCCACGCGGCGCTGGGGCTGACGGTCGGCCTGACTGGCGAGGGGGCGGCCGAGGCCCGGCGGGGGCGCGGCCCGGACCCGACGCTGGCGGCGCTGGCGGCCTTCGCGCTGGCGGTGCACGA
>JAHCJH010000113.1 GCA_026126345.1 Phycisphaeraceae bacterium | reverse complement strand
GTCCGATTCGCAGCGCGATCCGCCGATTTTTGCGGTCGGTATGTCATGCCCCCCAACCCGTCGCGTCGGCATCGCCAAATCGCCATTCAAGACCGCGAGGTCACCTTGGTCGCCCCTACGGGTTGTAGACGGCTGTGAATCCGCCCAACAGGTCGATGATCGCCGTACACTGGTTGAAATGCCGACCCCTCCTCCCCTCAATCCCGAAATCAGAGCACTTGCGGCGAGCATGGAGGCCTTTGAAGCCTCCGAAAGCGTCGCCAACACCGGCACTGGCGCGCGGCGGGAGGGCGAGGACTTCGAGCGTTTGATTGCGCGGTTTTGGCAGTGCTTCCGTCGAGTCGCCGAAGCTGGGGGTGCACAGGTGTCGGTCGTCGCGGGCGTTGGTACGCGCCGGTACGCCAAGTTGACCGTCGGCACGCGGTCCATGTTCGTGCCCACGTCGGCATCGGACGGCGTAACGCATCCTAACGCGGAGCAATCACGTTGGCTTGAAGTCGTGTTCGGCGTCAACGATCTGATTGCTGCCTTTCCGACCGAGGCCGAGGTCATCCGCAAGTATGCACCTGAATCCGGTCCGTACGCCGGAGCGCAGTACCCGACGATCTACAGCGGGCTTTCGACGAAGTTTGACGACACCGTTGTTCTGGTGGACGGGGGCGTCCTCCGCGAGAAGATCATGATGGAGTACAAGACCGCCAAGTCGAGCGCCGGGAGGCAGATCGACGGCAACGCCCACGAGCGGCTGTCCTTCCAGATCATGCAGTATCTGGAGGTTGCGACCCGCTATACCAAGTGCAGCCTCATGGTGATGGCGAACGGGGCGTTCATTCGGTACCGCAACAAGTACCACGTCAACTTTCACGTCCAAGCGGATCGCCTGACCAACTTCGCGTGGTTCTCGATGGAGCACGCCTGCACCGCCACAGAGTACACTCGCTTCCTCTCGGGCCTGCTGTCCTGGTTGTTTGAGGGCACACCGCGCACCACGGGGATAAATCGTTGATCAAGTACATCGGTTCCAAGCGGACGCTCATTCCGGTCATCCTCGAAGCGGTGCGGCGAGCATCGAACGCGCACTCAGTGATCGACCTATTTTCCGGCACCTCGCGCGTCGGTCATGCGCTCAAGGCCGCCGGGTATCGAGTCCTCTCAAACGACCACAATGCGTACGCCGCGACGCTTGCACGCTGCTATGTCCAAGCCGACGCAGAGGATGTGCTGGAGGATGCCAAGAAACTGGTCCGCGAGTTCAACGGCCTCAAGGGCGAGCCGGGGTACTTCACCGAAACCTTCTGCGTCAAGTCCCGGTTCTTTCAGCCCAAGAACGGGGCACGCGTCGATGCGATCCGCGAGGCGATCGCGGCCAAGGGGTTGAACCCCGACCTTGAAGCGGTGATGCTCGTCTCTCTCATGGAGGCCGCCGATCGCGTGGATTCGACCACCGGCCTGCAGATGGCGTATCTCAAGACGTGGGCACCGCGCGCCCACAACGACCTGGAGTTGCGCGTTCCCGAAGTGCTGCCTCGCGCTAAGCACGGCAAGGGCCAAGCCACCTGCCTCGATGCGCTTGAAGCCGTCAAGGTGCTGGAAGCCGACGTGGCATACATCGACCCGCCATATAACCAGCACTCGTACTTGGGCAACTACCACGCGTGGGAATCGCTGGTGCGCTGGGATAAGCCGGAGGTCTACGGCATCGCGTGCAAGCGGGTGGACGTGCGGCAGCGGCAGAGCATCTTCAACTCCCGCCCGCAGTTCGCGGGCGTGATGCGGAAACTTCTCGCCGCCGTCCGAGCCCCCGTGTTGGTGGTTTCATTCAACAACGAAGGCTACCTCGCACGCGAGGATATGGAATCCATGCTCGCGGCCCTCTGGGATGGCCAGGGCAAGGTCACGACAATCGAGAACGACTTCAAGCGGTACGTCGGCGCTCAGATCGGCATTTACAACCCACAGGGGCAGAAGGTCGGCAAGGTCAGCCACCTTAACAACAAGGAGTATGTGTACGTCGTTTCTCGCGAGTGCTTGGCGGAGCGCCTCGCTCCGATGCAGGCGGCGCAGACCGAGCAGATGGGCCTGTTCGCCTGACCTGTCGGCAGGGAGGCCGAGAAGCGGCAGGGCCAGTGGTCCCGACCTTGACCTTGAGTGCGCAAGACAGCCCACTTTTCCCTAATGCGATCGACTTTAGAATCGAGCTCACAGATGAGCGACCAGCCGAAAGCTCAACATCCACCTCCCCCCGACCTGCTCGCCGTCATTTCGCGGCAAGAAACTGTGCTGCAGCACCAGTTGGATTGGATTCGCGCGGTGGACAGCAAGACGCCGGTCGTGATCGGAGTGGCAACGGCGATGCTCGCGGTCACGGGTGCACTGTCCCCTGCTCCAACGAACGTCACTTGGATAGCCGGCCTCCTCATGGCCGCCGGAAGTCTCCCGCTTCTCGTGTCGATCGCGTGGTCCGCCGCTGCCACGTTTCCACAGACCACCGGCCCTCGTGCGTCGATGATCTTCTTTGGCGGTATCGCCTCGATGACAAACACCGAGTACGCGAAGGCGGTTGCGGGCCGGTCGGACATTCAGCACCTTGAGGATCTGAACGCACAGTGCCACCGCAATGCACAGATCGCAACGGCAAAGTACAGAGCGGTTCGGCACGCCATGGGATGGCTTTTCGTGAGTACGCCCCTCTGGTTGGCTGCGTGCTATCTGCTCTACAAGGGTTAAGCGATGGGGATGACCGACGACCTAAACGCCGAGGTCAACAAGATCATCAAGGAGCAGTGGACGACAACCGACGGGCGGGTCGTCCCAGAAACCGAGAATATCGAACTCGGAAACAGGGGTGTTAATCTCGATGCCACCTGCCTGTATGCCGATCTTGCCGAGAGTACAAACCTTGTCAACGCGTACAAGGCCACGTTCGCGGCTGACGTCTACAAGTGTTATTTGAACTGTGCCTGTCGGATCATCCGCAGCCAGGAAGGCGTGATCACGGCGTTCGACGGCGACCGGGTCATGGCAGTCTTCATCGGCGACACAAAAAACACTGTAGCAGTTCGCGCAGCTTTGGCGATCAACCACGCAGTCACCGAGATCATCAATCCCGCTCTCAAGGCCTACTACAAAGAGAATCTTAAGGACTTTCAAGTGCGGCATTCTGTTGGCATCGACACCAGCAAGGTCATGGCTGCCCGAACGGGTATTCGGGGTGCAAATGACCTCGTGTGGGTAGGCCGCTCAGCCAATTACGCTGCTAAGCTGTGCAATCTCCGCGAGGGCAACTACGCCACTTGGATTACCGGCGACGTGTACGACAAGATGGCCGACAAGGTGAAGATGACCACGGACGGCACAAAGAACATGTGGGAAGAGCGAAGTTGGACCGCGCAGAACGGGCTGCGGGTGTTCCGTTCATCGTACTACTGGGGTTTGTAGATTGCCGTGCCCTGCGTCGCCACCGCCACCGTCGTGACCTCGGACCGGGGCCGCTCGTGCCCGGGCTGCCAATCTAGGGAAGCGAGCTCGGCCATCTAAAACAAAGTCAGTCGATACCTGCGGCTGTTCCCGCGGGCGTCACTTCGGCGAGCCCGGCGGGAAGGAACCATGCCGACGTTGCCGCCGACGGAACGGGAGACGATGGCCTCTCGCGTCGCGGGATTGAGGGTTTCGTCGGTTCTGTCGGGCGTCAGGGCAGGTCAGCGGCCGGGCGTGGCCACGCCAAGCGCCGCGACGATCCCGGCACGCACGTCGGGCGGCAGGTTGGCCCACGCCGCCACGAGGCGGGAAAGGTCGGCGTCGGGCGGGGCGTGGCCGCCGCCTGCGTTCGGCCGCGACGTGGGCGGAACTGGTCCCCCAGGTTGGCCGCCCGTTCGAGCCGGTCCTGCGCTTCGTTTCGGCCCGGGTGCGGCCCGCGCTGCGCCTGGCGCTGCGCGCCATTCGGAATCGGCGTATTCTCCCGGAGATTCCGCGAGTGCTCGGGGGTTCGATTCCCCCCGGCTCCATTGGTGTTCCAGAGCTCCGGGGCTTGCGGAAACACGCCGCAAGCCCCGCGCCGCCGCGGCGTGCTCGGCCCGCATCCCGTCACCCCTTCCATCTCCTCTGCCCATGTCCCCCGCGCGGTACGCTCCACCAATACCCCGCAGGGCCGCCGGTGTCGGCCCCGTGGAGCCCGCTCCGTGCACCCCCAGCCGCACAACGCGCCCGCCGCCGCGGCCAACCCCGCCTCGCTCAGCCCCGGCCTTCGCTCCGGTCTGCGCGCCGCCGATGGGTCGCAGCACTGGGCCCCGGCGTTCGAACTGAAGTTCCTGCTCGCCGAGCCGGACGCCCAACGCCTCGAAACCGCCCTGGCGCCGCGCCTGGCCCCCGATCCTCACGCCGACCCAGCCCTCGTCGGCTGCTACCGCATCACCACCCTCTACCTCGACACCCCCGCGCTCGACGTGCTCCACAAAATCGGCCGCCACCGTTACCGCAAGTTCCGCGTGCGCTGCTACGGCGTCGCCGCCGCGGCCGAATCCGCCCACCTCGAACGCAAGACCGCTCGCAACGGCCAGGTGCGCAAGCGCCGAATCACCATCGGCGCCGAGGCGCTGCCGCTGCTGTCGCCCGAGCCCGCGCCGCCCAGCGCGCCGCCGACATGGGGCCCCGAGCCGGAGTGGTTCCGCCGACAGGTCGCCGCTCGGGCGCTGCGCCCGGCCTGCCTGGTCACCTACCTGCGCCGGGCATACGACTGCCCGCACGGCTCGGGCGTGCGCCTGACTTTTGATCGCCAGGTGCTGGCCGCCGCCGCCGACGGCTGGTCGCTCAGCGCCGAACCGCGCTCGCCCGTCCGCCTGGTCGACGGCGACGAGCCGCTGGTCGTCTGCGAACTCAAGCACGTCGGCCCGCTGCCCGCCGCGTTCAAGCAGACGCTCGCCGATCTGGGCCTGGTCCCCGCGGGCGTCAGCAAGTACCGCCGGGCCATGCGGTCCCTGGGCCTGGCCCCGGCCCCCGGCCCGGCCACGGAGCCGCGCGATGCCTGACTGGCTTACCTCCGCCTCGGTCGACACGCCGCACACCGCCGATGTGCTGGCCGTGCGCCTGCTGCTGGCGGTGGCGGCCGGCGGCGTGATCGCGCTGTGCTACCGCCTGGGCCACGGGCGCGAGCACGCAGAGCCCCGCACGCTCACAGCCACGCTCGTGCTGCTCACGGCCCTCCTGTCCATGGTGTCGCTGGTCATCGGCGAGAGCGTCGCCCGGGCCTTCGGCCTCGTCGGCGCGCTGTCGATCGTGCGCTTCCGCACCATCGTCGAAGACACGCGCGACACCGCCTTCGTCATCTTCGCCGTCATCGCCGGCATGGCCCTGGGCACCGGCCTGTTCATCGTCGCCGCCGTCGGCGTGCCGATCATCGGCCTGGTCGCCGTCGCGCTGGGCCGGCTGCCCCGAACGGCCGACGCCCACGCGCCCGCCGACGTCGTCGTGCAGATCGCGACGAGCGCCGACCCCGCCGCCGCCATCGAACCGCTGCTGGCGCGGCACTGCCCCGGCGCTGCGCTCCGCAGTGCCGCCACCGTGCGCCAGGGCTCCATGCTCGAACTCACCTATGCCGCACCCGCCGTCTCGCCGCGCGCTCGCCTCCAGCTCGTACGGGATCTCAACCGCATCGACGGTGTGCACACCGCCGAAGTCCGCGCCCGCTGAGCCGAGCCCCGCGACGCGCCGCCCCGCCGACCACCAGGAGCTGCCCATGCCCTCCACTGCCGCACGAATCCCGCTCGCCGCCGCCGCGATCTTCCTGGCCGCCGCGGCCGGCGCGCTGTCCATGCAGCCACAGGGCCAGCCCGGCGGTCCCCAGGCGCCCGGCGGGCCCGACCGCATGCCATTCGGCCCTGGCGGCCCTGGCGGGTTCGGCGGCCCCGGCGGCGGCATGGGCCCCATGCGCGACGAGCAGAAGATCCTCAAGCAGTTCGACGCCGACGGCAACGGCTGGCTCAACACTCAGGAGCGCGCCGCCGCCCGCAAGCACCTCGAGCAGAACCCCCAGCCCCGCCGCGGCCCCGGCGGCCCCGGTGGTCCAGGCGGCCCAGGTGGTCCCGGCGGCCCCGGCAACCGCATGAAGATGAAAGGCCCGCCCGGCGGCGAACCCGCCGAGCCCCCGCGCCCCGGCGAGAAAATCGCCCCCGCCGACGTTGCGCCCGCATCCGGCGGGCTCTACGACACCTCGGTGGTGCGCACCGTCTTCCTGGACTTCGAGTCCTCGGATTGGGAGAGGGAACTCGAGATCTTTCACGACACCGACGTCGAAGTGCCCGCCACCATGACCGTCGACGGCAGGCGCTATCCGCTCGTCGGCGTGAAGTTCCGCGGCGCCAGTTCCTACATGATGGTCCCCACCGGCTCCAAGCGATCGTTCAACGTGTCGCTCGACCTCGCCGACGCCAGGCAGCGCCTCGACAGCGCCAAGACGCTCAACCTGCTCAACGCCCACGACGACCCGACGTTCATGCACTCGGTGCTCTTCCTCGACACGGCGCGGCGCGTCATCCCCGCCCCGCGCGCCAACTACGCCCGCGTCGTCGTCAACGGCGAGAACTGGGGCCTCTACACCAACGCCCAGCAGTTCGACAAGGTCTTCGTCCAGGAGCAGTTCGGCCAGTCCAAGGGCGCCCGCTGGAAAGTCCCCGGCTCGCCCCAGGCTCGCGGCGGGCTCGAATACCTCGGCGACAACATCGAGCCCTACCGCCGCCACTACGAGATCAAGTCCTCCGACGACGACGCCTCCTGGCACGCGCTCATCAACCTCTGCAAGGTGCTCAACACCACGCCCCTCGACCGGCTCGAAGCCGCGCTGCGGCCCATCCTCGACCTCGACGGCCTGCTCTGGTTCCTCGCGCTCGACGTGGCGCTGATCAACGGCGACGGCTACTGGACCCGGGCCAGCGACTACAGCCTCTACCTCGACCCCGACGGGCGCTTCCACGTCATCCCCCACGACGCCAACGAAACCTTCGGCCCAGCCATGGGCCCGCCGATGGGCGGCGGTCGCTTCGGCCCCAAGGGTCCGCCCGACACCGACCCGCGCCAGAACCCCCCGCGCGATAACCCTCAGCGCGACAACCCTCCGCGCGACGCCGCGCCCAAGGGCGACGCCGCTCAGCCGGACGTTTCGCCGCGCCCGCCGACACCACCCCAACCCCAACCCCAACCCCAACCCCAACCCCAATCACAACCGCCCGGCGGCCCGACGCGCCCCGGCCCGGGCGGCGGTGCCGGCGGCGTTGGCGGCGGCGTGGAGCTCGACCCGCTCATCGGTCTCAACGATGCCTCCAAGCCCCTGCGCAGCAAGGTGCTGGCCGTTCCCGCCCTGCGGGCCCGATACCTGGCCAACATCCGCCGTATCGCCGAAGACTGGCTCGATTGGCGCACGCTCGGCCCCATCGTCGCCGCCCACCGCCGCCTCATCGAGCCTTACGTCAAGGCCGACACGCGCAAGCTCACGTCCTACGAGGCGTTCCTGGCCGCCACCGCCGACGAACCGCCCCCAGCGCCCAACGCCGGCCAGCCCGCGCCGCGGGCGCGGTCGATGTCGCTCCGGCAGTTCGCCGAGCGCCGCCGCGCCTTCCTGCTCAACCACCCGGCGATCAGGGACGTCGCCCCCGCGCCGCTCCCCGCGGCTGCGCCGCCCGTTACGGGCCCGTGATGCTCACGTTGCGCCACGCCAGCGTCTGCCCCGGGAAGCGCGACCCGGCCATCACCACCACGAGCTGGTCGTACTGCGCCGCGTCCTGCGCGCTGATCGTGAACGTGTTGCTGTAGGTGTACCACGAGCCGTTGCTCTTCTCCGGCGGCGCGTAGTCCTGCGCGAACGACTTGGTCCCCGGCTGCGTGGAATACCACCCCATCGTGTTGCCCGACAGGTCCACCGCCGTCCCGTTCTTCACCCCGACGATCTTCCAGTAGTTCAACTGGTTGTAGTAGTTCGTCAGTTTCGTGTCCAGCGACACCGTATACGTGCCCGGACCGGTGATCGGCTGCCCCACCAACGTCACGCGCCGGGCCGCCTCGTTGAATTGGTTCGACGAGTCGATCATCTCGATCTCGCCCGAACCGTTCATCGCGTACCCCTTGCCCACGTACCCGTCCAGCGCGTCCACCCCGGCGATCCACCGCGCCATGTCCGCGTAGCTCGCGCTCGGCCGGTACACCGCCGGACCGCTCGAACTTCCCCCCGCCCCGCCGCCCCATACCCCCCCCCCCCCCCTCCCGGCGGCCC
>JAHCJH010000112.1 GCA_026126345.1 Phycisphaeraceae bacterium | reverse complement strand
GCGCGAATCGCTGCTGGGCCTGCTGCGGGAATTCGAGTCAATCGGGCGCGGGCGGGTGCAGACCAGGGTCATCCCGACGGAGGCGAACACCGACGCCGCCCGCGAGGCCGAGCGGGCCTACGGCATCAAGGCGCGGAACGTGCCGTCGGACGAGGGCGGCATCGGAGCGACCATGCCGGTGTTCCTCGGCGTGGCGGTGGCCGGCGGGGCCGGGCCGGACGCGGCGGTTGTCCCGTTCCTCAGCCGCGGGCTCAACGCCGAGTACGAGCTGGCGCGGGCGATCCGCAGCGCGGGCGTGAGCGCTCGCAAGAGAATCGGCGTGCTGGAGACGCAGGCGGGGTTGTTCGGGTCGTTCGACTTCCAGAGCATGTCGCCCGGTCGGGACTGGCCCATCCTCTCCGAACTGCGTAAGCAGTACACGGTGGAGCGGGTCGCGCTTGGGGTTGACGTGCCCGCCGAGGTGGACGTGTTGCTGGTGGCCCAGCCGAGCACGCTCAACAACGAGCAGTTGCAGAAGGTCGTGTCGTACGTGAAGGCGGGGCGTGCGGCGGTGATCCTGGAAGATCCGTTCCCGCTGGTGAATCCGCAACTGGCGACCAACGAGCCCCGCCAACGGGCCAACCCGATGATGGGCGGGCCCGCGCCGGAGCCCAAGGCGGACCTCGCACCCTTGTACGAGGCGCTGGGCGCGCGGGTCAACGGCGGCGCGGTGGTCTGGGACACGTTCAATCCGCACCCCCAACTGGCCGAGACGCAGCCGGAATTCATCTGGGTCGCCCGCAGGCCGGGCGGCGACGTGACGCCCCCGTTCGCCGAAGACAACCCGATCACCAGCGGCCTGCAGGAGTGCGTGCTGCTGTTCACCGGGCCCGTGGAACGCGTCGAGCGCTCGGGCGAGGCCGCGGCGGGCATGCCCGAGTTCATCCCGTTGCTGCGCACCGCGCCGGGCGGGGGCCAGGTTCCGTACGCGAGCATCATGTCGCGCAACATGTTCGGCATGGGACAACTGAACCCACAGCGGCGGCCGGTGCGCGTGACGCAGAGCCAGGTGCTGGCGGCGCAGGTCAGGGGCGGGGCCGACAAGGTGAACGCGGTGCTGATCGGTGACCTGGACATGATCAGCGAGACCTTCTTCACCATCCGTGAGCAAGGCTTCGCGGGACTTGAGTTCGACAACGTCACGTTCATCCTCAACGCGGTCGATGCGCTGGCCGGGGATTCGTCGCTGCTGGACCTCCGCAAGAAGCGAAGGCAGTTCCGCACGCTCGAAGTGCTCGAGAAGCGCCGCCAGGCCGAACTGCAGGCCACCCGCGAGGCCGAACTCGCGGCCCAGGCCGAGGCCGAGAGCCGCCTCGAAGAGGCCCAGGCCCGCCTCAACGCCAAGGTCAAGGAGGTCGAGGAACGCAAGGACCTCGACGACACGACCCGCCGGATCCTCGTCGAATCGACCCGCGCCGCGGAGCAGCGACGCCTGACCGTGCAGCAGGCGTCGATCGAGGATCAGCAGCGCCAGCGGATCGAGGACGCCCGCCTGGAGACCAAGCGGCAGATCGACACCATCCAGATGACCATCCGTACAGCGGCGGTGGCGCTGCCGCCGGTGCCGGCGCTGGCGGTGGGGATCATCGTGTTCGCCCGGCGGCGGGCGATGGACGCCGCCGGACGATCCGGCGGCAGGTCGGAGGCTTCTCGATGAACGAATGGGGCAAGACCGCCGCGATGGTGCTCATCGGGGCCGCGCTGGCCGGGGCCGCTTGGCTCACACGCCCCGCGGGCGTGCGGGAGATCTCGTTGCTTTCGGACCAGGGCCAGCCGCTGACGCCGCTGTTGACGAACCCCGCCGACGTCAAGAGTCTCGAAGTGGTCTCGTTCGACGAATCCGCCGCCAGGATGCGGGCATTCAAGGTGACGTTCGACGGAACGCGCTGGGTCATCCCGTCGGAGAGCAACTATCCCGCCGATGCGGAGGCCAAGATGGGCCGTGCGGCGGCGGCGTTCGTGGGGCTGTTGAAAGAGCGCGTGGTCACTGACAACCCGGCGGACCACGGCGTGCTGGGCGTGCTGGCGCCGGACGATGATCTTGCGGTCGGCGCCGGCGGCCGGGGCACCCGCGTGACGATGCGCGACGGCGCCGGGCGCGTCGTGGCCGACATCATCATCGGCAAGGCGCCCCCGCCCAGCGACGAGCGGCCCGGCGCGGGCACGCACCGCTACGTGCGCGAGTCGGGCAAGCCCCGCGTCTACCTGACCTCGATCGAAGGCGGGTTCTCCACGCGGTTCGTGGATTGGGTGCAGACGGACCTGCTGGAGTTCCGCCCCGAGTCGGCACGGGCCATCCGGATCAACCGCTACCGGATCAACGAAGCCACCGGGGAATCCAGCGATCCGTCGCTGGTCTCGCTCGATTTCACGCCCGGCGGCGTCGGCGCCGCCGAAGGCGGGTCCGGCACGTGGTCGCTCAGCGACGGCCAGGGCCGCACACCCGGTCCAGACGAAGCCGTGAACATCGCCCGGCTGACGGAGCTGACGCAGACGCTGGCGGGTCTGCGCCTGCTGGGGGTGCGCCCCAAGCCGGGGAACCTGGCCAGGGTCCTGGCCGACCCGACGGCCGAGGCCACGCTCACGCTCAACGACCAGGCGAGCATGAACCGGCACGGGTTCTACCTCAGCCGGAACGGAGCGCGCCTGTTCGCGTCCGAGGGCGAGATCCACATCACCGCCGCCGACGGCGTCGCCTACAGCCTGTGGCTGGGCGTGGTCGCGGGCGATGCGGACCGCGCCGCGGCGGGAGGCCAGGTGGGCGAAACCGGTTCGACCAACCCGTCGGGCGACATCAAGGCGGCCGAATCTCGCTACGTGATGCTGACGGCGGGCTTCGACCAATCGGTGTTGCCCGAGCCGCAGAAGCCCGCCGCCCTGGCCGAGGCCGACACGCCACCTGCCGACGGATCGCCGGCGAAGCCCGACACGCCGGAACTGGCGGCGGTGCGGCGGACGTGGCTCGCCGAGCACGACGCGTGGAAGGCTCGGGTCGAGGCCGGCAAGGCCAAGGCCGACAGGTTGAGCCGCCGGTTCGCGAACTGGTACTACCAGATCGACGCGGCGAGCCTCACCAAGTTACGCCCTTCGTTCGAGGAGCTTGTGGCGCCCAAGGCCAAACCCAACGGTCCCGGGCCGATCGCGCCGGTGCTGCCGCCGGAGCTTCCTCCGGGCGAACCCGCGACGCCGGTCCCGCCGGAACCGCTTTGACTCAGTTCGCGGCCTTTGGAGGCTCGGCGGGCTTGGTCGCATCGGCCTTGAGCAACTCGTCGATCTTCGCGACGAGCGCCTTGTCGTCCGGCTTGACGCGCGAGTCGAAGCGCGCCTGCACGCGGCCCTGGCGGTCGACCACGAACTTGGTGAAGTTCCATCCCGGGTCGCCGCCGATCGGCGCGGGCTGACCGCACAAGGCCTTGTACAGCGGGTGCTGGTCGGCGCCCTTGACCGAGATCTTGGCGAACATCGGGAACGTCACGCTGTACTTGCTCGTGCAGAAGGTCTTGATCTCGGCGTCGGTTCCCGGCTCCTGCCCGCCGAAGTTGTTGGCGGGGAAGCCCAGGATCACGAGCCCGTCGTCCTTCTTCTGCTTGTACAGGGCTTCGAGCTGCTCGTACTGGGGCGTCAGGCCGCACTTGCTGGCGACGTTGACGATCAGCAGCACCTTGCCCTTGTACTTCGCCAGGTCGACGTCGGTCCCGTCGATCGACTTGACCGTGAAGCCCAGAACGTACTTCGGGTCCGACGGTTTGCCGCCGTCCTTGGGCGGCTCCGGCGCTGCAACGGCCGGTCTGGCGGTTTCGCCGGACTCGGCCAGTGCCGATCGACCGTGCCCGGCTGTCCCGACGATCAACGCACCGGCGCCGACGGCCAACAGGCCGAGCGCCCCGACACGCGTGTACACGCGGCACAACGGGCAGGTGTTCATGGACTGTTCCTTGTGAACGATCGGCTCAGGGTTCGATGGACCCGGACTCACTTCTTGGCGTCTTCGACGGCCTTCTTCGCGGCCTCGCCGCCGGACTTGACGGCCTCGCCGGCCTTCTTCAGCGGGTCTTCCTTCTTCTCACACGCCACGATGGTCAGGCCGGCGGCCGCGATGCAGCCGACCAGCAACAACTTGCCGACACGGTTGGACATTGGAAACTCCTCGATCTGGGTGTACTCGTGAACCCCGAAACGCCGGGGCTTGCGACGGAGTATACGTTTCCCCGGTGCGCGGCGTGCTACGTCTCCACCGAGCCCCGATGCTGGAACTCCGACGGACAGTTCGATTTTCGGTGAACCCGGGCCGATCCGCGCCGATCCGGGGCGACAACGGATACGCCGGCGTTCCGCCGATGCGTGGATTGGGACGCCACTACGAACTCACCGTCGCCTGCGGGGGCGACGCCGACCCCGCCACCGGCTACTTCATCAACATCAAGGACATCGACCGCGCGGTTCGCACGGGCGCGATCCCGGTGCTCACCGCGGCGTGCGCCGAGCGGCCCGACGCCGAGCCTGGAACGTTGCTGCCTGAGTTGCTGCGGGGGGTGCAAGCGCATCTGGCATCGCCCGTGCGGTCTCTGCGCTGGCATCTCTCTCCGTACTATTCCGTCGAGATGGCCTCGACCGATCCACATCGCGTGCTCGTTCGGCAGCGATTCGAGTTCGCCGCGGCCCACCGGCTGCACTGCCCGACGATGACCCAGGAGGAGAATCGGGCCTATTTCGGCCGGTGCAACAACCCCGCCGGGCACGGGCACAACTACGTGGTCGAACCGTGCGTCTCGGTGCCGACGGCCCCGCAGGGCAGCTCGTTCTCGCTCGCCGATCTGGAGCGTGCGGTCTCCGCCACGGTACTCGACCGCTTCGACCACAAGCACCTCAACATCGACACGGTGGAGTTCCGCACCGACGGCGGGCTGAATCCGTCGGTTGAGAACATCGCCAGAGTGTGCTTCGAACTGCTGCGGCCGGTCGTTGCCGGCGCGCCCGGCGGCGCGGAATTGCGCTGCGTCACGGTGTGGGAGACCGAGAAAACCAGTTGCACGTATCCGGGCTGACGCCCGGCGTCAGCGGGCCAGACGCTCGGCGATGGCGTTGCAGGCTTCGGGTGCCGGCCTGCGGGGAATCGTCGAAAGCACCGACAGGGCCACCGGCACCTTCCCGGCAACGGCCGTGCGCCACGCCATGCCGTCGCACACGGCCGGGACCGCGACCGCCAGCGCCCAGCACGGGCCCGCACGGGCCACGACGCCGGGCGTGAAATCGGACAGAACCGCCCGAATCGCCGATTCGGCGGCTTCGCCTGAACCACGCAGAGGCGCGATGAGCACCAGCTCGCCCGCCCCGGCACCGGGAAGCCCTCCGGCAAGAACCGCCCACCGACCGAGCGAAGCCCCCGCGGATCTCGCCGCATCACCCCGCCGGAGGAACCACTGCTGGCGGGCTTGTTCGGCCGCATCGCCGGCCGTCGCCGCCCCGATCGCCGAGAACAGCCGCGCCCATGCAACCCATCCGCCACCGGCATCGCGGGGCCCCGGGCCCATCGGATCGGCCCGAATGACCACCGCCCAGCGCCCCGGAATGTCGAACTTCACTTCGTTCGGCCAACGCCGTTCGCCGATCTCGATCGAATTGCTGACGCTCGGCGGATCGCTGCGCGCCGACCAGCTCACGCGGGCGACGAGCAGCCGCGCACGGTCCGCTTCGGCAGGGCCGATCGTCGCGGCGTCCACGGAAATCCACCTGGTATTGGCCACCGCCAGCAGTTGCAGCGCCCGGGGCAGCGGGCGATGATCCTCGAACTCGGCGTCGTGTGCCCGGCGCAGGGCGTTCAGATCAACCCAGAGGCGCAGCGCCGTGTCGGCCCTTGGGGTGTTCGGTGTGTCGGACTCCGGGGGGCGCTGCGGGCCCTCGCGGCACACGATGACGGTCTCCGCCTGCGTCCACCACAACCGGCCCGTCGCGGCGCTGCCCATGAACCCGCCACGATCATCGTGGAGTGCGGCGCTGTCGCGGTGCGCCGCGGTCACCATGCGCTCGAGTTCCGCCGCACGCCCTTGCGGTGCGACGAGCCGCACGGTTCCGTGCACGCTCCAGGCCGCCCCGGACCCGCCACGCTCGCCGACGGGGTCCGCGGCGGAAATGGCCGCTTCGACCGCAAGCCCGGCTTCGAGCGACAGCGCCGCCGCCCGCCGCCAGGCGGCCAGCAGCGCCTCGAACGACCGGTGCTCGCGGAGCGCATCGCACCACGCGGAAACAGCCGGGGCCGCCGACGCCGCGTCGTACGCGACACCGACGGCCCCGGGTTGAACCACGATTCGGGCGAGAGGTTCAGCGGACGCCGCGGCATGGGTATCCGCCAGCGCGGCCCACAACCAGCAGAACCACGCGGCGACGGCCCGGCGACGGCCCATTACGGGGCGCCCCGCTCCGATTCGAACGGGCCACCGGGCCACGCGGGCGGCAGGACGTCGTCATCCGGGTTGCCCCCTGCTGGGAGCAGCATGAAGTTCGGCCGCTTGTCCTCGCGCTCGCCCGGCGGGGGCGGGGGCGGCGGGGGAGGAACGGCCTGTCGTGCGGCGCGGGTGGAGTTCTGCGCGCCGGCCGCAACGGCCAGCGCCCCGGCGATCACCGGCGCGAACTCAGAGACGGTCCCGAGCGCAACGCCGAGGTTGACCAGCAGCGACCGATCGCCGGTGCGCTCGGTCACGTAGTCATCGCCATCCCAGTACGCGTAACCGACGGCCGGCGCCACGCCCTTGGCAAGGTCGGCGTACGTGGGCACGATCAGGCCGGGGTCGCGATCGGTCGTGCGCGACCGAAGGCCGTTGGCCAGGAATGAACCCGACATGCTCAGCAGCGGATAGCCGCGCTGCAGCATGCGGGGCGCGTGGGTGAACGAAATCGTGCTGAACTTCCGCCCGCTGGGGAAGCTCGCTCCGGCAGGCCCGGCCAGGAGCCCGCCGTCGCCCTTGCCGGCGGCCTGGCGTACGGCCGCGATGGCCGCCTGGGGCGTGAGCGCCACCACGAGATACCTGTCGCTGATGCAGTACGTCGGCTCCAAGGGCACCGGCAAGCCGGGCGTCTGCAGCGTGTGGAACTCGACGCCGTCATGCTTCCAGGCCTTGACGCGGACGTACCCGCGGGCCGCGTGCTCCTTGGCGAGCTCCGCGTTGAGGCGGCCTACGAGCCGCTTGTTGGCCGCGGAGAGTTTCGCCGCGTCCTTGAGCCCGATCACCAGCACGCCGGAGCCGATGGTGCCGCCGCCGGTCGAATCGGAGAGGTAGACGGCGACCACGTCGCCGAGGGTCTTGAGCACGTCCTCCACGGGATCGACGCCGAGCGCCCCGCGGATCTGCGCGATCGCCTCCTGTGCCTCCTGGGAGCTGTCGATGACCTGCTGCAGCTGGGCAATCGCCGGCTGCGGATCGAACTTGGCCAGCGAGCCGAGAACCGTATCGGCCGGGAGCAGACGAAGGTCGGCATCGCTCAGCGCCGCACGGGCCGCCGCCGCGGCGGGCACTTTGCCCATGCCCACGGCGCGACTGGTCGAGCGGAATCCTGCATCGGTATGCCCCCAGGCCGTTTCGTACCGCACGGCGTTGGGGCCGATGAGCCCGGCGTCCTCGAGTTGCTTGACCGCCCCCTCGGCTTCGCCACCGGCCATCTGCACGAGCATCTCGAACAGGGGCGTCAGCGGGGCACCGTCAAACGTCGTGCGCAGGAACGCCGAAGCACCCTGCATCGTGATCGCGCGGAGCGGGCTGAACGCCCCATCGGGGTCCGACCCGCCGACGTGAATCTCGTAGCGCCACCCGTCGGCCGACCGGCGGGGCCCGAAGCGGACGACGCCGACCGGCGTCGGCAGCTCGGTCATTCCGGGGTGGGCGGTGCTGTCCTCGGTCGGCGGGGCCTGGTCACCCAGCGACTTGAGCAGGCCGGCCACGATGCCGTGGATCTCGCGAGCATCTTTCTCGTCGGCCGCGCCGATCGAGAGCACCAGCCCGGCCCCGAAAAAACCGCCCTGCTGGTTCTTCTGGTCGTAGGTCGCGGCGAACCGCGCCGAACGCCCGAAGCACTTGTCGATGAGATCGAACACGCCCGGTGGCACCTGGCGCAGTTCCGGGATGTCGCCGGGCAGTTCGCGGAGTCGCGCCGGGAGCATCTTGAGCGCCGCTTTGAGCGCCGCGTCCTTCGGATCGACGAGCAGGCGGTCGAGATCGGCCCGTTCGATGGAGAACAGCGTG
>JAHCJH010000111.1 GCA_026126345.1 Phycisphaeraceae bacterium | reverse complement strand
GAAATCCCCAGCCGGCTGTCTTCACCTTGGGCGTTCCGATTGATATCTACGCATTCCACCGCTCCACCAATCGTTCCACCGGCCTCTAGATTCCTCGAGACCACCAGTTTGCCGTGCGGTTCCAGGGTTGAGCCCTGGGATTTCACACGACACTTAGCGGCCCGCCTACGCACCCTTTAAGCCCAGTGATTCCGATTAACGCTCGGGGCCTCTGTCTTACCGCGACTGCTGGCACAGAGTTAGTCGCCCCTTCCTTTGGAGATGATCAGTGTTTCTATCTCCTGACAGCGGTTTACACACCAAAGGTGCTTCATCCCGCACGCGGCGTCGCTCCGTCAGGCTTTCGCCCATTGCGGAAGATTCGTCGCTGCAGCCTCCCGTAGGAGTCCGAACAGTATCTCAGTTTCGATGTGGCAGGCCGCGCTCTCACGCCTGCTACCCGTCTTCGGCTTGGTGGGCCATTACCCCGCCAACTACCTGATAGGACGATCGCCGCTCCCAAGGCGGTAAACCTTTGGTCTCTCGACATCATGGGGTATTACGCACAGTTTCCCATGCCTATCCCCCACCTCGGGGTACGTTCGATCGTATTACTCACCCTTCCGCCACTGACCCTTGCGGGTCCGTTCGACTTGCATGCTTTAGCCACGCCGCCAGCGTTCAATCTGAGCCAGAATCAAACTCTTCACTTGTTTTCCGTTGTCGTGCCCGAAGGCACGATGCTGTCAAGCAAGGAAGCTTTGAACCGGCTAACCATCGCATCGCGATGGCCGGTCCGCGGCCCGCCGAAACGGGACCGCGACCGCCGTCCGGGCTAACGGACGGCGGATTGCTGGACATTTGACTACTCAAAAGGGTTGCTCTTGATCAGTCTCACGAAAATGCCCGGCGCCTCGGCTGTGACCCCGAGGCCACCAGTTGTGGATCGGCCTTCGCTGTCCCTGGTGAGGGACGCGTCGTGAGACGCTGCGAAGGCCGCACATTCTCGTGGACCTCCCAACTGTTCACTTTTCAAGGATGATTCCGCCCGAACCAGTCGGCACGGCCCCCGCCAACGCCAAGCGTCGGTGAGGGACGGAGAGTGTAGACCCCTCTTTTACCCGGTCAAGCCGCCCTTCAAAAAACCCGTCTTTCCCACCGACTTTCCCCGCCAACCGACACTTCTCCACCATCCCCGCTCACCCCCATGCCCCCGGGCCGGCGTCGCCGCGACCGTCGCCGCCCAGATGCGCAAGTCCTTTATCCCCAGCCTCTTACAGCCACGCTCCACCGCCCGGCCCGCCGCTCGAAGCGTTGCCCCGGTCGTCGTCACGTCGTCCACCAGTACAACCAGAACCGGCCCTCTCCCGGCCAATGCCCCCCACGCTCCGGGTGCCCAACGGTCACCCATGCCCAGCCGCCGCGACAGCCACGAGCCCCAGGCCGCCCGGGGCCGCATCGAGCCCGCGGCGTTGGCCTCCCGCCGGCTCGGGGCCACCTCCAACTGGCTGGGCCGGTGCCGCCGCCACAGCACCGGAGCCACCCGTCCCCCGCACGCCCCGGCGGCGCTCCGCGCCAGCACCAGGGCGTGATCGATCCCGCGCTCCATGCGACGCCGCCGGCTCATGGGCACGGGCACGAGCACCGTGCGCCAGCCATCCAGCCCCGCCCGCACGGCGCACCGCGCCACGCGCTCGCCCAGCATCTGTCCCAGCTGCTCGCCGAAGCGCCGCATCCGTTGGAATTTCATCTCTCGGATCAATCCGTCCAGCGGCGGCCGGTACTCGCCGAGGCAAACCAGGCGCGTCCAGGGCCGGCGCTCGCCCCGGCAGTGCGCACACCCTTCGGCGTCAACTTCTCCCGGCCCGACGGCCTGGCCGCACAGGTGGCAGTACGCCCCCTCTGCCCACGGCGCCCATCCCGCCTCGCCCAGCCGCTGCGCCAGCGGATCGATCGTGCGATCGAGCCACACGGCCTCGGCCCGCGACCACAGCCCGCCGGGCCCGTCCGCCGACGCGCCCCTGGTTCGCGGCTTGGGCTCGACGATCGTCGCATCGACTTCGGCTTCAACGATCCGCGTGGCGCCCCGCGTCGCTTCGGGCGCCTCGGGCCGGCGCGGTTCCGGCGCTTCGGGACGATCCGGCCGATCCGGCCGACCCGGCGGCCAGCGGAATGCCCCCGGCGTTGCCATGGGCGCAGCCTACAGCGCCGGTCAACCGTTCGTCCAGACCCTTACAGCGCGCAGGCTTGCCGCAGGCGCTCGCCGAGGCCCTCGCGCCCCAGCCGCTCAACCCTGGCCTCGTCGTAGAACACCTCGAGCATGCGGGCGCAGCCCAGCCCGGTCTGGCGGAGCACCGCGGCCCAGGCCGCCCAATCGATCGTGCCGTCGCCGGGCATGCGGTGGTCATCGACCTTGGCGTCGTTGTCGTGCACGTGCAGGTAGGAGATCACCCGGGCGCACCGGCGGGTGGCCTCGACCACATCGCAGACCATGTGGGCATGCCCAGTGTCCAGGCACATGCGGATCCACGGGCTGCCGACGGCCTCGACGGCATCGGCCAGTTTCGCCGCGTCGTGGCCGAGCGGGCAGTTGGTCGGCTGGTTCTCGATGAGGTAGACGACGCGCCGGCGCTGGCCGATCTCGGCCAGGCGGAGCATGAACTCGCGCAGGTGCGCCCAGCGCGGGGCGCTGGAGGCCTCGGCCTCTTCGTGCGTCATCAGGCGCATGCCCGGGTTGAACGCCGCGGGGTGAACGACCACCATCGGCCCGCCCAGGTCGCACGCCAGGGCGCCCTCATCGTCGTAGACCTTCAGGCAATGAGCGCGGTGCTCGGCGTTGGGGCTCGACGGGTCGAGGTGAAAGCCGAAGACGCCGTGGATGGAGTCGAACGGCACGCCCGCGGCCTTGGACGCCGCCAGCGCCTCGGCGACGGTCGGCGGCTTCTGCTCGTTTCGGTAGAACTGCGCCACGGTCACGCCGACGGCGCGGTACGCCGTCAGGAAACGCACGGGGTCGAAGTTGAATCCGAACGGAGCGGTGACGGCCAGTTCGGGCATGACGACTCTCGACGGGCGGGCGAACGGGTGCAGTATACAGCAACCCCGAGATGGGGAAGGGGGTTTCCACGCGGCGGCAATCCCTTCACACAACTCCCGGCCCCGTCCGATGGTTACCGGGCCCCCAGCCGCTGGCGGAGCAGGTCGGCACGGGCTTCGCGTCGTTTCTGCTGGTCGAGTTCCCGCCCCAGCAGCCGCTGCAGATGGGCCGGCTGCACCAGCACGAACAGCTGCGAGACCTCCTGCTCGGGCACGTCGGTGATCAGCCCGGCGAGGACCCCCAGGCGCACCAGGCTGAGCATGGTCAGGGCCTCGTCGGGGGCCAGCAGCCGGGCCGAGCGCAGCACGCCCAGCGCGCGGAAGACGTGGTCCTCGAGCGTGCGCCGCTTGCGCTCCAGCAGGATGCGCCGGGCGGCCCGCTCGTACTCGATCACCTGGGGGATGATCTCGGTCTCCAGTTCGCGCAGCAGCACCGCCTCGCCCTTGCCCAGGGTCGTCTGGTTGCTGATCTGGTAGAGGTCGCCGGTGGCCTCGGACCCCTCGCCGTAGAACCCGCGCACGGCCAGGGCCATGTCCTGCGCCGCGCGGCGGACCTTCTCCACGTCCCCCAGCAGCTTCAACGCCGGCAGGTGCAGCATCGCGCTGAGGCGGATGCCGCAGCCGACATTGGTCGGGCAGGCCGTCAGGTAACCGAACCGGGGCGAATAGGCGTAATCGAGCACGCTTTCGATCGCGTCATCGACGCGGTCGATCGCGTGCAGACCCTCGGAGAGGCTCAGCCCGCTCTGGAGCACCTGCATGCGCAGGTGGTCTTCCTCGTTGACCATGATGCTCAGCGACTCGTCCGGCAGGCTGACGGCCAGCCCGCGCGGCTCATCGGACCCGCCGGGCGGGCCCTTGGCGTGCTCCTTGCTGATCAGGTGCCGTTCCACCAACAGGTTGCGGTCGATCTGCGGAAGCGTGTGCACGTCGACCCAGAGCATCTGCGGGCACAGCCCAAGGCCCAGCAGCCGCTGCTTGCACAGGTTCAACGCGGCGCCGCGCTGCTGGCGCGAGCAGCGGTGCAGGAACGGCAGCCCCCAGAGGTTGCGCGCCAGCCGCACGCGCGAGGAGATCACCACGTCGGCGTGCGAACCGCTGGAGCGCAGCCACTGAGCGCCGCGCTGCACCGCCTCGACCGACATGGGGCTGTGCGGGGCGTTCATGCCGCTGGCCCCCTGCCGGCGCGCCCCGGCTCGGCCGGCGGCACGTCGGGATCACCCAGCCGGCGCAGCTCGTCGCGGATCTGGGCCGCGCGTTCGTACTGCTCGTCACCGATCGCCACCGCCAGCAGTTTGCGCAACGCCACGATGCGCCGCTGCCGCTCGGCGACGGGCATCGCCTGCGGCGACGCCGACTCGCCCCGGCCCGCCGGCGCCCGCGCCGGCGCCGATGCCGGTGCCGGTGCCGATGCCGCCGCCGCTTCGGCCGGCGGTCCCGCCGGCGCCGGGGCACCCGCCTGCTGCCGGTGCGCCGCGACCTGCTGCATGAGCCGGCGCGGCTTCTTGCCGGCGTGGTGCGCGCCGCCCTCGTGCGCCCGTTCCAGCAGCGGGCCCAGCGACGGCTCGAACGCCGCGTAGCAGTCCGGGCATCCCAACAGGCCCGACTCCTTGAACTTCGCGTAGGTCAGACCGCAGCTCGGGCAGGCCGCCGCGGCGACCGGTCCGGCGGCCTGACCGGGAGCCGGCGGCTTGCCGGTGGTCATGAACTGGCTGAGCAGGCTGGTGAGCGGGGCGGCGGGGTTGATGGAGATGCCCGCCTCGCGGGCGCAACGTTCGCAGAGGTGGCGCTCGCTGACCTTGCCGGCGCGGATCGTCTGCTCGTGGACCGTTGCTTCCTGGTCGCAGAGGTCGCACTTCATCTGTGCAAGGGTAGGTCTAGAATGGGCATTGCCATCGGCCGCGGGCGCGGTAGGCTGCGCGTGGGTGTCCGCGCCCGGCCCGATTCGGGGAGATTGCCATGAACCATCGCCGCCATGTCCTCGCAGCCTTCGCGCTCGCTTTCTTCGGCCTTGGCCAGGCGCACGCCCAGCCGCTGACCACCGCTTTGACCTACCAGGGCGAACTCCGCAGCGGGGGCACGCCCGTGGGCGGGCCGGTGGACCTGCGTTTCCGCCTGTACTCGGCGCTCGTGGGCGGGGCGCAGATCGGGCCGGAACTCTCGGCGCTCAACCTCACACCGTCCGACGGGCGCTTCACAGCGACGCTCGATTTCGGCTCCGCCGCCCTCGACGGCCAGCGCCGCTGGCTCGAGATCGACGTGCGCCCCGCCGGCGGCGGCGCGTACACCACGCTGGCGCCGCGGCAGGAGCTGACCGTCGCCCCGCACGCGGCGGTGGCGCTCTCGGCCAAGTCGGCGCCGTGGAGCGGGCTGAGCGGCGTGCCGGCGGGCTTCGCCGACGGCGCCGACGACGGCTTCACCATCGCCGGACAGGGGTTGCAGGGCTCGGGCCAGTCGGTCTTTCTGGACCTGGCGTTCACCGACAACCGGTACTTCCAGCCGACGGTACAGAGCCTCGCCGGCGACGTGTTCGGATACGTGGGCAACGTCACGGTGTCGCGCTTGCTCACGCGGCCGCTGGCGCTCAGCGCCCAGAACCCCGCCAACAACGACGTGCTGACCTGGGACGTCAACCAGGGCGGCTGGGCCCCCAAGCCCACGCAGCACTGGTCGCCCGGCCAGGGCATGCAGCAGATCACCGGGTCGTACGCCGTTGACTTCGCGGTGCTCGACGCGCGGTACATGGGGCAGAACCCGATCCTCGGCGGAGACCTGTCGGGCCTGGCCAACGCCGCGAGCGTCAACGCCCTGCGCGGGCGGTCCGTCTCGGGCGCAGCGCCCTCGCTCAACCAGGTGCTCAAGTGGAACGGCTCGGAGTGGGCGCCCGCGGGCGACGCGGGAACGGTGTTCTCCGCCGGCTCGGGGCTGCAGCTGGTCGGCGGGGTGCTGTCGCTGAACTTCTCGACGCTCAGCGGGCAGTACGTCGACGAGTCGCAGTCGGCCGGCGGCGACGCCTCCGGCACGTTCGGCGCGCTGCAGATCACCGGCCTGCGCACGCGCCCGGTCAGTTCCGCAGCGCCGGCGCTCAACGACGTGCTCAAGTGGAACGGCGCCCAGTGGGCGCCCGCGACCGACGCCAACAGCCTGTACACCGCCGGCGCGGGCCTGACGCTCTCCGCAGGGGCGTTCTCCATTGCCGTCGGCGGCGTGACGCCGCTGATGCTGGCCAGCGACAGCGCCGGCCTGGCGAAGGTCACCAACTCGGCGATGTCGGTTTCGTCCGGGAACGTCGGCGTGGGCGCCGGCACGCCGACGAGCCAGCTGCACGTCTTCGGCAACCTCGCCGTCACCGGCAGCGTGCTGCTGACGCCTCAGTCCCGCACGTGGAGCGCGCCGTTCAGCGCCTGGGCCCCCGGCTTCGGCACGCCGACGGACATCAACTACGTCTCCAACGGCATCGTCGGGCAGTCGCTGTTCGTCAACTACACCCTGGAGATGCCCCTGAACCTGCCCCAGGGCGCCACGGTGTCGGCCCTGGCGTTCTGGGCCCTGGACAACAACGGCAACGACATCACGTTCTCGCTGGTGCGCATCCCTCACGACGGTTCGGCGCTCGCGTCGACCGTGCTGTCGTCCTCCGGTTCGGCCGGGGGCGTGCGGACGTTCACGGTGCCGGCGAATGTCCCGATCGACAACACCACCGGGGCGTACCGCCTTCGGGCCTCGTGGAACACCGGCAGCTCGGCGGGCACCCTGCGCATGCACGGCGTGGCGATCACCTACCAGGTCAGCGCGCCGCTGCCGTGACCAATGCACCCCGCCGACTGTGACTCCACGGCCGTCGCCCGGTGTCCGATCGCGCGTCAGCACCCCTGAAAGAACAGGATGATGAACGCGTCGAAGTCCTCGCCGGTGAGGAACCCATCGGGCCCGGAGAACGGGTCGGGGCTGCCGACCGTCGCGACGTCCGCCGGGTTGCACCCGCGGACGCTCAGCACCGCGGGGCTGCTGGTGGCCACGGCCGTCGGGTTGCACCCGCCGCGGACCTGCACGTCGTACGAGCCGACCCTGGCCGCCGTGACGGCGTTGATCGTCAGCGTGCTCGCGGTCGCGCCCGGGATCGGCACGCCGTTGCGCCGCCACTGATACGTGAACGGCCCCGTGCCGGTCGCGGCGGCGGAGAACGTCGCCGGACCGCCGACCACCACCGACTGGCTCTGCGGCTGCTGGCCGAAGCCGATCGACGGCCCGGTGTTCAGCAGGACCGAGACGTTGTTGCCCCAGTAGTTGGCCACCACCAGGTCGGGGCGGCCGTCGCCGTTGAGGTCTCCCGCGGCGATGCCGAAGGGCCGATCGCCCTCGGTGAACGAGGCCGGCGCCGCGAATGTGCCGTCGCCGTTGCCCAGCAGCACCGTCGCGGCGGACGGGATGTGATTGGCAAACGCCAGGTCGGGCCGGCCGTCGCCGTTGAGGTCCGCGATGGCGACCGAGCCCGGCCAGTTGCCGCAGGGGTAATGGACGGCGGCGCTGAACGTGCCGTCGCCGTTGCCCAGCAGCACCGAGGCGTTGGCGCTGTCCTGGTTGTTCGCGACGACGTCGGGGATGCCGTCACCGTTGAGATCGCCGACCGCAACGCCCGTGGGGTTGACGCCGACGGCGTAGGACTGCGGCGCTGCGAACGCGCCGTTCCCGCTGCCCAGGAACACCCGCGCGCCGGAGGCGCTCACGACGACCAGATCCGGCCGCCCGTCGCCGTTGAGATCGCGCGCGGCGATGGCCTGCGGGTTCGTGCCGGCCGGGAGCAGCGAAGCCGGTCCGAACGTGCCGTTGCCGAGGTTGAGCACGACGACGACCACGTTGTCGTTGCGCGTCAGGGCCAGGTCGGGCAGGCCGTCGGCATTGAAGTCGGCCGAGGCGATGCCGGTGCCGCCGCCACCGCCGGAAGAGCCGATGAACGAAGCCGGCAGGAACGTGCCGTCACCCAGGCCCAGGAGCACGGCGGCGGGTGCGCCGAAATTGGCGGTCGCCAGATCCAGATTGCCGTCGGCGTTGAAGTCGGCCACCGCCGCGACTGAGGGTCGGTACCCGGCCGCGTACTGAACCGCCGGCTGGAACGTGCCGTCGCCGTTGCCCAGCTTCACCGAGAGATCCGCGCTCTGGCCGCTCGAGATGATCGCGTCGAGCCGGCCGGCGCCGGGGAGGGCGGCGACGGCGGCGGCGCCGGGGGTGGCCCCC
>JAHCJH010000110.1 GCA_026126345.1 Phycisphaeraceae bacterium | reverse complement strand
TCAAGACGATGCTCCGCCAGGCGCCCAACATCATCCTGGTCGGCGAAATCCGCGACCGCGAAGTGGCCGAGATCGCCATCCAGGCCGCCCTGACAGGCCACCTGGTGTTCAGCACCCTGCACACCAACGATGCGCCCAGCGCCATCACCCGCCTCATCGACATGGGCGTGAAGCCCTTCCTAGTCGCCAGCGCCATCCAGGCCATCATGGCCCAGCGGCTCATCCGCGTCCTCTGCAAGCAGTGCAAGGCCCTCGACCCGGAGCCCGATCCCAAGTTCCTCTCGCTCATCAACACCACCCTCGACGAGGCCAAGGGCAAGGTCATGCGACCGGTCGGGTGCTCCAACTGCAACGACACCGGCTACCGCGGCCGCCAGGGCATCTTCGAGATGATGGTGATGAATTCCGAGATCCGCGAGCTGGCGTTCAAGATGGAGCCGCTGAGCAAGATCCGGGCCGCCGCCCTGGCCAACGGCATGCGCCCGCTCCTGGAAGACGGCAAGATCAAGGTGCTCCGCGGCGTCACCTCGCCCGACGAAATCGCCGCCGTCGCCCAGGTCGAGGGCATCCATCACTGACCCAACCGGCGCCGCGCGCCGCGATCCACGTTGAACGCCGCCGGCCCCCGCCGGCGACCCCGAGCAGGGAGCACGAATGGCAACGATGCAAATGGACCGTCTGCTGGACACGGTGGTCCAGACCGGCGCGAGCGACCTTCACCTGACCGTCGGCCGCCGGCCCACGGTCCGTCTCCACGGCCACCTCAAGGAGCTCCAGACCAAGGTCCTCGACTCCGACGACATGGTCCAGCTCATGAAGGCCATCAGCCCCGAGCAGAAGCAGCAGGAGCTCGCCGAGATGGGCGGCTGCGACTTCGGCTTCTCCTACGGCGAGCGGGCCCGTTTCCGCGTTTCCATCTTCAAGCAGCGCGGCGATCTGGCCATCGTCTGCCGCCTCATTCCCAGCCGCCTGCTGACGTTCGAGCAGATCGGCCTGCCGATGATCTGCCAGGAGCTCATCCGCCGCCCGCGTGGCATGTTCCTGGTGACCGGGCCGACCGGCTCGGGCAAGACCACGTCGCTGGCGACGATGATCGACTACATCAACATGAACTTCGGTGACAAGCACATCGTCACCATGGAAGACCCGATCGAGTACTACCACAAGCACAAGAAGGCCATCATCAACCAGCGCGAAGTGGGCACCGACGTGCCGACGTTCGCCGAGGCCCTCCGGCGCGTGCTGCGGTCGGACCCCGACGTCATCCTCGTCGGCGAAATGCGCGACCTGGAGACGATCGAAGCCGCCATCCGCGCCGCCGAAACGGGCCACCTGGTGTTCGCGACGCTGCACACCACCGGCGCCGCCAAGACCATCGACCGTGTCGTCGACGCCTTCCCGGTCAGCCAGCAGAACCAGATCCGCGTGCAGCTCTCGACGGCGCTGCTGTGCGTGCTCAGCCAGGTGCTGCTCAGCCGCGTCGACCAGCCCGGGCTGGTCGCCGCCTACGAGTTCCTGGTCGTCACGCCCGCCATTTCCAACCTCATCCGCGAGGCCAAGACCTACCGAATCGACTCCGCCATCCAGACTGGGAAGAAGTTCGGTATGCAGTTGCTCGACGACCACCTCTGGGCCCTGTACATGAAGGGCATGATTTCGGCCGAGGAGATGGTGGACAAGAGCAAGAACCCGGCCGACCTGCGCGACAAGATCCACCGCATGGGCCGCACCGTCGGCCGCATTGAGTGGGACGAGGAAGAGGCGGACGTCAAGGGCTGAGCCGTCGGGACACCGTACAACCCAAACGAACGTTGGGGCACCCGCGAGCGTCAGGTGGTGCTTCCCCCCGCGCCGACGAATACCGAAAAAACGATGTCGCATCAAGAAAGCCCGTGATTTTGCGCGTTTTTGAGGATCAATTCGGTTATCTTGAACGACATAGACATGGGCGGTTCACGCGGACACCCTTCGTTCGGGTGTCTACGTGAACAGTGCCGCGAAGCGGGCGGACATGCGGGGGCCAGGAGTACGGCGCGATGACGATCGACCCCGCTGAGATGAAAGGCCGCAAGCTCGGTCGCATCCTGACCAAGCTGGGCAAGGTCACCCGCGAGCGCGTCCACGAAGCGCTGGCCATCCAGAAGACCCGCAAGGTGCCCATCGGCCAGTTGCTGACCGAATTGGGGTACTGCACCAAGAAGGACATCGACGAGGCGTTGGCGTACCAGGGCGGCCTGGCGTACATGGACCTGACCAACTTCGAAATCCCTGCCGAGGCCAAGACCACCATCCCGGCCGAGAGCGTGCAGGCCTACCAGGTGGTGCCCATCGCGTTCAGCCCGACGGGCAAGCGACTGAAGATCGCCATGAAGAGCCCGGACAACTTCCGGGCCGTGGACGACCTGCGCCTGCTCATGGGCTTCAACGTCGAGGCCGTCGTCGCCGACGCCGTCCAGGTCGACGCGCTCATCAAGAAACACTACTCGCAGCAGGAGTCGGTCAAGGACGTCGTCAGCGAACTCGCGTCGGACGACAAGTTCGCGGCCCTGGGCTCCCGCGGCGGCGAGTCGATCGATCTCGACGTCGTGATGGAGATGGCCGAGGACAACAAGGTCATCAAGCTGCTCAACCTCGTGCTGCTGCAGGCCATCAAGGACAAGGCGTCGGACATCCACTTCGAGCCTTTCGAGGACGAGTTCAAGATGCGGTACCGCATCGACGGCGTCCTGTACGAGATGGTCCCGCCCCCCAAGCACCTCGGACCGGCGATCACCAGCCGCATCAAGGTCATGGCCAAGCTCGACATCGCCGAGCGGCGCCTGCCGCAGGACGGCCGCATCGAGCTGACCGTCGGCAAGGCCCCCGTCGACCTGCGCATCAGCGTGTTGCCCACCATGTACGGCGAGAGCGTCGTCATGCGCGTGCTCGACCGCAGCAACGTGCAGCTGGCGCTCGACCGTATCGGCATGCGCCCCGACGACCTCGAAGGGTTCCGCCAGCTCATCCGCAAGCCCAACGGCATCGTTGTCGTCACGGGGCCCACCGGCTCGGGCAAGACCACCACGCTCTACGCCGCCCTGGCCGAGCTCAACGACATCGAAACCAAGATCCTCACCGCCGAGGACCCGGTCGAGTACGACATCGACGGTCTCTGCCAGGTGCAGGTCAACGCCGAGGTCGAGCTGACCTTCGCCCGGGCGCTTCGCTCGTTCCTTCGCCAGGACCCGGACATCATCCTCGTCGGCGAAATCCGCGACCTGGAGACCGCCGAGATCGCCGTGCAGGCCTCGCTCACGGGCCATCTGGTGCTCACCACGCTGCACACCAACGACGCCCCGTCGTCGGTCATCCGTCTCGTGGACCTCGGGCTCGAGCCGTTCCTGCTCACCGCCACGATGGAGGGCGTCGTCGCCCAGCGGCTCACCCGCACCATCTGCCCGCGCTGCAAGGAACGCTACACCCCCAAGGAAGAGGAGCTCATGGAGCTCGCCCTCACCCCCGAAGCGGTCGCCGGCAAGCAGTTCTTCCGCGGCAAGGGGTGCGACAACTGCTTCGGCTCCGGCTACCGCGGCCGGATGGCCCTGTTCGAGATCATGACGCTCACGGAGGAGATGCGCGACATGATCATGAAGAAGGCCAGCACCAACATCCTGCGCAACATGGCCCGGCGCGCCGGCATGCGCACGCTCCGCGAGTGCGGGCTGCTGGCCATCTACGAGGGGCAGACGACGCTCGACGAGGTCGTCCGCGAGACCATCGCCGAAGAAGACTGATCACCCCGCGGCGCCGCCGCGAACGCTGACCACGACAGGCCGGAGATACGACCATGGCGACGTTCACCTACGAAGCGCTCAACGCCTCGGGCAAGGCCCAGAAGGGCACGATCGAGGCCGGATCGAGCGACGAGGCGATCCAGAAGATCAAGCAGCAGGGGTACTTCCCCACCAGCGTCCGCCAGTCCAAGGAGGACGCCAAGAAGGGCCCCACCGCCGCCGAGGGCAAGAAGGCCAAGAAGAAGGGCGGGTTCGCCATCAGCATCGGCGGCGTGAGCAAGAAGCACCTCACGGTGTTCACGCGTCAGCTGTCGACGCTCCAGGACGCGGGCCTTCCGCTGCTGCGTTCGCTGCAGATCCTCGAGGAGCAGCAGAAGCCCGGCAAGCTCAAGAGCATCCTCCAGGGCGTGTGCGAAGAGGTCGAGGGCGGCGCCAGCCTCTCGGAGGCGATGGCCAAGTTCCCCGCGGCGTTCGACAAGCTGTACGTCAAGATGGTGAACGCCGGCGAGATCGGCGGCGTGCTGGACATCATCCTGCAGCGCCTGTCTGAGTTCATGGAGAAGGCGCAGCGCCTCAAGCGCAAGGTGATCGGCGCGATGGTGTACCCGGCGGTCGTCGTGACCGTCGCCGTGGGCATCGTGCTGTTCATCATGATCGCGATCATCCCCAAGTTCTCGGAGATCTTCGCCGAGTTCGGCGTGGTCATGCCCGCGCTCACGCAGTGGCTGGTGAACACCAGCCGCTGGCTGGCGGGCCAGGGCGGCGGCATCCCCGGCGCCGTGTTCGTCATCGGTGCACCCGTCCTGTTCGTGATCCTGTGGAAGCTGGCTCGCCGGGCCACGCCCGGTCGGGCCGTCACCGACAACGTGCTGCTCTGGGTGCCGATCATCGGCGGCCTGATCCGCAAGACGACCATCGCCCGCTTCACGCGCACCCTCGGCACGCTGGTCAACGCCGGCGTGCCGATCCTCGAGGCCATCGCCATCACCCGCGACACCTCGGGCAACTACGTCTTCGAGAAGGCGCTCAACAGTGTGCACGACTCCATCCGCGAGGGCGAGACGTTCGCCGCCCCGCTCCGCGAGAGCAAGGTCTGCGACTCGATCGTCGTCAACATGATCGACGTCGGCGAGGAGACCGGCGACCTCGACGCCATGCTCCTGAAGATCGCCGACAACTACGACGAAGAGGTCGACGTCGCGGTGCAATCGCTCGTGAAGCTCATCGAGCCGCTGCTGGTGCTCTTCCTCGGCGGCGCCGTCGGCACCATCGTCATCGCCATGTTCCTCCCCCTGGTCGCCATCATCGAGAAGCTGCAGGGCGGCAAGCTGTGACCCCCTTCGGAAAGCATCCCATGCACCGGCACCGCCCAACCCGCCCTCGCGCCTTCACGCTCGTCGAAGCGCTGGTGGTGTTCGTCATCATCACCATCCTCGCGGCGTTGATCTTCGTCGCCGTCGGGGCCGCGATCCGATCGGCGCGGCGCAGCGCCGACCAGCAGTACATGCGGTCGATGGGCATCGCCATCGAGCAGTTCAAGCAGCAGTTCGGCTTTCTGCCGCCCCTGGCCGACGACGCCAACGCCGCCGGGCCGGTGGACACGCCCAACAAGCGCATCCGTCTGGCCGGCGAAACGCTCGGCGGCGCCGGCGCCACCACCCGCTACCTGCGCTACGAGGCCGATCCCACCGGCCGCCGCTACAGCGAGCATTCCCTGGCGTTCTATCTCCTGGGCGTGCTGCCCAAGGAGATCGACGGCGTCGACGGCGCCGGCTTCACCAAGCCGCTGGCCGACGGCACGTTCGAACGCAAGGGCGCCAAGATCAATCCCATCTTCGACCCCGCGGGCGCCCCCGAGCGCATCGCCACCATCGGCGGTCAGGTCGAGCGCACGGTGATCTACGACCGCCAGGGAGTCCCGTTCCGGTACTACCGCTGGCTCCCCACGCCGCACGCCAAGGGCTCCGGCCTCCTGTCCGTGTTCCCGGGCGCGGCGGCCAACGACGCGGCCAGAGACGGCGAGGTGCGTTCGTTCAACATCCCGCCGCTGGTCGGCGACCCCCTGGTCAACCAGGCGCTGCGCAGCGCGGGCTGGGCCATCGTCAGCGCGGGCCTCGATCGCGCCTTCGATGAAGCCAACCCCGCCGACGCCCGCAACCGCGACAACCTTGTGATTGTGGAGGGTGGCTCATGACCGACCGCGCCCGTGCACCCCGACACGCGTTCACGCTCGTCGAGCTGCTGGTGGTCATCGCGATCATCGTGCTGCTCATCGTGCTGGCGCTCCCGGCGTTCTCGTCGATGGTCTACTCGCAGCAGTCGTCCGCCGCCGAGAGCCGGCTCGCCTCGGCCGTGGCCGCCGCCCGCGACGCCGCCGTCCGCTCCGGCACGGGTCAGGACGCCGCCGCCGTCTTCTTCTTCGAGCCCGGCGGCAACACCACCGTCATCGCCTGCCTCAAGGTCGGCACGTTGCTCGACCGCGTCGGCGGCAACGACGTGCTGCGCGATGTCTTCGTACCGCTGGACACGGTGGAGCCCATCGAGTTGCCCCGCGGCTGGATGGTCCGTGCCTACGCGCCGCAGTCGGCGCTCGGCGTCGAGGAGTGGTACGACGCCGGCGGCGGGCCGCTGCGCTACCCGGCCACCGGCCCGGCCTGGGTCTTCCCCGAGACCGGCTTCTACGACCTGTCTGCAGCCGATGCGGGGCGCGACCGCCAGTCGTTCATGATCCGATTCGAGGGCGGCACGGGCTCCGTGCTCGCGGGCGTTCCCGACCCGGTGCTGGTCGTTTCCCCCCGGCCCAGCGACGCCCAGCGGCCCACCTCAACGAACCTCGAGTGGCGGCGCCCCGATCGCGCCAGCGATCTGCGCCGTTGGGCCGTTCGCATTCTCACCGATCGCCGAAACCTCACCGATCAGGAGCGGCGCGCCATCATCGGCGGTCAATCGAGCGATGTCGTGCTCGCTCGGGGCACCACCATGATCGCGCTCTACGACGAGCGCCGCATGGCCGCGGCCCTGGGCGTTCGCACCGATCCGATTTCCGGCTCGCTCTACGAGATCGACCCGGGCGAGTTCGACGCCGGCCGCCAGGGCGTGGTCCCGCGGTTCGTGACCGGCATCCCTGGCAACGCGGCGTCGATGTCGCGTTGGATCGAGGGCTACGCCAATCCCACGGCCGCCGATGCCACGCGGGCCGACAACCCGGAGGCCCGCATCTTCACCATCGACCGCGTGCTGGGCGTGCTGCGCCCGGTGCAGGTGCAGCTCACCCCCGTGGGCGGCATCGCTGCCGGAGGCAACCCATGATCCGCACCGTTCTTCACAAGCCGGCGCGGGCCTTCACGCTCGTCGAAGTGCTCATGGCGGTGTTCATCCTGGCCCTGGGCCTGCTGGGAATCGGGGCGCTCTTCCCGGCGGTCATCCGGCTGCAGCGGGCCGGCGCCGACGCCACATTCGGCACCTTGAGCGTTCAATCCGCCCAGGCGTACATCAGCGGCCACTCCTTCCTGCAGCGCGGCTTCTGGGAGTCCTGGGCCCGCGCCAACAACAGCACCCTGACCGTGGACGGCGCCAACGGCCTTGGCGTCTGGCAACCCGTCGCTGTCGACACCACCGGCGGCTGGGCGGTGCTCGGGCAGGACGATCCGGCAACCCCGGGCTTCGACGATCGGGTCTACGTCCCGCTGGCCGACCGCCTGTACCCCGGCGATGCCTCGGGCGCGAGCGAACCGCTGCTCGTGTGGGATATGGCCGTCCGCCGCCTGAGCGGCGGTTCGGGCGCTGTCCAGGTCGCCGTGTTCGCCCGGCGCATCGATCCCAAGATTCGCCTGGCGCGCGGCGCTTCGCTCTACCGCGCGCTCACCGATGTCAACCTTCCCGCCGCCGACCGCCGCTGGCCGGTCAGCGAGGACAACCAGGGGCAGGCCACGCTCGACGGTTCATTCGGCGGAAGCGCCCGCTACTCGCTGCCCTTCGTCGCCAACGTCCGCCTGGAGGACCCCAAGGTCCGCGACACGCTCACGATCATCGGCGCTCCGGGCCGCCAGACCGCCGCCGTGTTCGCACAGATCTCGCAGTCCGGCCAGGTGGTCGTGGACAACTACGGCAATGTCTACACAGTGCAGGGCGCCGACACCCGCACCGGGGCCAATCGGTTCGCGTTCCGCATCTCGCCGTCGATCCCGGAGACCGTCAGCGCGTACCCGGTGAACCCCACGCAGATCGTCATGACCCCCCAGGCGCCCGCGGCCGTCAGCGTTTTCACGGTGAACCCATGATCACCCGCGTCCGCACACCGCGATCAACCGCCCGCCCGCCCCGCCGGGCGTTCACGCTGGTCGAGGTGCTCGTCGCCATCGGGGCCGTGGCCTTGCTGGCCGTCGGCATCGCCCAGATCTTCTCGGTGATCGGCAAGACGGTTGGTGCCGGCCGCCGGCTGAGCAACCTCACCACGTTCGCCAACGTGCTGGAGCGCCGGCTCCGGGCCGACGTCGAGTCGATCACCCGCGACGGTTTCATCGTCGTCCGGCACGACGTCGCCGCCGGCGGCGCCGCCATCGCCCTGTCGCCGACCGACGCGTCGCCTCG
>JAHCJH010000011.1 GCA_026126345.1 Phycisphaeraceae bacterium | reverse complement strand
CTATCTCACCGGCGAGGACTTCGACCTGTTCATCCAGAAGTTCTTCTCGGGGTGCGGGCAATAGTTCGGATCGCTACGACCCCGGGCACGCCTCCGCGTCGAGGTACCAGCGCAGCTCTCCGGCGACTGGCCGCACGCCCAGGATCGGCAGGTCGTCGATCGGGGGGGGCGAGAGGCTCGCCGCCGCGGCGACGCGGGCGATGGTCGGTCGTTTGGCGGCCCCGGTGGCGAGCACGGCGATGAATCGTGCGGCGTTGATGAGCTGGTAGGTCATGGTGACGCGGTCGGGTGGCGTGACGCTCGGCCCGGCGTTGATGCGGACCCACTGCGGCCCGCCGGGGGCCGGGCGCAGCGCCGGCGAGCGCGGGAAGAGGCTGGCGGTGTGGGCGTCGGCGCCCATGCCCAGCAGCACGTAGTCGAGCCGGTCCTGGCCTTTTTCGCGCCATTCCAGCGTGTCGCGCAGCAGCCGCTCGTAGGCGGCATCGGCGTCGGGCTCGGTGGCGCGGATGGGGTGCACCTGCTCGCGGGGGATGCCCGAGTGGTGGCCGATGATCTCGTCGATGTGCCGGAAGTTGGAGCGGTCGTCGTCGAACGGCACGCGCCGCTCGTCCACGATCCACAGGTGCGTGCGCGTCCAGGGAAACTCGCGGTACGCCGGGTCGTACATCAGCCGTCGGTACATCGGCATCGGCGTTCCGCCGCCCGAGAGCGCCAGGTGAAAATCACCGAACGCCCGGGCGCACGCCAGGGCGTGCATGAACAGGTCGGCCAGGGCCGCGTCGATCACCTCATCGGCCGATTCGCGCACGACCACGGCGCCGGGCAGCGCGGGGCGAGTGAATGGGCCGCGGTCGCCGGCCAGGGGGATGGGCTCGTGCATGGCGGTATTGTGCGGCGCGGCCCGCTCCGGGGCAACCCGCCTCGGCCCGTGGACGGCGCGGGGTCACGGGCAGCCGGTGAAGAACGTGTACACGAAGCGGTCGAAGTCATCGCCGGTCAGAAAGCCGTCGGGGAACGGCGCGCCCGTCGGCGCCGTCGCCACGTCGGCCAGCAGCGTGCCGCCGGGCTGGCGCCGAGCGCCGGTGAAGAACGCCTCGATGAACGCGTCGAAATCGTCGCCGGTGAGGTAGCCGTCGGGACCGCTCTCCAGGTCGCTGGTTCCGGCGGTGACGATGTCGCTCCAGCATCGGCGCGTGATGCGCCAGATCTTGCCCTGCCCGTTGAGGAAGTACGGCAGCCCGTCGGGCCCCATCGTCGCCTGCACGGTGCTGACGAACGGCCCGCCGAAGTTGCGGCCGAACAGCAGTTCCGCCGCCTCGGTGCCGACCGGCTCGGTCGAGAATGAAGCGCGATCGTCCACCCGGTCCTGCAGCCCCGGGTGGCTCAGCGCCAGGCTCAGCCGATCGGGCGTCATGCGGAACCCCCAGACGTACCCGAAGTTGAACATGCCGGCAAGCAGCACGTCGTCCCACGCCGGCCCCAGCGCCGAGCCGTACAGGAACGCGATGCCCGTGATGCCCACCGTGTTCCGCCAGCTGAACGCGGGCTCGGCGTACTGCGCCCCGGGCAGCATCACCAGGTTGGCTGTCGAGCCTGTCTGCGCCGGGTGGCCCGCGGGGCCGGCGATCTGCCGGCTCCCGCTGTTCATGCCCGGAAAGGCCAGGTTCAATTCGTCGAAGGTGAACTCGCCGTTGTCGGTGAACCACAGCCGCCCGGTCGCCGGGTCGGTCGCGAACCCGTACGCGTTGCGCACGCCGTAGGCGTACCACGCCGCGACCGAGGCCGGAAGGCCCGGCACGCCGACGAACGGATTGTCGGCGGGGACCGAACCGTCGTCGTTCAGCCTCAGCAGCACGCCCGCCTCGAAGTTGAAATCGGGGTTGTTGTTGAACGACACGCTGCCGCCAAGCCGCTGATCCCCCAGCGACGCCACGAACGTTCCGTCGGGCAGGAACACCAGCGGCCCGCCGTGGTGGTACCGCTCGTACACCGGCGTCGAGCGGATCAGCCGGTCGAAGACCAGCGCCCCGTTGCCGCCGTTGGCCAGCGGCTGCCAGATCCACCGCTCGATCACGCTCTGCGGCACATCGGTGATCGCCAGCGTGGTCTCGGGCGTGTCGGCCCCGGGCGTCAACGACCGGTCGTACCGAAGGTACACCCAACCGTTGGTCGCAAAGCCCGGGTGCGGCGTGATCGATTGCACGCCGTACTCCGACTGCGAGTCGGCCTGGTTGTTCGCCACGATGTCCAGGTCAACCACCACCGGACCCGCCGCCGCGGCGGCCCCGGGGATCAGGTTGATCCTGCGAATCTTGCCGTCGATGCGGCTTGCTACCAAGATCGTGTTGCGGTCGAGCACGGCGAACGCCGACGTCAGTTGCCCGATGCCGAACCCCAGCCCGTCGGCGATGCGCTCGACCATCAGGCGCGGGTCGACCGTGACCGCTTGGCCGGACGCGGCCGACGTCAACGCCGCCAGCACCAAGCCGAAGGCTCCCCACGCGTTGCGCCCACGAGCTCCCATCGAGCCTCCGCCCCGCCCGGGATTACGGGCATCCCTCGAAGAACTTGATGACGAAGAAGTCAAAGTCGGCCCCGGTCACGAACCCGTCCGGCCCGCCGGAACCCTGGTCGTCGGTCAGGTCGGCCAGCAGCGAGTTGTCGCCGCGCCGGAGTTCCGTGAAGAACCCCTGGACGAACACGTCAAAGTCGGTGCCGGTGATGAAGCCGTCGGGGCCGGACAACGGATCGGAAGAGCCTTCGGTCGCAAGGTCGGCCGGGCAGGGGGGTGTCGGTGGCTCGTAGTGCTCGATGGTCACGACCAGCCCCAGATCCCAGCCCTGCGTGCTGCGGCGCTGTCCGTTGGCCTGCACGATGTCGTTGTAGTCCATCCAGCCGGTCCGCGGTCCGTTGACGGTGTTGACGGTGCTCGTCAGGAACACGGGGTTCCGCTTCTGCGTTGTCGATGTGGTGTCGTACGCCGGTGCCGCCGCCAGCGCGTTGCCGGCCGGCGCCTGGCCGTTCTGGTTGAGCGGGGTCATGTCCATCCGGATGCCGACGGTCAGCTTGGTTCCGGTCGTGATGATGAGGTCGTCGGGCAATCCCTGGGCGAACGAGAACAGGTTCCACCCGCCGTCCTGCATCTGCGGCGTGTCCGCCGAACCGATCAACACCACGTTGGGCGGCATGCCGCGGTAAATGAGAATGTCTTCCTGCGCCGTCGGCGGTTGGGGGCCGAAGATGCTGTAGAACGTCGAGTACCACATCACCGACACCGACGTCACGCGGATCGGCAGAAGATCCTGCGGGATGTCAAACGTCGCCGCCGCGATCTCCCCCGGACCGAAGCCCGGCTCGGGCACAAGATTCGCCTGGCCCGTCGGGAAGGGCAGGGACGAATTGTTCAGGGTCACGGTCTGGCCCAGCGCACCGGCGCTGGCGAACACCACGGGGCACATCAGGGCGATCAGGCGGCGGCGCATGGAACCTCCCGGCGAGTGGGGCGGGCAACCCGGCCAGAACGGCCGGACCCCGGTCTATACGAATACCCGACGAACGGGGATGCGGCCATTCAGTTTGCCCGGATTCACGGGAGTTCGTCCGTCCCGCGCGGTTACCGAACGTCGTCCGGTCTGGGATTGTGCCACTGCCGCCCGGGGGCATCAGCCGCGATCAGGTGGTCGGCCCCCGCCGGGCCCCAGGATCCCGCGGCGTAATCCTCGATGCCGGCGCGGAGTTCCGGGCTGTTGAGGAACGGGTCGCAGATGCGCCAGCCGCCCTCCACCTCGTCGCGGTGCTTGTACAGCGTGCGGTCGCCCCGCACCGCGTCGAGGATCAGCGGCCCGTACGCCTCGATCACCTCGCCCCCGAACCGCTGCAGGTAGTCCAGGTCCAGCTTGGCCGACTGGATCGCCAGCCCCGGGCCCGGCACCTTGCCCTCGATCCGCAGACTGATCCCCTCACGCGGCGCGATGTTGATGATCAGCCGGTTCGCCGGCCGGTCGCGCAGTGTGGGGTCCACGCTGCGGAACAGGTCCGTCGGCGGCTTCTTGAACTGCACCACCACCTCCGTCAGCTTCGCCGCCAACGACTTGCCCGACCGCACGAAGAACGGAACCCCCGCCCACCGCCAGTTCTCAAAGTGCAGCCGCAGCGCCGCGTACGTCTCGGTCCGTCGCTCGGCGCTCACGCCCTTTTCCTCGACGTACGACGGCTGGTCACCCCCGGCCGATCGGGTGTACCGCCCGAACACGCCCGACCGCGCGATCTGCTCCGGCCGCAACGGCAGGTACGAGTTGAACAGCTTGATCTTCTCCCGCATGATCGCCGCGGCGTCGAACACGCTCGGCGGCTCGATCGCCACCATCGCCAGCACCTGCAGAAGGTGCGACTGGATCATGTCGCGCAGCGCGCCCGCCGCGTCGTAGAAATTGGCCGCCCGCGAGCCGACGCCCACGGTCTCGGTCGCGGTCACCTGCACGTGGTCCACGTGGTTGCGGTTCCACATCGGCTCGAAGATCGAGTTGGCGAACCGCATCACCAGGATGTTCTGCACCAGTTCCTTGCCCAGGTAGTGGTCGATGCGGAAGATCGACTCTTCTTCGAACACGCGCCCCAGCGCCCGGTTCAGCGACACCGTCGACGCGAGGTCCGTCCCGAAGGGCTTCTCCACGATGATCCGCTGCCAGGGCATCGCCTGCGCGTTCAGGGAGCACCAGCGCTTGCCCTCGCTCACGAGCCCCGAAGCCCCGATGTTGGCGATGATCGCCTCGTAGAGCGTCGGCGCGACCGAAAGGTAGAACAGCAGGTTGGGCTGTCCGCCGCCCCGCAGGATCGCGTGCCGCTCGCCCAGCGCCGCCAGGCGCACGTTCAGCCCCGGGAACATGTCCGCCGAGGCGCCGTCGCCGGCGAAGTAGTACAGCCGCCGGGCGAATGACTCCCACTTCGCGGGCTCGAACCCGGCCGAGAACTGCTTGACCGACGCGTGCATCTTCTCGCGGAACGCCTCGTCGCTCATCGCCGTGCGCGAGACGCCCAGCACGCACATGCCCGCCGGCAGCCGCCCCTGGCGGTCCAGGTCGTACAGGGCCGGGATCAGCTTGCGCTGCGTCAGGTCGCCCGAGGCGCCGAAGATGACCAGGATGCACGGTTCGGCGGAGAGGGGGGCGGGCTGCATGGTCCTGAGAATATCGGTCCGCCCGGGCCTGCTTCATCGCGCCCCGGGGATGCCGATCGGCCCCCGACCGGCCCGGCCCGCCCCGGTACCATCGCCCCCGGCCCCATGGATGCGCTCCACCGCATGCTCGACGCCAACCTCAACCGCGCCCGCGAGGGCCTGCGCGTGCTCGAAGACACCGCGCGCTTCGCGCTCGACAGCGAGGCCCTCAGCCGCGAGTTCAAGGAGATCCGCCACGTGCTGCGCGACGTGGTGCGCGCCGTCGACCCCACCCGCGCCGCGCTGCTGCTCTCGCGCGACACCCCGGGCGATGTCGGCGTTGCCATCACCACCGTCCAGGAAGCCATGCGCACCAACCTCCACGACGTCGCCGCCGCCGCCGCCGCGCGCGCCGGCGAGGCCCTCCGCTCCGTCGAAGAGGCCTGCAAGGCCCTGGCCCCCGCCGCCGCGCCCCCCGTCGAACGCGCCCGCTACCGGCTCTACGACGCCGAGAAGAAACTGCTCCTGGCCCTGGGCACCGGGCGCGGCAGGCAATGGCGGCTCTGCGTCATCATCACCGCTTCGCTCTGCACCCACATGGACTGGCGCCTCGTCGCCGAATACGCCATCGCCGGCGGCGCCGATTGCGTCCAGTTGCGCGAGAAGGGCCTGCCCGACGGTGAGTTGCTCCGGCGCGCCCGTGACCTGGTCGAGATCGCAAAGACGCCCAAGCCCCCGTCGGTCTTCGCCGCGCCCGGCGACGCGGCGGCTGAACCCGGGCCCACGGCCTCGGTCATCATCAACGACCGGGCCGACATCGCGTTCCTCTCCGGGGCCGACGGCGTTCACCTGGGCCAGGACGATCTCCCGGTCGCCGAGGCTCGGCGCATCGGCGGCCCGCGTCTGCTCGTCGGGGTCAGCACTCACAATCCCGAAGAGGCCCGACGCGCCCTGCTCGACGGGGCCGACTACGCCGGCGTCGGCGCCATGTTCCCGTCCGAGACCAAGCGGCGTCCGGTCAGCGGGCCGGAGTACCTCGGCCAGTTCCTGGCCGCCGTCGAGCGCTCGCGCCCCATGCCCCACCTGGCCATCGGCGGCATCACGCCGGAGAACGTCGGCCAGCTCGCGCGTGCCGGCTGCCGGGGCGTCGCCGTCAGCTCGGCCGTTTGCGGCTCCAGGGAGCCCGGCACGGTCTGCCGGCGCATCCTCGAAGCGATGACGGCCGCCGGCGCCTGATACCCTCCGCCATGCCAGTCGATTTCCGCAAGGCCACGCTCGACAACGGTCTGACCGTCATCGCCGAGATTGACCCCGCCGCGCTCACCGCCGCCGTCGGCTTCTTCGTCCGCACCGGCGCCCGCGACGAAGCGCCCGGCGTCATGGGCGTCAGCCACTTCCTCGAGCACATGATGTTCAAGGGAACCGCGCGCCGCACCAGCGACGACGTCAACCGCGACTTCGACCGCATCGGCGCCCGCGCCAACGCCTACACGAGTTCCGAGATGACCGCCTTCTACGCCTCGACGCTCCACGAGCACCTGCCCGAGGCGGTGGACGTCCTGGCCGACATGATGCGTCCGGCGCTCCGCGATGCCGACTTCGACACCGAGAAGGGCGTGATCCTCGAAGAGATCGCCATGTACAAGGACGACCCGGTCTGGGTGCTCTACGAGCGGCTGCTCGCGGCCCACTACGGCGCCCACGGCCTGGCGCACCGCGTGCTCGGCCTGCCGGAAACCATCGGCCCGCTCACCGCCCCGCAGATGCGCGACTACTTCGGGCGCCGCTACTCGGCCGACAACACGGTCGTCGCCCTGGCCGGGCGCGTCGATTTCGACGCCCGCGTCGAGCAGCTCCGCGCTCTGTGCGCCGGCTGGGCCAACACCGACGCCTCCCGCGACGCCTCACCGCCCCGCGTCGGCGGCGCCGCCTTCACCCAGCGCGACGCCCGCGTCGCCCGGGCCTACCGCATGAGCGTCGGGGCCGCCCCAGGCGACGCCGACGATGATCGCTACGCCGCCGCCGTCGCCGCAATGCTCCTGGGCGGGCCCGACAACAGCCGCCTGCACTGGGCCCTGGTCGAGCCCGGCCTGGCCGAAGAGGCCGAGGCCTCCGTCGAAACCAAGGACGGCATCGGCGACTTCCGCCTCTTCGTCGCCTGCGAGCCCGAGGCGCTCGACGAAGTCTGGACCGTCGTTGAGCGCGAACTTGCCGCGCTCCCGGATACCGCCACCCAGGCCGACGTGGACCGCATCCGCGCCAAGCTCGCCACAGCCGTCACCCTCGCCGGCGAGCGCCCCGAGGGCCGCATGCACCGCCTGGGCCGCCAGTGGACCAGCCTGCGCCGCTACTCCACCCTCGAGCACGAGCTCGAACGCTACCAGTCCGTCACGCTCCAGGACGTGCGCCGTGTCGCCACGCGCCTCGCCGCCGCCCCGCGCACCACAGGCACCCTCCTGCCCGAGGCGACGTCGTAGCGCCCGACTTCAGGCCGCGGCCTTCGGCGCGAACACCCGCATCGAGTTCTCCCCCGCCGCCTGGGCGGAGGCCAGCGCCCGCAGCGCGGTGTCGATCAGCGCATCGGCGTCGGGCAGTCGGGAGATCGTCCCTGCGTCCACGCACGCCAGTCCGGCCGAGAGCGTCGTATCGATGTTCGTTCCCATGAGGCCGGCCGGCTGAACGTGGAAGGGCGTCCGCGCCGTCAGCGCCCGCGCCTCTTCCGCCAGGCGCGCCGCGTGCAGGCGGTCCACGTTCGGAACGATCGCCGCCAGGCGCGTGTCGTCGAACCGGAACACCCGCCCGCCGCCCGCCTCGTAATGCCGCGCCAACCTCGACGACACCTGCGCCAGCAGCCCCTCGGCAACGCGGGCGTTCATGGTCGAGACCCGCGCCCACGCGTCGATCGAGAAGAACGCCACCGACAGCGTCCGCCCGCTGTTCAGCGCGGCGTACGCCGTGGTCACGCTCTGGTTGAACGCGGCGCGGTCCGGCAGGCCCGTTACCGGGTCGATCGTTTCGCCGGTTCCCGCACACAGCACATTGACGTTCGCCAGCTGCCCGTGCGCCCGCGCGATCAGATCGTCGGCATCCGCCGCGCCCGTCGCGTCCACGTCCAGCAGCCGGCCGATCTCCCGCGCTCCCTCCTGGGCACGACGAACCACCGCGTCGCACTGCGCCGGGGTCAGGTGCATCCACTCGGCCGCACGCTCGTAGAACCGCTTGAGCACCAGCGCCGGTTCGGCCGCGCACAGCACGTCGCACACGATGTTGCCCAGCGCCACCGTCTGACAGATCCGCAGGTACTCCGCCGGCGCCGCCGTCGGCCGCTCGTGGAACCGCACCGGCATCACCAGTTCCGGCGGCAGCTTCCAGCGCGTGACCAGCATCGCCCCGATCTCCGGGTGCGTCAGCTCCAGGTCCGCCGTCTCGTGCTTCAGCAACTGCCGGTGTTCGCCGCCGGTCTTCTTCAGCACCGCGAGGTACTCGTCGCCCAGCGCCTGGAACAGCGCCACCATCCCCACGTCCTGCAACAACCCGCCCAGGAAGCACTCCTCGTCGTAGCCGCCGCGCGACTCCACCGCGATGCACTTGGCCGCCACACCCGAGAACAGCCCGCGCCGCCAGTACGACTTGTAGTCGAACCCGTCGTCGCCTTTCTTCTGGATCGCCGAAGCCAGCGAGAACCCCAGCGCCAGCGTCTTCACCGCGTTCAGGCCCAGGAACACGATCGCCTGGTTGATCGTCCCGCACGGCTTGCGCAGCGCGTAGAACGACGAGTTCACCGTCCGCAGCACCTTGCTCGAAAGCCCCTGGTCGTTCTGGATCGTCTGCGCCAGCTCCGCGAGCTTCACGTCCCGCGTCTGCGTCAGTTCCACCACGCGCATCGCCACCGCCGGAAGGCTCGGCAGCTTCTTGCACGACAGCACGCGTTCGATCGTCTGGGGGTCCATGGCTGGCTCTTCACTACGTCCGGCCAGGGCTCCGCCCGAGTCCAGTCCTTCACCCATCGACCCGCACCCCCCCGCACTTCACCCCGGCCCGCCCCTTCCCGGCCCCGGCGCCCGCACACCCGACAGCTTCGGAAACAGCAGCGCGAATGTCCGCGGCTCCTGCCCCAGGATGTATCGGACGTAGCACCCCAGGAGCGCGTTGGCTCGATCCACGTCCCCCGCCGGCGGCGCAGCGCCCCGCCCGCCCGTCGCCGCCCAGTGCACGGCCTGCAGCGTCGCCCGCCGCACCGGCCAGTCCTCCGGCACGCCCGCCCGCCGCACCAGCCCGCCCAGCTCCGGGCTGAAGCGCACCACGCCCGCGGTGCTCAGCGGCTCACGGGCATCGGCGTACCCGTCGATCACCGGCCGGAACCCGCCGTGCACCAGCACCCGCCACTGGAACACCAGCAGCGAGCGCCCCGCCGCCGTCGGCTCGGCCAGCGCCCGAAGCGCATCGGAGAGCGCATCGTAAATCTCCGGGTGCGGATCATGGTCCTGCACCAGACACTGGCACAGGTCCGCCATGTAGCACGCCGCGTGCAGCGCGCGCAGGTCGCGCCGCAGATGGCCGAACGGCTCGACCAGGTCCCACTCCGTCAGCAGGTGCAGCCCGCTGGCGGGCTTGAGGATCAGCCCCACCCGCGCCCGGCTCAGCAGCTCGACGCCGCCGGAGTACGGCGCCTTGGGCCGCCTGGACCCCTTGGCGATCGCCCGCAGCAGCCCGTGGTCCCGCGTCAGCAGCGACACCGTCTGGCTGGTCTCGGACCAGTCCCAGTGTCGAATGCACACGGCTTCATCCTGAACCACCGGCACGGGCCAAGCCTATCGGCGCCCCGCGCCCCCGGTTCCCCTGCGTTTCTGCCTTCCTGCCCTTTGTGCCTTCCTGCATTCTGGACTTTCTGCCTCCCCCTGCCTTGTCCTCGGGACTCGCGACGTGCGACTGGCGACTTCACGGCCTTCCCCTGCCTTCCTGTCTTTCGCTCAGCACTCAGCACTCGGCACCCAGCACTCCCCTGGGCTATATTCCGCCCCGATGCACTTCGACCTCGTGGACCGCGTGCTGGAACAGTCCCCCGAGCGGATCGTCACCATCAAGCAGGTGTCCGCCGCCGAGGAGTACCTCCAGGACCACTTCCCCGGCTTCCCCGTCCTGCCCGGCGTGCTCATGCTCGAAGCCATGGTCCAGGCCGGCCGCCGCCTGCTGGCCGACCGCGCTGGAAACCAGCGCCTGGTGCTCGGCGCGGTTCGCGGCGTCAAGTACGGCACGTTCGTCCGCCCCGGTCACGTGATGCGCGTCGAAGTCTCGCTCCGCAAACCCGCCGATGGCGGCGCCTTCGAGCTCGAAGGCGAGGCCCGCGTGCTCACCCCGGGGCGCGACCAGCCCGGCGAGCCGCCCGTCGCCGTCGCCGGCCGTTTCACGCTCCGCCCGGCGCGGACTTCTCCCTGACCGCCTGCTAACATGGGTCCGCCCGGGCCCCCGCCGGGCCAGCAAGGAACCAGCCATGACGCAAGATGAGATCTTCAGCAAAGTCCGCGCGGTGATCGTCGATGCGCTGGCCGTCGATGAGGAGGAAGTCACGCCCACCGCCTCGCTCGTGGGCGACCTGGGCGCCGAGTCCATCGACTTCCTCGACATCCAGTTCAAGCTCGAGCAGGCCTTCGGCTTCAAGGTGCCCCAGGGCGACCTGTTCCCCGAGAACGTCGCCCAGGACCCCAAGTACGTCCGCGAGGGCAAGGTGACCGCCGAGGGCATCGCCGCCCTCAAGGCCCGCCTGCCCCACGTCGACTTCGCCAAGTTCGAGGCCAACCCCGCCATCAACAAGGTCGCCGACCTCTTCACCGTCGACGCCGTCGTCAAGTACGTCGCCCGCCGCCTGGCCGACAAGTAACCGCCCGCCGCCGCCCACCGCCCGCGGCCGGAAGCCTCAGGCGAACGCAGGTCGTCGGTCGTGGGGCGAGAAAGACCGGAATGGTGGGGGGGGAAGAGACGAGGGGGCTCGAAGGGCCAACCGTGCGCTGGATGTGGATCGATCGCGTCGTGTCGCTGGAACGGGGCCGCCGCCTCGTGGCGATCAAGAACGTCTCGCTCGCCGAAGAGCACCTGCACGACCACTTCGCGCCCGACGCCGCCCGCGCCCTGCCCGCGCTGCCGGTCATGCCCGCGAGCCTGATCCTCGAAGGGCTCGCCCAGTCCGGCGGCCTGCTCGTCGGCCACGCCGAGGACTTCCGCTACAAGGTCGTCCTCGCCAAGATCGGCAAGGCCTCCATCGACCGCGACGCCGCGCCCGGCTGCACCCTCCGCTACACCGCCACCATCGAACGCATGGACGACCAGGGCGCCGCCGTCGCCTGCACCGTCGAGATCATGGACCACGCTCGCGCCCCATCCGGCCCGGGTGCGGCCGCGGCGTTCGAGCCCGCCGGCAGCGCCGACCTGATGTTCAGCCACCTGGACAACAACCGCGGGGCGGGCGGCACCGTGGGCGAGGACTTCCCGGCCCACAACTTCGTGTTCGGCGAGGCCTTCAAGACCCTCCTGGCCGCCAGCGCCGGCACAACCCGCTGAGGCACCCCCCGGGACCGTCCGACCGGGCCTCGGGCTCGCCCCTCAGCACTCAGCACGGGGTACGGAACGAGTCCGCCGTTCGGCCCCTGTCCACATGCCCTCTGCCTTGAACTCGCGACTCGGCACTCGCGACTCGCGACTTCCCCCGTCCCCCCTTGACACCGGCCCGGAGCGGTCTAGCGTTCACCCCAATGTCCGCACGGCCGACAGGCCCGCACGGACGACAATCTGGGGCGGTAGCTCAATTGGTTAGAGTACCGGACTGTCGATCCGGTGGTTGCGGGTTCGAGTCCCGTCCGCCTCGCTTGAAACGGCCCCCGTCATCGGGGCCGTTTTCGTTTGGCTCGAATCTGGAGGGGTGACCGACAGCAGGCCGGGCTGCAGTCGTTGACTCTCCGAGGTCCTTTCGCCTTGGCCCGGAGAGCCGCGAGCGTTGCCCTCCGCGCCCGATCGGGGTTGTTCGGTGGCTTTGGAAGAGTCTCGACATAAGACGCGGCCAGTGCGTCAGGCCTTGCCTTCGCTCGCTTGCGGTCGAACACGCGGACAATCTCCTTGGCCACAAGCGCTGGGAGCGGTTCGCGGCGCGAGCGGAACCTACTACTGAACCGCTGGGGCCAAGTTGCCCGCAAGACCCGACTTATGTTCTCCCGCAACGCGGGGAAGTCGGACTCCCCCTCCGCGTTCACGAGCACTGGCGCGGCGTCGTACCGGAACGGACGCTTGGCGGGCTTCCATACGAGTTCGCATCGGTCCCGGTGTTTCACCACGCGGGCCGGGGGCGTGAGGTGGATGAGGCGGAAGCCGAGCGGTCCGCCTTGCGCGAACGCGAATCGTGCCCCGTCCAGTTCGTGCGCCCGACGGAGGTTCATGAGGTTCTGGGCGTGGCACTTCGTACAGCCAAAACTCCCAAGCTCATAGAAGGGGTCGGACCGACTCTCGTTTGGATCGCTCTGCCTTGGCTGGCGGAGGTGTACCACGATCACGCGCGGCGTTGTCATGCGATGAAGTTCCTTCGCACGATCGGAACGCTCTGTTTCGCCCACCATTGCGCGAAGCCCTCCGGGTTGCCCAGAAGGGGCATGCTCCCGCTCATGTTCAGCCATGAACTCTTCCGGGGTGAGCCGTCCGCCTTCACAAGCCCTCCCCACGCCGACTCCACGTCACGTCGGAGATAGTAGTTCGACGTGCCGCGCTTCTCCCCGACGGGGATGCACCGCTCGCATCGGCCAGACACGCCTGGGCGGGCGCGGACGACGATGTCGCGCGGTGCCCGGTCGGCCTTGCGGGTGTGTGCGTTCTCTCCGCGCCTCGCATCGTCTACCGAGGGTGCCCAGACAACCTCATCGACAACATATACGCCCACCAGCGCGTAGACCAGAGCATCGGCGGGGCGGATCGGCTTCAGTGCGGAGTAGAAGGCGATCAGATCATCCGACCTGAAGTCGCGTAGATCCCGCCCACGAGCGTCGCCGGAGTCGCCATAGGTGAGGTGCTCAAAGTCAGGGTCCAGATGCATCGGTTGCCCGCGCTTCGCATCGATCCGAGTCCGCCAGGGGCGAGCGTCGGCGCTGTGCTCCTTGAGGAAAGATGCCAGCGGGGCCGCCACTTCATCAAATCGGCGCTCGCACCCTGGATGAAACGCGACGGCGTTCTCGGGGATCGGGATGTAGACGAACCGGCCCGAGTCGGGGTCGACTGGGGCGACCCAGTTCCCGCCTCCGTCAGTACCGTCTGCCCCGACGCGGATGAGGATTGCTCGCACGTGAATAAGCCCTCGTTTCTTCCCGACCACTCGCCGCGACCGAGTAATCCAGAATAAAGCAACTGGCACCAAGGTCGTCTGACACCTAGCCGTGCACCGAGATGGCCCGCTCCGCGGCCAGTTCGGTGCTTCGCCCCTCACCCTCCCCGCGCCCGCGCCGTCGTGATCCCCTGCTGCGACGCCCACAGCCCAAGGTCCCGGCCCTGGATCGCCGCGCCCATGAGTTCCCCGAACCGGTCCGGGGTGCACGCGAAACTCGGAATACCGAGCCCCGCCAGGGCCGCGGCGTTCTTCTCGTCGAAGCACGGCGCCCCCGAATCCGACAGCGCCAGCAGCGTCACCATCCGCACGCCCGAGCCCGCGATCGCCGCCGCCCGCTTGATCAATTCCTCGTTGTCGCCGCCCTCGAACAGGTCGCTGATCAGCACCAGGATCGTCTCGCGCGGCTTGGTGATGAGCCCCTGGCAGTACGCCAGCGCCCGGTGAATCTCGGTGCCGCCGCCGAGCTGCACGCCCATCAACACGTCCACCGGGTCGGAGAGTTTCTCCGTCAGGTCGGCCACGCTGGTGTCGAAGGCCACCGCGTGGGTCCGCAGCGCGGGGATCGACGCCATCACCGCGCCGAAGATCCCCGAGTACACCACCGATTCGGCCATGGAGCCCGACTGGTCGATGCACACCACGACGGTCCGCAGTTCGTTGCGCTTGCGGCCGTAGCCGATCCGAGTCTCGGGAATGACCGTCCGATACTCGGGCTGGTAGTGCCTGAGGTTCGCCCGGATCGTGCGGTTCCAGTCGATCTCGCTGTGGCGTGGGCGTCGCGTCCGCACCGATCGGCGCAGCGCGCCGATCAGCGACTGCCGCAATCCAGATTCCAGCCGCCGCCGCACATCCTGCACCAACCGCTGCACGACCAGGCGCGCCGTCGCCTTGGCCTTCTGCGGAATGACGCCCGACAGCGACATCAGCGTCGTCACCAGCGTGATGTCCGGCTCCACCGCCGCGAGCATCTCCGGCTCCAGCAGCAGCCGCTCCATCCCCAGCCGCTCGATCGCGTCCTTCTGCATCACCCGCACCACCGACGCGGGGAAAAACTCGCGGATGTCGCCGAGCCACCGCGCCGCGGTGGGGGCCGAGGCTCCCAGCCCGCCGCGACGGTCCGCCCCCGATGCGCCGCGCCCGCCCGAACGGCCCGCCCGGTCGTACAGCGCCGCCATCGCCCGGTCCATCGCCAGCAGCCGCCCGGACAACTCCACGCCCGTGCCGTCGGCCTCATCGCCGCCGAGCAGCAGCCGCCAGCGTTCCAGCCGCTCCCGTGCATCCGGCGCGCTCATGGCAGTTCTCCCAGGATCATCCGCAGCACGGGCTCGACCAGCGCTCCGCGGGCCGGCTCGTAGTCGTCCGTCGCACCGCCGCCGGCCCCGGGCGCCCCCGCAGATCCGCGCGCCAGCCGCTGGCCGATCTGGCGCCGCTCCGGATTCTCGAACGTCGCGAACGTCCGGCGCGCGATCGGACAGATCTGCTCGAACGTCTCCCGTGACAGCGAGCACACCCAATCGTCCACGACCGACAGCAGCCTCGCGTCGTGCACCAGCACCATCCCCGACCCGCCCAGGAATCCCTCCAGCCACGCCGCGGCCTTGGCCGGGTCGCCCCCGCGCGACAGCGCCAGGCTCAGCCGCACCGCGGCGTCTTCGGCGGGCGCCGCGCCGGTGTCGAGCAGGTGCCGCCACGCGCGCCCGCGGATCAGGCCGTGGATGTCCGCGTCGCCGAGCTTCCGCAGGTGCTGAGTCCAGGGATCCAGGAAGTCGGCGCGGTCGAGCGTGCACAGCGCCGCGTGCACCGAGTCGATCTCGTTGCGCATCTCGCCGGCGGCCTCATCGTCGAGCGATCCGCACGCCGGCAGCAGCCCGGCGCACACCCGCGCCAGCAGCCCCGCCACGGCCGGTTCCACCAGCCCGGCCTCCGTCCCGCGGACGTTGCCGTAGCGCATGATCCTGGCCAACGGCGGCAGCGCCACCATCACGTGCCGCACGTCCGAAATCACCGCCGACAGGCTCCCGATCTGCGCGATCAACGCCGCGACCGCCCCCGCAACGTCTGCGAGCATCACGTGCTCCAGCAGCCCGGTGAGCTCCTCCAGATCTTCGGCTCGTCGGGCCCGGTCGGCGGTGTACGCGCCCGCGGCTTCCGCGACCGTGTTGCCCCAGCGTGCGGCCTCTATGATGTTGACGGCGAATTCCGGGTGCCACTGCAGCGTCCAGACCTCGTGGAACGTGCTCGCGCCTTGCCGCTGGTCGTCCCGCAGCGTTCCCCAGTGGATCCCCAGGATCGCCAGCCGGTGCAGCAGGCGGCTGCGCGACAAGTCGAAGTCCTTGCGCAGGTCCAGGTCGAGGACCATTTCGCTCGCCGAGACCTTCAGGCGCAACGACTTCTGCAGCGCGGCCAGGTCGCGCTGAAGCGGAACGGTCGGGGCGTCTCCCGGCACCTTGCCCAGCCGGGCTCCGACGATCAGCTCCCGCTCGATCACCCGCATGGGCAGCGGGTTGCCGTGGCACAGCACCGAGAGGGTCGCTTCCTCCAGCTCGTGCAGCGTCGGCAGCGTGCGGCCGCGCAGCGCCGCGATCGAATCCGCCAGGCGGACCGACTCGATCACGCTCGCCGGCGAAGCCTCCAGCCCCTCCCGGCGCATCAGCCGCGCGACCCGCGTCATCCAGCGCTCCGACCGTCGATCGCCGTGGTCCCACAGATGGTCGTACCACCCCGGGCTCGCAATCCCGGCGCCGTACCCCGAGTACGCCGAGAGCCGTTCGTACGTCCACGGGATCCACGTCGCTTCGGTCTTGCGGCGCAAGAGGCCGCGGAGCGCCTCGTCGTCCCGCTTGGCCGTCGTCCGCGTCAGGGCGTCGGCGGTCAGAGCGGGCGCGTGCCACGCGCCGCACACCACCGCGATGCGCTCGTGGCCTTCCCGGATCGCCGCGCGGATCGACCGCCGCATGAATGCTTCGCGGATGGGTTCGCTCGGATCGTGGGGCGTCGGGCCCAGGTCGGTCCGTGCCGCCTCCATCGCGTGCCGGATGGCGTCGAACAGGCCCACCGGGTCCTCGCCCCCGCGCCGTTCTTCGATGAGTTGGCTCCACCACGCTTCGCCATCGCCGTAGCCGGCGCCGGCCGCCAGCGCGTCGAGCGGATCGGGGCGGTGCTCCGTCGCGGCGCCGGGTTCAGGGGCCGTTCCCGCCGGCCCCGTCCCGGCTTCGGGCCGCTTCAGCGCGGGACGGTGCGACGGCGGCAGATCGATGAACCGCGCGAGCCTGCCGCCCTTCAAGGCCCAGCGCAGCGCCTGCCATTCGGGCGAGAACCGAGCGAACGGGTAGTACGCCGAATTGTCCGGTCGCTCCGGGTCGTAGACCAGCAGCGCCACCGGCGGCTCCATGTCCTCGTGCACGGCCAGAGCGAGCACGTCCGTCGCGTCGGCGGGGCCCTCGATCAGCACCGCCGTCGGCTCGACCGCGTCCAGGGCGCGGATCACCATCCGTGCCGACCCCGGCCCGTGGTGACGAACCCCCAGCACGGTGACCGCGCCGCCCATCGTCTAGAGGACCTCCTTGCACGCGCGGTACAGGTCCTTCCACCCGTCGCGTTCCTTGACCACCGTCTCCAGATACTCCTGCATCACCACACGGTCCAGAACCGGGTCCTTCACGATCGCCCCGATCATGCCGCTGGCCACGTCGCCCGCCTTGAGTTTCCCGTCGCCGAAGTGCGTCGCCAGGGCGATCCCGTTGGTGATGACGCTGATCGCCTCGGCCGTGCTCAAGGTGCTCGACGGCTGCTTGAGCTTGCTCTTGCCGTCGGCGGTCTTGCCCTCCCTCAACTCGCGGAAGACCGTCACCACCCGCCTGATCTCCTCCACGGCCGGCGTCTCCCCGGGCAGGTCGAGCGCCCGGCCCATCTGAGCGACCCGCCGCTGAACGATGCCGACCTCCTCCTCCATCGTCTCCGGCACGGGCAGCACCACGGTGTTGAACCGGCGCTTCAGCGCGCTCGACAGTTCGTTCACGCCCTTGTCCCGGTCGTTGGCGGTCGCGATGATGTTGAAGCCCTTGACCGCGCGCACTTCCTCATTCAACTCCGGCACCGGCAGCGTCTTCTCCGAGAGGATCGTGATCAGCGTGTCCTGCACGTCGCTGGGCACGCGCGTCAGCTCTTCCACGCGCACGATCTTGCCCTCGGTCATCCCACGCATCACCGGGCTGCTCACCAGCGCCTCGCGCGACGGCCCCTTGGCCAGTAGCAGCGCGTAGTTCCACCCGTACCGGATCGCCTCTTCGGGCGTCCCGGCCGTGCCTTGCACCATCAGCGTCGAGTCCCCGCTGATCGCCGCGGCCAGGTGCTCGCTCACCCAGCTCTTGGCCGTCCCCGGCACCCCCAGCAGCAGCAGGGCTCGGTCGGTCGCCAGCGTCGCGACCGCGATCTCGATCAGCCGTTGATTGCCCACGTACTTGGGCGTGATCACCGTGCCGTCCTTCAGTTTCCCGCCCATGAGATACGTCACCACGGCCCACGGCGAGAGCCTCCAGCGCGCCGGCCGCGCGCGGTCGTCCACCCGTGCCAACGCTTCGAGCTCCCCCGCGTGCTGCCGTTCCGCCGTGTCCCGGAGGCGAGAGCCGCTGTCCGCGCCCGTCGTTGCTTGCTTGCTCACGCTGCAAACTCCTTGTGCATGTCCGCCCGAAGCCGCACCCGATCGATGCTCGCGCGGGCACGCTCCGGCGGCCCGTCGGGGTACACCGCCGAGACCGTCTCTGCGAAACGCTCCGCCATCGCCGGGTCGATCGACCGCGAGATCCGATCCAGCGACTCGAGAAACTGCCACGCCACCGTCGCCCGCCCCGACCACACGCTCATGAGTTTCAGCGCCCCCGCCGACATCGCGCGCGACCAGCGGTGATCGGACGAAGCGAGCGTCGTCAGCATGTCATCGCCCGACACCCGCCGGTGAGTCGCCGCCTCCAGCATCAGCGGCTCACGCTGGTCCGGCGGCAGGTTCTGCCAGAGCGCCGACAACTCATCGATCCGGGGGTGGTCGTTCCCCAATCGCCGACGAACCACCGCCGCGCACCACGCCGCATCGCCCCGGCGAGCCGCCGCCTCGGCGATCGCCCCCAGCGCCGTCTCGAAGTAATCGTCCCCCGCGATCGCGTCGAGCACCTCCGCCGGCGCTGCCTCGGTTGCCTCGGTCCACACCGTGAGCTCCGCGGCGGCCAGGATCTGCCGCAACCACCACGCCTTCTGGCCCGTCCCGCTCGCCGGCCGTTCCTCGACGCCGTCGCGATGCCACGACTCGTCGAACGTTTGCGGCGGGTGAAGCGTTCCGCGAACGCCCCGCTTCAGCAGCCCGCGCGTGCGTTCAACCCGGATCAGGCCCCGGGCGCGTTCGTTCATCCGGCCTTGGTACCGCGACCCCGGAATCCGACCAAGCGCGTCGGCCGCCGCCCGCCGGACAAGCCTGCTCCTGTCGTCAAGCACGCGCTCCAGGAACGGCTCGTCCGCCAAGGTGCAGCCCGTGCCGATCACTTCAACAAACCGCCGCCGTTCCTCGGCGCCGTCGCTGTCCCACGTCGATTGAACCAGAGCCGCGCCCCGTGCCGGCTCGACGCGGCGTACGGTCTTCAGCAGCGCGATGCGCTCCGGCGTCGTGCCTGTCTGCCAGCTCCCCTCGGCGTCCGCGGGCAAGCCACCCCCGGCGACGGGCTTGCGCCACGCCTCGTTCAATTCGCCCAGCCACGCCCCGCGCTGTCCCAGGACCCAGAACACCACCTCGGGCCGGTCGTGCTGCCTCGCCCACCAGTCCAGCAGCGCCGGCGCCACCGAGTCCGGTACGCGAAGCCCCTTGGCGTGCGCCAGTTCCGCCCACTCGACGATCAGCCCGCCGTCGGGCTCGTTCAGGACTCGCATCAACATCGCTTCTGACGTGGGGCCGACCACCGGCCGCGCGTCGGCCGGGCACGCCGGCAACCGCGCCGGAACCCTCGCGGGCTTGAAGCCCGCGCGAGCCTGCGCTCCCAGCACCGCCGCGCGGGTCAGCAGTGCCTCGGGCGTGGATGCGCCGCCCCGGTCCGTCCCCAGCACGGCGAGGGCGGCCAGCGCCACGAGCCGAGTTCCCGGGCTCTCCACGCTCATGCCGCCCACCTCGGCGCCAGGTCGATGTATCCGTTCTCGTGAATCGCGCCCAGCGGCTGCGCGCTGAACCCGTCCCACTCCGCCAGGACGGAGACGTGTTTGCCCCCGCTGACCGACACCAGCCGCCACAACTGCATGCCCGAGGCGAACGAGGCGTGGACCGGAAGCCCCGCGTCCCGGCCGTCCACCAGGAACCAACGGTCACGCACCCGCGCCAGCCGCACCTCGGCCAGGGCCAGCGGCCATCGCGCCAGCCACGGATTGGCCGCCAGCGACTCGGCGTACCGGCGCAGCCCCGTTTCGATGGTCCCGTCCGCCGCGCCGCCCAGGGTGACGTTCAGGACGTGGCTCGCCGAACGCGACTTGACCAGCGCCCGCAACGGCAGCCGTGCGGGGTAGAACACCAGGGCCCCGTCGAACTCGGTTCCCGCGACGACCGATGTGTCAAGCGGCGCCAGGCCCGTCGCGAAATCCAGCACCAGCGCCCGGCGAGCGGTCGCGCGCCCGACGAGCCACGTTCGCCGAACGTTCAGGCGGTCCTCGGCCTCGACAACCTGTCCGAGCACCATCCAACGGTCCGCCACCTCCTGCCCCGCAAGCACGTCCTCCTTCGCGTGGGTCCACCCCAGCGCGGTTCGCGCTTCGGAAGCGAGTTCCGTCGGAAGTTCACCCGATCGTTCCCCGGCCTTGAGCAGCAGGTGCAGGCGGCCCACGTGGTCCAGCGTGCGCACCTCCCACCCTTCGCCCGAGGCGATCAACCCCGGCACCTGGCGCACCAGGCCGGCAAGCCCGGGCGCCTGCGCATCGACCATCCTCGCCGCCATGCGATCCCAGGAAGACCCGCTCTCGCCTTGGCAGGCCGCCAGTCCGCGCCGCACCAGGTCCTCCAGCCAGACCCGGCACCCGGCCACCCCGTCCCGCACCCGCTCCTGGCGTTGCGCCGCCCGTTTGGCCTGGGCCTCGGCGTCCACGGGCTTGTCCTCCGCCGCCCGCGATCTTTCCGCTTTCTTCTCCGCTCGATCGGTTCGCTCGGCGAGCCACTCCGCGACCCAGGCGGGTTCCTCCGCCTGCGCGAAGGCGCCCGGCGTCTTCGCGAACAGCAGCAGAAGCCCCAGCCCGTGCTTGCAGGGGAACTTCCGGCTCGGACAGCTGCACTTGAACGCGGGCTCGGACAGATCAACCCGCGTCTGGTACGGCTTCGCACCCGATCCCTGGCACAGTCCCCAGATCGCCCGCTCACTCCGGCCCACGCTCGACCAGTTCTTCCCCGAGGCTAGCGCTTGCCCCGCCGACGCGGATGCCGCGTCCGGTGCAAGCAAAACAACCTGTTCAGGAGCCCATGATTGCATCCACGGGCATCATATCAAGCGGCCATCCTGTTGGTGTTCGGGCACGACCGACTGTATCCAACACGGCGACGCCGTTGATGGCCGGCCCGTTCCTCCGTGCTGCCGGCGGGCATCCGCACGCTTCGCTGTCCTTGCCCATCGTCGCTGATCCCACCGCCAGACGCTCCGACCATTCGCGACCCTTCATCGCTCCCGTCGCGCGGCATGGGCAACACGCCCGCGCTGCGCGCGAGTCAAGGGCATTGAGTTAGCGCGAGAGCCGTATCGCAAGCCACAAGGCCGCCGCGCCGATCGCGATGGAGGCCAGGTGCAACGCCCACAGTTCCCAGGGCCAGCGGGCCCAGATGGCAGGGTCGGCGGTGCGGGCGTCGGGCAGGCCGCACTCCGGGCAGATGGGCAAGGGGATCGACCGCATGTCGTAGCCGCAGCGGACGCAGGCGCCTTCGTGCCTGCGGGCATCGCGAAGCGAGGCGTTGATCCGGGTTCGGACGATCCAAAGGCACGCGACGACCAGCATCAGGACGGCCAGTGCCATAGGGATCAACAGCTCCGAGCCGTATCCCGCGGCGGCGATGATGAGCACGACGGCGCCGATGAACGCCGGAATGCCGGCCAGGAGTCCCCAGGCCACGACGATGACGCCGATCGGCAGCGGGCTGGAACGGTGCGGGTGCGGGGGTGGAATCGGGGGCATGGCGGCGAAGACCATTGCAGAAAATCGGGAAAGCAGCAACGCGGGAGAACCGCAAAGCGGGAAAGCGAGAAACCAGGAAAGCAGAAAAACAAGCAGACGGGAATGAAGTGAGGAAGCGCGACGGGGCGTGCTGGCGGCTCAGACCGGGCGGCTACTGCACGTGCGCGAGGGCGTGGGCGAAGCGCCACACATCGTGGAAGGAGTTGTAGAGCGGCACGGGCGCAGCGCGGATGACGTTGGGCTCGCGGAAGTCGCAGATGACGCCGCGGCGTTGGAGGGAAGCGAGAGCTTGTCTTGGGTTGTGACGGACGACCAGGGAGAGCGCGCAGCCGCGCTGCTCGGGATCACGCGGCGTAAGAACGTCGATGGCGGGGCCGGAGGGCGAATCGGCGTTGAGTCGGTCGATGAGGAACTCGAGATAAGCCGTCAGGGCGAGGGACTTGGCGCGAAGCGCGGGCATGCCGACCCGGTCGAAGATGGCAAGGGATTCGACAACCGGGGTGAGGGCCAGGACGGGCGGGTTGGACAGTTGCCAGCGGTCGGCGGTGGGAACGGGGACGAAACCGGGCTCCATGCGGAAGCGGGTGGCCGGGTCGTTGCCCCACCAGCCGGCGAGCTGCGGGAGTGAGCGGTCGGCGGCGTTGCGTTCGTGGACGAACGCGCCGGCGACGGCCCCGGGGCCGGAGTTGAGGAACTTGTAGGTGCACCAGGCGGCGAAGTCGGCGTTCCAATCGTGGAGCGAAAGCGGGACGTTGCCCGCGGCGTGGGCGAGATCCCAGCCGACGGCGGCGCCGGCGCGCTTGCCGGCGCGGGTGATGGCGGGCATGTCGAACCACTGGCCGGTGAGGTAGTTGACGCCGCTGAGCATCACCAGGGCCAGGCTTGGGCCGTGGCGGTCGATGGCTTCGAGGATGTCGGGCGTGCGAAGCGTGGCCTCACCGGCGCGCGGGCGAAGGCGGACGATGGCGTCGTCGGGGTTGAAGCCGGCGCGGGCGGCGTGCAACCTGGCCTGGCTGGCGACGGCGTAGGAATCGCTGGGGAAGGCGGAATCCTCGATCATGATCCGGTAGCGGTCGGCGGTGGGCCGGTAGAACGAGATCATGAGCAAGTGGAGGTTGACGGTGAGCGAGTTCATGCAGACGACCTCGCCGGGCAGGGCGCCGACGAGGCGCGCGGCGGACTGGCGCGCCAGCTCGTGGTAACTGAACCAGGGGCGGCGGCCGTGGAGATGGCCCTCGACGCCGAGCGCTTGCCAGTCTTCGAGCTCGCGCTGGATGGCCGCGGGAACGGCGCGGGGCATGCACCCCAGGGAGTTGCCGGTGAGGTACACGCTCGGCGCGGCGGGATCGACCGAGGGGTCGAGCGCCGCGTCGGCCTTGCCGGCGACGGCGGCGGAGGCCGGCGGGATGACGAACAGGTCGCGGCAGCGGCGCAGGGGATCGCGCTCATCCAGGGCGAGGGCGAAGCGCTCGTCGGTCTGGAGTGGTTGATGGGGCAGGGGGGGTTGGGGCTGGTGGGGTTGGGGCTGGGCGTTCATGATGGGGCATCGTGGCCGCTCAGGCCGAGGAAGGAGAGGGCGGCGCCGGCCAGCAACTGGCGGCGTTGTTCGGCGGACCATTCCGGCATGGCGTCGATCATGGCGCCCGGGCGATCTTCGCCCAGGGGGAACGGGTAATCGCTGCCGAGGGCGACGCGCTGGGCGCCGAACAGGTTGACGACCAGGCGCAGGGCTTCGGGATCGTGCGTCAGCGAATCGACCCAGAGGCGCGCGGGGCGGTCGGCCCGAGCCAGAAAGTCCCGCGGCGGGGTGCTGGTGTGACCGGCGCAGAGATCGGGTCGGGCGTGGAAGCCGTGATCGATGCGGCCGATGGTGCCGGGCAGCGAGCCGCCGGCGTGCGCGAAGCAGAGCCGCAGGGTGGGAAAGCGCTCGAGCAGGCCGCTCATGAGGACGCTGCACATGGCCAGGCAGGTCTCGGCGGGCATGCCGACGAGCCACGGGAGCCAGTAGCGGGTCATGCGCTGCGGCGCGAGCATGTCCCACGGGTGGATGAAGACGGCGGCGCCCAGATCGCTGGCGGCCTGGAAGACGGGGCGGAGCGAGTCATCGTCAAGGTTGAGGTTGTTGACGTGGGTGCCGATCTGAACGCCGCGGAGGTTGAGCGAGCGCACGCAGCGCTCGAGCTCGCGGACGGCCAGGTCGGGGTCCTGGAGCGGGATGGTGCCCAAGCCCAGGAAGCGGCCGCCCGGGGCGCGGCAGACATCGGCGATGTGGTCGTTGAGGAGGCGCGAGAGGTCGAGGGCGTCGGCGGGCTTGGCCCAGTAGCTGAACATGACCGGGACGGTCGAGAGGACCTGGGTGGTGACGCCCGTGCGCTCCATGTCGCGGATGCGTGCGGCGGGGTCCCAGCAGTTGCAGCCGATCTCGCGGAAGAACTTGCGGGAGCCGTCGGGCTGGGTCTGCTCCATGCGGGCGCAACCGGGGGCGTGGTGGGCGAGCTCGACCCAGCCGGCGTATCCGCTGCGCTGGGTCCAGGAAGGCCAGCGCTCGGGCAGGATGTGCGTGTGGAGGTCGATGCGCATGCGGCGGGATCAGGGCAGGAATTCGCGAGACGCGAGTCGCGAGAGAAGACGACGGGGCGCTCCGCGTTGCAGGACTGGTGCGAGGCGGAGGCGAAGTCAGCGCTTGAATCGCCTGGCGGGCGAGCTGGCGGCGCGGACCTTGCCGCCCTTGACCTCGATGGCGCCGGCGCGCTGGATGACGTGGCCGCAGGCCTTGCAGGTGCGGCGGCGGGCGGGGCCGTCCCAGAAGTTGTTCATGATCTTGTGGAGGTCCTGGTCGATCTTGCGGAGGATCCAGCGGGCCTCGTGGACAAGCGCATCGCACCTGGGGCAGTACCAGCGCAGGGCGTCTTTCTGCGGGCGGCCACGGGCATCAACGCCGCGGGGGAACTCGGCGATGAGGCCGAACGTCCCGGCCGGTCGCTGGGGGCGGTGGGGCACCCAGCGCGGCAGCAGGTAGAGCTCGCCTTCCTTGATGATGACGTCGCGGGGTTTGGAGCCGTCGAGCGGGCGGATGCGCACGGCGATGTCGCCCTTGATCTGATAGAAGAGTTCTTCGGTGGGGTTGACGTGGTAGTCGTTGCGGGTGTTGGGCCCGCCGGAGACAAACAGGATCACGTCCTTGGCGTGGGCGAACAGTTGCCGGTTGCTCACGGGCGGGACCATGTGCCGCGCGTTGGCTTTGATCCAGTCGGCCAGGTGGAGTTTGTCGCGTGTGCGTGCCATGCGCCGAGCGTAGCAGAAGGCCGGCGGCGCGGGGGGCGCGGGGGGGGCGCGGGGGGGCGCGGGCGGTCAGGCGGCAGGCGGGGGCTGGATGGCGGCTTCGAGGGCCGCCGCCCATGCGGGCGGGAGCGCCGAGGCGAGATCAACGATGGAGGCGTTGACGATGGGGCGCGGGCGGGAGGAGATGAGCTGGCCGTGGCGCGCCAGCGCGAGGCCGACGGCGAGGAAGTAACCCAGGGCGGCGCGGAGGCGGTCGGGCTGGGCGGCGGAGGCCGCGAGGAGTCGCTTGCTGCGGCGCTTGAGGCGCTGGAGGTCTTCGAGCGGAGTGAGGTCGGCGAGTTGGCCGCGGACGGGGCCGGCGATGATGGAAAGCGGTTCGAGGGCGAGGCAGTCGGCGAGCCACGCCTGAGCGTCGGGGCGTTCGAGGCGTTCGATGAGCGCGATCAAGGGTGCTTCCGGGGCGACGCCGTCGGCGGCCAGGCCGAGCAGGCGCTGGGCGGCGGCGTCGGGGAGGAGGTTGAGGCTGGTGCGGTCGTCGTGCATGGGGCGGTGTTGGCGGGCGCGGGGTCGGGTCAGCGTCCGAGGGAGTGCATGAGGCGAGTAATTTCGGCGGGGACGTCGGCCGGGGCGGCGCCGTCCTGCGCGACGACCTCGCTGACGGCGCGGGAGAAGGCGCGCTGAGCGGTGCGGATCATCACCCAGGCGCGGGCCGGGTCGATGCTCAACGACGCGGCGAGCGCCTGGCACGAGTCGCCGTCGAGGGCGTAGCGGCGGAAGAGTTCGAAGTGCTGTCCGAGCCCGCGGGCGGATAGTTCGGCCTGCGCCATGTCCATGGCGGCGCGGACGGCCGAGCGTGCGAACGAGCGCTCCAGGTCGCGCTCGGCGTCGGGCGCGATCGGGTCGGGGCGGTCGGTGGTTTCGCCGCCCGCGGCGCGCCGGCCGGACTGATGGGCGAGTTCGCGGCAGTAGAAGCACATGGCGTTCATGAGCCAGCGGCGCAGGCGCAGGCCCGAGGCCCGCCAGGCCGGGACGAAATCGTCGCGCCCGAGGCGGCTGGCGAAGAAGCCGTTGATGATGTCGTCGGCCTCGCCGAGCGTGCGGAAGCTCGAGCCCAGGACGTACGCGCGCAGGGGCTCGGCGTACACGCGCATCAGGAACTGGTTGAGGGCGGCGCGGCCCCTGGAGCCGGCGGACAACTGGGCGTCGATCCACGAGCACGCGGTGGCGGGGAACAGATCGGCCTTGCCGGAGGCGGTGTCCATGATGGTCTGGCCCGCGAAGCCGCAGGCGGCCGCGGAGAGGACGATGGAGTGTACCGACAGGCCGCGGGATTTCGGGTGGTTCACGGCTGGCTCCACGCCGACGGCGGGTGGATGGTCGGCGAGGAAGAAAGCGGCGGGCGGGGCGAATCGGCGCGCGGTGGAGTGGAATTTCGTGCCGGGCGAGGCGGGGCAGTTCCCGGACCTGTCAGCGGCTGGCGGCGGCGAGAACGCCGGCGCGGTCGGCCGCGGGGCCTGCGCCGCAGATGGCCACCCGGAGGAGGTCGGCAAGTTCGGCGGTCAGGCCAAGGGCTTCGCGCTGGGGGACTTCGCCGGGGCCGATACCGGGGCCGGCCAGGCAGGCAAAGCCGCGGCTGGTGTGGCCGCCGGTCCGGCGGAAAGGGACGGGGCCGATGACGCCGAGTTCGGGGTGGGCGATGGCGTCCACGCCGGGGTTCCAGGTGATGAGCAGGTCGGCGTCGGGACCGGACTTGGCGAGCGGGTCGGATTGACGGAGGCGGGTGATGGACTCAACGGCGGGCCGGCCGGAACGGAGGTCGCGGCACGCCAGCAGCAGGGACTCGACCCACGCGAGGGCGGCCGGATATTCGTCGGGCGTGACGATCCCGTCGCGGTCGCGGCCGGCGAGGTTGATGCGGACGCGGCCGTCGTAGAAGAGCGGAGCGGCGAAGGCACGCATGCGGGGCCAGGCGTCGCGGTACCAGACGGTGGGCTGCCAGGTGAGTTCCCACCGGGGCTCGTCGATGGCCTCGGGCGGGCGCGGGTTTTCCGGGGGGATGGGGACGGCAAGGTCTTCGATGCGACGGGCGGGGCGGCGCCACCCGCGGGCGATGCGGAACTCGCGCCAGCGGGTGCTGAGGGACTGCGGGCCGAAGCGGAGGCGGATCCAATCGTCCCACTGGTGGTGGGCGGCGGGGATGATGGGGGGGCAGCCGGCGTTCTGCCAGCGGCGGATGGCGCGCGGGGAAGCGGTGCGAAGGCGGGCGCGGTTGAAGTTGGCGCGGTACAGCAGTTCGGGGAGCAGGGCCATGCTGGGGACGTCGTAGTGGTTGAGCTCCATGCCGTGAACCGAGGCGACCATGACGGCGGCATCGGCGGGGAGCAGGTCGAGGATGCGGCCCAGGGCGGCGTCGAGCTCGCGGTAGACGTCGATGAGGCGGTCGCGACAGAGGTCGGCAGTAGGCGTGCGTGCCAGGGGGTGGTCGGGGGAGGCCAGGCCGTGCCAGAACATCTCGCCGGCGGAGTGGCCCTCGGACAGGACGGTCATGAGCAGGTTCCAGTGCGGCACGCGCTGGAGGAGGTGCCCGAGGGCGTCGGTGCGGCGGCGCGAGCCGGTGAACAGGCCCGAGGCGAGGGACTCGACCGAAGGCGGGTGCCACCAGGCGCAGTTGAAGTCGTTGTGGAAGGTGGGGTGCACGCCGAGCAGCGCGTCGAGATCACGGACGAGGCCGGCGGGGCGGGAAGCGCGGGGGTAGCCGGCGTCGTGGCCGCCCCAGATGACCTGGGCGCCCGGGACGTCGTACCAGAGCGACATGTACGGCACGTCGAGCGCGACAACCTCGGCGCCGGGGATAGAGGCGTAGAACGGCGGCTTGCGGCGGGAGCCGAGCTGCCAGGGGGTGTAGGTATCGGGGTCGAAGAGCGAGGCGCTGGGGAAGTCGGCCTGGCCGCAGAGCAGGGTTTCCCAGACGCGCCCGGAGCGCCAGGTGGACTCACTGACGAGGCGGCCGTACTGCCCGCGGCGGCGGAGGGCGGCCAGGCGCGGCATGGCGCCCTGCGTCATGAGGCGTTCGGCGAGTTCCGGCTCGACGGCGTCGAGGCCGATGAAGGCGAGTTTGCGGGGCGAGGGGGCGGCCATGCCCCAGCGTACCGGGCCGGAGCGCAACACGGCGGGGCTCGCCTACTTCTTCAGGAGGTTGATGCCGGCGGGTTTGGCCTGGGCGTCCGGCTTGGCGCGGGTGCGGCGACGGAGGTCGAACGCGGCGATGTCGGCGACGGTCATCTTGCGGAGGTACTCGATGTAGCGTGAGCGGCAGTCGCTCCAGAACTTGTGGGCAGGGCAGGAGCGTTCGTCGGAGCACTCGGCGGTGCCGAGCATGCAGGTCGTGAGGATGGAGGGGTCGTCGAGGGCCTTGGCGAGGTCGAAGAGGGTGATGTCGGTGGGCTTGCGCGCCAGCAGCACGCCGCCGCCGATGCCGCGCTGCGTGACAAGGAGGCCCTTGCGCGCCAGGGAGTTGACGATCTTGGCGAGGTACGCCGAGGGGATGTCGGTGCCCTCGGCGATTTCCTTGACGAGCACGGGCTTGCCGCCGGCTGCGGCGACGTAGCCAAGGGCAGTGGCGGCGTAGCCGGTGGCCTGGTTCATCATGGGCGGGGCTCCGAAACGGCGCGGGGCCGGGGGCACGGGACCGAACGACGGGCAAGGGGGAGTATAGCCGACAATCTGACAAGCAACTCCTGTTTTCCACAATCGGCCGCGACGGGCGGCGAATCGGGCTCCGTTCTGGGGATTTCCCGAGGCGTCAGCGGATCGGGCGGCCGATATGTTGACAACCGGAGCATCTTGTCGTATTCTCGTGCTCCCCATTCATGGAGACCGACATGGCCGTCCATTCGACGCCGGCGACGACCAGCCCCGCCCCCGCCGCCCTGGAGCGGTTCGTGTACGACGACCGAATCGTGCGGGCCTTCGTCCTGGCGACGATCGTGTGGGGCCTCGTGGCGTTCCTGGTGGGGATCGTGATCGCGCTGCAGCTGGCGTTCCCGGCGGCCAACCTGGGAATCGAGTTCACCTCGTTCGGTCGGCTGCGGCCGCTGCACACCAACGCCGCGATCTTCGCCTTCGCGGGCAACGCGATCTTCGCGGCGATCTACTACAGCACCCAGCGGCTCTGTAAGGCGCGGATGTTCTCCGACCGGCTGTCGTGGCTGCACTTCTGGGGGTGGCAGACGATCATCGTCAGCGCGGCCCTGACGCTGCCCCTGGGGATCACCCAGTCCAAGGAGTACGCGGAGCTGGTGTGGCCGATCGACCTCCTGATCGCGGTGGTCTGGGTCGGCTTCTTCGGGGTGAACTTCTTCGGGACGCTGGCGCGCCGGCGCGAACGGCACATGTACGTGGCGCTGTGGTTCTACATCGCGACGATCGTGACGGTGGCGATCCTGCACGTGTTCAACAACCTGGCGCTGCCGGTGGGCCTGTACCACCTGCTGACCCGGGGCGAGGTGCTGTCGGCGGACGTGTTCCTGACGAGCTACCCGGTGTACGCGGGCGTGCAGGACGCGTTCATGCAGTGGTGGTACGGGCACAACGCGGTGGCGTTCTTCCTGACGACGCCGTTCCTGGGGCTGATGTACTACTTCATGCCGAAGGCGGCCGACCGCCCGGTCTTCTCGTACCGGCTTTCGATCATCCACTTCTGGTCGCTGGTGTTCATCTACATCTGGGCGGGGCCGCACCACCTGCACTACACGGCCCTGCCGAGCTGGGCGAGCACGCTGGGGATGCTGTTCAGCGTCATGCTGTGGATGCCCAGCTGGGGCGGCGGGATCAACGGTCTGCTCACGCTCCGTGGGGCGTGGGGGAAGGTGAGCGACGACCCGGTGCTGAAGTTCTTCGTGGTGGGGATCACGTTCTACATGATGTCGACGTTCGAGGGGCCGATGCTGTCGGTCAAGACGGTCAACGCGCTGAGCCACTACACCGACTGGACCATCGCGCACGTGCACTCGGGGGCGCTGGGGTGGAACGGGTTCATGACGTTCGGCATGATCTACTGGCTTGTGCCGCGGCTGTTCCAGGCCCCGCTGCACAGCAAGCGGCTGGCGACGGCGCACTTCTGGTTCGGGACGATCGGGATCCTGCTGTACGTGGTCCCGATCTACACGGCGGGGCTGACGCAGGGGCTCATGTGGCGCGCGTTCGATGAGTCGGGGGTGCTGAAGTACCCGGAGTTCGTCGAGACGGTCAACGCCATCATCCCGATGTACTGGGTGCGGCTGGCCGGCGGGCTGCTGTTCTTCAGCGGCGCGGTGATGTGCGGGTGGAACGTGCTGATGACCTGGCGGGCGCGCCCGGCGAAGTTCCAGGAGCCGGTGCACGCGGCGCCGGCCCTGGCGGCCGCGGCGTTCGTCCCGGAGGCACGCCCGGCGTCCGAGCTCACGGCCAACGTGGAACTGGGCAAGGCGTTCGACGTGTGGTCCACCGGCTGGTGGCACCGGGCGTGGGAACGCAAGCCGCTGAAGTTCACCGTGATGGTGATCGCGGCCGTGGGCGTCGCGTCGCTGCTGGAGATCATCCCCACGTTCCTGATCCGGTCGAACGTGCCGACGATCGCCACGGTCGAGCCGTACACGCCGCTGGAACTGGCGGGTCGCGACGTGTACATCTCCGAGGGGTGTTACAACTGCCACTCGCAGATGATCCGGCCCATCTTCGCGGAGACGCGCCGGTACGGGGAGTACTCCAAGCCGGGCGAGTCGGTGTACGACCATCCGTTCCAGTGGGGCAGCCGGCGGATCGGGCCGGACCTGGCGCGCGAGGGTGGGCGGCAGTCGAACCTGTGGCACCTGCTGCACTTCCGCAACCCGGGGGACATGACGCCGGGGTCGATCATGCCGGCGTACCCGTGGCTGATCGCGCAGGACCTGAATTTCGGCGCGATCCAGGCTCGGGTGAACGCGATGGCGATGCTGGGGGTGCCGTACGGCAAGGCCGTGCTGGACGGCAGCGCCGAGGCGATGGCACGCCAGCAGGCGGCGCAGATCGCGGCGTCGATCCGCGAGCAGGCGGGCGCGGGCGGACTGCCGACGGACTTGCCCAGGGACCTGGAGAACAAGAAGGTCATTGCGGTGATCGCGTACTTGCAGCGGCTGGGGACGGACATCTCCAAACCGCCCCCGGCGACCGACGCCGCGCCGGGCGCCAAGCCGTGACGGAAAGGAGCGAGGCGTGCGACTGACGGACGTGATGAGCTCGATGGACCTGGCGGTGTACCCGGCGCTGGCGCTGGTGCTGTTCACGGGGGTTTTTGCGCTGGTGGCCATCCGCGTGGCGCGGACGCGACGCGAGGAGGCGGCGCGGTGGTCGTCGCTGCCGCTCGATGAGACCCCGACGAACCCGGAGGACCGGCGATGAGCGTTCTGCCCCCCAATCCCGAATCCGCCCGCGCCCCGATGAACGGCGACCCGCCGCTGACGGACCACGAGTACGACGGGATCCAGGAGTTCGACAACCCCACGCCGGGGTGGTGGTCGCTGATCTTCGTGTTGACGGTGGTCTGGTCGGTGGGGTACTGGATCGTCTGGGAGCTGGACCCGGACGCGCCGGCGCCGGGCAAGCTGTGGGAGCGCGAGGCGGCGGTGTTCAACGAAGCGCAGTTCGCCAAGCTCGGCAAGCTGGAGCCCGACGAGAAGACGATCCTGTCGATGATGGGCAACGCGGACTGGATGCCGGTGGCCGAGTCGATCTTCCGGGCCAACTGCATCGCCTGCCACGGGCGGAACGGCGAAGGAAACGTCGGGCCGAACATGACCGACGATGCGTACAAGAACATCAAGGTCCTGACGGACATCCCGCAGGTGATCCGACTGGGCGCGGCGGGCGGCGCCATGCCCGCGCAGCGGAACCTGAGCCAGAACGAAGTGGTGCTGGTCTCCGCGTACGTGGCGTCGCTGCGCGGCCGGAACCTTCCGGGGCGGCCGGCGGAGGGCGCTGTCATCGCGCCGTGGCCGAAGTCGGCCCCGGCGGGCGGGAAATGACGGAGGCACGCCGGCGGGCGGCGTGAGATCGGACGGGTGGTTGCGGCATGACGAGCCTTCTGCGGCCCAACGAGCGTGTTCTCTCGACGCTGAACGCCGACGGTTCGCGCCGGTGGCTGCGGCCCAAGCCGAGCCGGGGCCGGTTCTGGCGGGCACGCCGGGCTGTGGCGTACTTCCTGATCGCGCTGTTCGTGGCCCTGCCGTACATCCGGATCGGCGACAAGCCCGCCGTGCTGCTGGACATCCTGCACCGGGAGTTCACGCTGTTCGGCCGGACGTTCCTGCCGACCGACACGGTGCTGCTGGCGGCGCTGCTGGTGGGAGTGTTCCTGACGGTGTTCTTCGTGACGGCCCTGTTCGGGCGCGTGTGGTGCGGGTGGGCCTGCCCGCAGACGGTGTACATGGAGTTCGTGTTCCGGCCGATCGAGCGGCTGTTCGAGGGCGAGCCGGGGAGCACCCGCCGGAAGCCGGCGGGGCTCAAGGCGGTGAAGTACGCGGTGTACGTCGCGCTGTCGGTGTTCCTGGCGCACACGTTCCTGGCGTATTTCGTGGGGGTGGACGAGCTGCTGCTGTGGGTGCGGCAGTCGCCGCTGCTGCACCCGGTGCCGTTCGTCGTGATGCTGGCGACGACGGGGCTGATGCTCTTCGACTTCGGGTTCTTCCGGGAGCAGGTGTGCATCGTGGCGTGCCCGTACGGGCGGATGCAGTCGGTCATGCTGGACCGGGACTCGCTGATCGTGTCGTACGACCGCGGGAGGGGAGAGCCGCGGGGTCGGGTCCGGCGGAACTCGGCGGGGCGCGCGGACGTGGCGCTGCCGGTGGTGGCCGCGCCGGCGGCGCGGACGGCCGACTGCGTGGACTGCGGCAAGTGCGTGGTGACCTGCCCGACAGGGATCGACATCCGAGACGGGCTGCAGATGGAGTGCATCGGGTGCGCCCAGTGCATCGACGCGTGCGACGACGTGATGCGGAAGCTCGACCGACCGGTCGGGCTGATCCGCTACAGCTCGGCGAACGCGATGGCGGGCGGGCGGGCGCGGGTGCTGCGGGCGCGGGTGGCGATCTACGCAGCGCTGCTGGCGGTGGTCACCGGTGTGTTCGTCACGCTGCTGGTGACGGCGTCGCCGGTGGACATCCGCATCCTGCGGGGGCGGGGGCAGCCGTTCACGCTGCGGGACGATGGGGTGGTGGTGGGGACGATCCAGGTCAAACTGACGAACCGGACGGACCACGAGCGGGCGTACACGGTGGAAGCCGTGTCGCCGGCCAGCGCGAAGGTGCGACTGGACGAGAACCCGGTGGAGGTCAAGCCGGGGCATCTGTCGGCACAGACGGGACTGCTGGAAGTGGCACGCGGGGACTTTGATTCACGCGGCGTCTGCGACGTGCAGATCCGCATTCGGGACGGGGAGCGCTTCGAGCGGACGATCCGCTACCGCACCCTCGGCCCGTCCGGACACGCCGGACAGGAGGCCAGGCCATGAACGCACCGACGGACGCCCGATCAACACCGGCACGCGGCTTGTTCTGGCCCGCGCTGATCCTGCTGCTGCTGGCGGGCAACGCCTGCATCGTGGCGACGACGATCTACCTCGCGACGAGCGACCGTTCCTTCGGCGTGGAGCCGGACTACTACCGCAAGGCGGTGGACTGGGACCACGAGGCGCGCCTGCGGCGGCAGGGCGAACAGCTGGGGTGGGCGGTGGTGGCTTCGCTGGAACCGGCGGCGCGGTTCGGTGAACCGGGCCGGCTCGACGTGCGGCTGCTCGGGCCGCAGCACGATTCGGCCGAGCGGGCGACGCTGGACGGCGCGGCGGTGGAGTTCGAGGTGTTCGCGCACGCTCGGTCGGCGGACCGCCAGCACGGAACGCTGACGGGGCTGGGAGGCGGGCGTTACAGCGCCCCAGTGAACATCGGACGGGCCGGGATGTGGGAGATTCGGCTGACGGTGCGGCTGGGTTCGCAGACGCTGACCACGACGTCGGCGGTGCTGATCGCCGGCGCGGGAGCAAGACCATGACGGCGCTGCTGCTGGCGGTGTTGAGCGCGAGCCTGCTGGGAAGCCTGCACTGCGCGGGGATGTGCGGGGCCTTCGTGGTGATGGCGGTAAGCGACACCGGCGCGGGGCTCGCGGCGGTGCGGCCGTGGCGGCTCCACGCCGTGTACCACCTGGGGCGGCTGGCGACGTACCTGGCGTTCGGAGGCGTGGCCGGGGCGGTGGGGGCTTCGCTGGATCTTGGCGGATCGCTGGTGGGCGTGCAACGGGCGGCGACGATCGCGGCGGCGGCGATGCTCCTGGCGTTCGGCACGCTGACGCTGCTGAGGCTGGCGGGGGTGCGGGCGGGGGCGGCGCGCGGGCCGGCGTGGCTGGCACGGTGGATGCAGGCGGGGCACCGCGCGGCGTGGGAACTGGAACCGGTGAAGCGCGCGGCGGTGATCGGGCTGCTGACGACGCTGCTTCCGTGCGGGTGGCTTTACGCGTTTGTGATCACGGCCGCGGGGACGGGTTCTCCGGTCTGGGGGCCGGTCGTCATGTTCGTGTTCTGGGCAGGGACGCTGCCGGTGCTGGCCTCGCTGGGTATCGGGGCGCGCCGCTTGGCCGGGCCGCTGGGCCGGTGGGCGCCGGCGATCACGGCGGTGGCGATGATCGCCGTGGCGTCGCTGACGCTGGTGCACCGGGCGGGCCTGGTGGGCTTGCGGCTGCCGGCGGCGGCGGAAGTTTCGACGGGGGCGACGAGCGTGGAATTGGTTCCGAATCCGAACGACGTACCACCCTGCTGCCGTGGCGAATGAAACAGCCCAACTCGACGAGGTTGGGGCCGAAGAGGCGGCCGAGTCGGTGCTGTGCGCGCACTGCCGATTGCTGGTCCCGGCGGGGCTGGTAGAGCCGGGCGCGACCGAGCAGTTCTGCTGCCACGGCTGCCGCGCGGCGTACGCGGTGATCCACGCGTGCGGGCTGGAGGGGTACTACCGGCTGATGGAGCGGATGGGCGACCGGGCCACGGCACGGGACGCCGAGCCGTCGGGGGATTACGCCGAGTTCGACGACCCCGCGTTCGCGGCGCTCTATTGCCGCCCGGCGACCGGAAACCTGCGGGCCGTGGAACTGGTGCTCGAGGGGATGCACTGCGCGGCGTGCGTGTGGCTCCTGGAGCGACTGGAGCGGGTCGTGCCGGGGGTGGTGTCGGCGCGGGTCAGCCTGGCGCGGCGCACGGTGGAGGTGGTGTACGACCCCGGGGCGGTGCGGCTATCGCGGATCGGCGGGGCGCTGGCGACGCTGGGGTATCGCCCGCACGCGGCGCGGGAGAACGCAGCGCGGGCAGCGCAGCGGCTGGACGAACGGAAGCAACTCGTGCGGCTGGCGGTGGCGGGGGCTTGCGCCGGGAACGTGATGCTGATGGCGTTCGCGCTGTACGGCGGGTTGTTCGGCGGAAACCTGACGCCGGCGCTGGAGGCGGGGTTCCGCTGGCTGTCGCTGGGCACGGGCCTGGTGTGCATGGCCTGGCCGGGGCGGGACCTGTTCCGCGGCGCGTGGAACTCGGTGCGCTACCGGACGGCGAGCATCGATGCGCCGATCGCGCTGGCGGTGCTGGCCGGCGGCGTGATGGGGACGGTCAACACGGTGCTGAATCGGGGCGAGATCTACTTCGACTCGCTGACGATGCTCATCTTCCTGCTGCTGGTGGGGCGGTACCTGGGCGGACGGCAGCAGCGGGCGGCGGCGGACAGCGTGGAACTGCTGTTCTCGCTGACGAGCGGGGCGGCGTCACGTGTGGAGGCGGACGGGGCGGTGCGACGGGTGCCGCTGGAGGTGGTGCGCTCGGGGGATGTGGTCGAGGTGCTGCCGGGCCAGAGCGTGCCGGTGGACGGGGTGGTGGTGTCAGGGTCGAGCGCGGTGGACCAGTCGCTGCTGACCGGTGAGAGCCGGCCCGTGCGGACCGCGACGGGGGACTCGGTGCTCGCGGCGTGCGTGAACCTGGAGTCGCCGCTGCGGGTACGGGCCACGGCGACGGGGCGCGACACGCGGGCGGGGCGGCTGATGGCGCTGGTCGAGACCGCGGCACAGCGCCGGCCCGGGGTGGTGCGGTTCGCAGATTCGATCGCGCGGCCGTTCACGCTGGTGGTGCTGGCGGTTGCCGCCGTGACGGCCGCGGCGTGGTGGACGGTCGCGGGGCCGGCGCGCGCGGTGGACAACGCGGTGAGCCTGTTGATCGTGACGTGCCCGTGCGCACTGGGGGTGGCGGCGCCGCTGGCGGTGGGCGTGGCGATCGGCCGCGCCGCGCGGCGCGGGATGTTGGTCAAAGGGGGCGACGTGTTCGAGCGGCTGGCGCGGCCGGGGACCATCCTGCTGGACAAGACCGGCACGCTGACACAGGGGCGGATGTCGGTGGTGCGGACGTTCGGCGATGCGTGGGTGCTGGAGCTGGCGTCGGCGCTCGAGCGAAACGCGACGCACCCGATCGCCCGGGCGATCGCACGGGACGTGCCGGGCAGCGCGGACCCGGAGGCACAGGGACGGCAATCGGACCGGGGCGGCATTCGCGGGCGCGTGGCGGGGCGCGAGGTGGCGGTGGGCAACGAGGCGTTCATCCGGTCGCTGAACGGGAGCGAGCCGGGAGCGGGCGTCGAGCGGTTCCTGGCGGGCTGCCGCGCTGAGGGGCTTTCAGCGGTGCTCGTGGCGGTGGATGGTCAGCCGTGCGCGGCGGTGGCGCTGGGTGACGCGGTGCGGCCGGAGGCTGCGGCGTGTGTTGCGGCGCTGCGGTCGCGCGGTTGGGAGGTCGGGATGCTGACGGGGGATGAGCCGGCGGTGGCGGCCCGGGTGGGCGCAGCGCTGGGCATCGAGCCGTCGGCGATCCGCGCTGGGGTGATGCCCGAGGAGAAGGCACGCATCGTGCGCGGGCTTGGGGCGCGGGGGCGGGTGGTGATGGTGGGCGACGGGGTGAACGACGCCGCGGCTCTGGCGGAAGCGACGGTGGGCATCGCGGTGCACGGGGGGGCCGAAGCGAGCCTGAGCGCGGCCGACGTGTACCTGGCGCGAGAGGGGCTGAAGCCGGTGGTGGAGTTGCTCGAGGCCGGTCCGAGGGTGCTGGGGACGGTGCGCCGGATCTTCGTGGTATCGACGTCGTACAACGTGCTGGCGGGAGCACTGGCCGTGGCGGGCGTGATTCATCCGATCGTGGCGGCGATCCTGATGCCGATCTCGAGTCTGTCGGTGATCTCCGTGGCGTTGCGGAGCCGAACGTTCGGCGCGGGCTCGCCCGGAACGGGAGGTGAGCGGTGGACGTGATCTACGTGGTGCTGCCGCTGGCGCTGCTGCTGGGGGGCGGCGCGGTGGCGTTGTTCATCCGGTGCGTGAAGACGGGGCAGTACGACGATCTGGAGACGCCGCCGCTGCGGGTGCTCGCGGATGATCTGGACGAAGCGCCGCCGGCGCGGCGCGCGGATTGAGGTGGGCGCGGGCCGGTGCACCGGCCGCTATGCTGGCGGGATGCTGAAGATCCTGCACGTGGGGCTCGGTCCGCTCGGGCGCGCGATGGTGGCCGACCTGCACGGTCGGGGGCTGGGCGAAGTGGTGGGGGCGGTGGACACCGATGCGGCGCTCGCGGGGCGGCGGTTGAGTGAGCTCGTGCCGGGGGCCGGGCGGGCGGTGCGTGTGGCCGGGAGCCTGGAGTCCCTGGGCGCGCTGCGTGGGATCGACGCGGCGGTGGTGACGACGTCGAGCGATGTACGGGCGTGCGAAGCGACGTTCGAGCAACTGCTCGGGCGCGGGTTGCCTGTGGTGAGCACGTGCGAAGAGCTGGTGTGGCCGTGGTTGCGGCACGCGGCACTGGCCAGGCGGCTGGACCGGCTGGCGCGCCGCCGTGGGGGGCGGCTGCTCGGCACGGGCGTGAACCCGGGCATGATGATGGATGCGCTGCCGGTGTTCGCCACGGCCGTGTGCCGAAGCGTGCGGTCGATCGAGGTCCACCGCTTCCAGGACGCTTCGACGCGGCGCATCCCGTTTCAACGCAAGATCGGCGCCGGGCTGAGCCGGCGGGAGTTTGCGGCGGGCGTGCGGGCGGGGTGGCTGCGGCACGTGGGTCTCGGCGAGTCGATGCACCTGATCGCGGCGTGCATGGGGTGGCGCATCGACCGTTGGTCGGAGTCGATCGGGCCCATGATCGCTGCGCGGGCGATGCGGTGCGGGCTGGGGCCGATCGGCGCGGGGCGGGCGCGGGGCGTTCGGCAGACGGCCCGCGCCGAGAGCGGCGGGCGGGTGGTGATCCGCATGGACTTCCGCGCGGCGATCGGGCTGCAGGAGCCGGAGCCGCAGGACCGCGTCATCGTGCGGGGCGAGCCGGATCTGGACGTCGTGTACCGCGGCGGCGTGCACGGCGACGTGGCAACCAGCGCGATCACGCTGAACTGTCTCGGACCGCTGATGGCGGCGGCGCCGGGGCTGCACACGATGGCTTCGATCGCGCTGCCGCGCTGGGCGCCCGGGCGCTGACCCGGCACGGCGGCGATGGGGCCGGGGTCAGACGATCTCGACGAGCGCCGGGTCCTCGGCCTCGGGCCCGTGGGCCGAGAGGCCGGCGTGGCGCATGAGGCGCATGAGCGAGGCGGCGTCGAACTCGTCGAACGCGCTGGGGTGGTGGCTGTCGGCGTCGAGGACGCCCCAGCAGGAACCGTCTGGGTTGAACAGAGGGACGACGACTTCGGATCGGTCGCGCGGATCGCAGGCGATGTAGCCCGCGCCGAGGTGGGCGACATCGGTGACGACCAGGGGCCGGCGGCTGGACCAGCAGCGGCCACAGGCGCCGTGCAGGCCGATGGGCGAGCAGGCCGGCTTGTCGCGGCGCGGACCCAATGTGAGCTCGTCGGGCGCGCCGGCGTTCCAGAGGTAGAAGCCGATCCAGGACAGGCCGGGGCCGGCGAAGGCGCTCCACAGCGCATCGACGCAGCGCTGCATGGAATCGGACGAACCGTCCGGGCGCGACAGCGCGTCGAGCAGCGGTGCATAATCGCGTGCCGGCATGGCGAAAACCCGCGGCGGGCTACAGCGTGGCGCTGGTGTACGGCAGCAGGCCCATGTACCGGGCGCGCTTGATGGCCTGGGCGACCATGCGCTGCTCGAGGGCGGTCGTGGAGAGCCGCTTGCGGCCGTAGATCTTGCCGTTGGGGGACATCATGCGGCGGAGCTTCTCGACGTCCTTGTAGTCGACGAAGACCTTGCCCGCGGCGTTCTTGCGGGCGACCTTGACCTTGGCCTGGGGCGTGAAGCGGTTGAACTGGGACATGGCGTTCCGTCCTGGGAGTGCCCGATCGCAGCGCCACGCGGCGGCCACCGGGCGACGGTGGTGCGGGAGAGCCAGGATGTTATGCGCGCAGCGGTGGGCGGGCCAGCGTCAGGTCGCCCGGCGTTCCAGCAGCCGGTCGAGGCCGCAGGGGCCGGGTCCCAGCCACAGCAGCACGCCGGCGGCGGCGGCGAAGCCGAGGTTCCGGACGATGTGGCAGGCCCCCAGCGGGCCGGTGCAGAAGAGCTTCAGCGCACCGAAGCAGGGGCAGTTGACGTCGAGCCCGCGCGACAGCAGCGAGGCGATGCCCGCGATGAACGCGAGCATGAGCAGCGCGATGATGGCCGCGGCGCCGCGCGTGAGCAGGCCGAGGATCAGCGCCAGGCCGCAGAGCAGTTCGGTCCACGGGATGGCGAAGGTGAGGAACTGGACCAGTGGGTCGGAAAGGCCCAGCTTGAACGCGCGGATCGAGAAGGCGAAGTCGCGCGGCTCCAGGGCGACGAGGCTGGGGTGGATCCACGAGAGGCCGACGAGGTTCAGTTTCATCAGGCCCGAAATGATGAACAGCGCGCCGAGCGTCAGGCGCAGGACCAGCGGCAGCGCGGCGCAGATCGGCACGCCGCAGCGCGCCCCGCCACCGGCCGGGCCGCACGCGTCGGCGGCGCGGCCGGTCACGGAGCACCTCCGCCGGTGACGGGAAGGCCGGCGGCCTTCCAGCCCGTGATGCCCTGCTCGAAGACCACGGCAGTCTTCCAGCCGAGCTCGCGGATCTTCAGCGCCACCAGGATGGACGCGTCGCAGTCGCCCCCGCCGCAGTAGACGACGATGGGCAGATCGCGGGAGATGGCAAACAGGGCGTCTGGAATCTTCCCGCCCAGGAAGGCGTCGGGGGGCATGTTGATCGCGCCGGGAATGGAGCCGGAGGCGTACTCGTCCGGATTGCGGGCGTCGATGAAGCTGGCCGTGCCGCTCTGGTGCAGCGAGCGGGCCTGCTCAAGAGTGACAAAGCCCTCGCCTCGCGGGTGGCCGGCGGGGCTGGGTCGCGTGAGCTGATCGGCAGGGGCGGTCGGCTCGACGGGCGGTGTGTTCGTGGGGGCGGCCGGTCGCGGGGCAGGCCGCGCCGGGGAAGGCGTGGGTTGCGGCACGGGCTCGACAGGCACGGAGGGCGCCGACAGGTTGAGCGTGAGCGGGCGGAGCGAAAGGTCGATGACGCCGATGGCGCAGGACAGCGCCGCCAGGATGGCGGCGCCGCCGATCGCTCCGGTTGGCTTGAAGGCGGAGTGCATGAACGGGCGCGAGGCTTACTTCTGGCCCGGCAGGGGCTTGACGGCCGGCGCGTTCTGCGGGGCCATGAACAGCGCGGTCAGGGGGATGGTGATCTCGGCCTGGTCGGGGTCGGACGTGCGAACCTTGACGACGCCGCGGACCTCGCCCGCGGTGGGCGGCGTGGTGCCCGAGACGCGCAGGCGGTAGGCGACCTTGGCCTTGGGATCGACGGGGATGAGATCGGCGACGGCGCGGAGGATGTCGTTGGCCTCAACGGTGACGCCCAGGACGTCGAAGGGCTTGCCGGTGGGGCTGGCGAGCATGACCTCGCTGACGAACGGCTCGGTCTGGCCCGTCATGCGGATCGGGAAACGGTCCGGCGAGACACGGACGTTGCCGACGACCACCGCGAAGATGGAAACGTTGATCGAGGGCATCGAAGGGTCGGTGGTGGAAGCCGTGATGGCGCCGCTGTGCATGCCGATGGCGGCGCTGGGGTCCATGGTCACGCGGTAGCGGAAGCGCGGGAGCTTCTGCCCGCTGCTCTCGACGGTGTCCTGGCCGACGGGTTCGAGCTTGAAGGGCGTTCCGGGGCCGAGCTGGGCGCCGGTCACGGCAAAGCCCTCGGCGCGCCCGGCGATGGTGAACTCCTGCGCGCCGCCGCGCCCGTAGGGCAGTTCGCCGAATCCAACCGACCCCGGCTCGATGATGATGCGCTTGAGGACCTCGGCGACCGTGGTGAGCTGGATGAGCGGGCAATCCGGGTCGTCGAGGGTCACGTTGACGGTCTTGATCTCGCGCCCGTTGCGGCCGGCGGGGTTGAAGGTCACGGAGATCTTGCCGTTGGCGCCGGGCTCGATGGTCCGGTCGGCGGTGACGCCGGTGCAGCCGCACGACGCCTTGACGTCGAGGATCTTGACGGTCTTGGCGGACGTGTTCTTGAACGTGAAGTCGAAGGTGACGGCCTTGTCGTCCCCGATCTTGCCCCAGTCGTGGATGATGGTGTCGAACTGGAACGGGCTCTTGGGCGGCAGGGGGATGGGCTGCACGGGTCCGGCGGGGACGCCGCCGGAAGCGCCGTGGTCGTGGGCCGGGTCGGCCGGCTGGGCCCGCAGGCTCGCCGCCGATCCGGCCAGGAGGGTCATCAGCAGCACCGAGGCGATCTTCAGGTTCGTGGTCATGGTCGTTCCAGCTCTGGATGCGGCCGGGTGGCGGCCTGGGTGTTCAATGATACGGGCGGGGTCCGTCCCGGCCGCCCGCGTGTGCCTGCCCCGGGTTGTTCGCCGGGCACCCCGCAGCGCTCGGCGGCGAGCGCGGAATGTTCAGCGGCGAAGCACCGGCAAGCCAACGGTGTGGATCCGGTGGCTGGGTTCCGTTCGATCGGCCGATGTCCGCATGGTGATCAGTGGGCCGGGAGAACCAGGCAAGGGGGCGACGGCCGGTCGAACGGCCCGCGCGGTCTTTGAGGATGCGCACGGGCGGTTCGGGCCGTGGGTTCACCGGCGGTTCGTGGAGCGGTGCGGGCGGTCCGATATCGCCGAGGACCTGTCGCAGCGAACCTGGGCCGCGGTGTGGCGGGCGCTCGACACGGGCGTCTACGACCCGCGGCGGGCGGCGATCTCCACATTCGTGCACGCGGTCTCGCAGAACGTGTGGCGCCAGTGGACCAAGAGCGCCGGGGCGGCGGCGGGGCGGATGGCCGCCGGTGAGCCGCCGGACACGCCGGCGATCGACGATGGCCCGGCGGCGGTGGTGGCCGAAGCCGAGTTGATCGAGGCGGTGCGGGCGTGCGTGGACGGGCGAGCCGGCGGGGCCATCGGGCCGGAGGAGGCGCAGACGCTGCGGCTGCTGGCGACGGGGGCGACGGACCGGGACCTGGCGGCGGCGCTCGGGGTGGCGCCGAGCACCGCCAACGCCCGGAAACGGGCGGCGCTGGACCGGCTGAGGGCGTATCTGGCGAAGTTCGCGCCGGGGGCCGAGCGCCGGGGCGGCGGCGGCGAATGACCGGATGGCCGGCGGGGGGCCGCACTGGAACCCACGATGAACGACCGAAGGCTCATGCAGTTGCTCGAGGACGCCCGGCTCGCGGCGGAATTGGAGCGGCCGTTCGGCGCGGCCGGGGCGAGCCACGGGCGGGCCCGAGGGCTCTGGATCGGACT
>JAHCJH010000109.1 GCA_026126345.1 Phycisphaeraceae bacterium | reverse complement strand
CCGGCACGCGCGGGGGAACCCCGATGCGCCCCTCGAACACGCCGCGGCTTCGCGCCAGAATTCGCCCCTCCGGGAAACCCGGTGTTGGCGGCTCGGCCAGGCACATGCAGCAGACGAACCGTGCCCCGCGATCATCGGGCGGAACACCCTGCAGTTGCAGAAGCACGCGCTCGTTGTTCGCCCGGTCGCGCTGCTCCCGGCTCATGCCCGTTTCCAGGCCGTCGGTCGAGTAGTGCGACGAGATCACCCCCGGCCGTCCGTCGAGCGCGTCGATCTCCAGCCCCGAGTCGTCCGCCAGGCACAACCGCCCCGTCTGCGCCGCATAGGACAACGCCTTGATCGCCGCGTTCTGCTCGAAGGTCGAACCCGTCTCGCGGGGCTCCTGGAACGGGCCGCCGGGCAGCCCCTGGAGCCCCATGACCTCGATTCCAAGGGGCGAGAGAATCGCGTTGAGCTCCGCGACTTTGTGCGGGTTGGCGGTGGCGAGCACGATCTGACCCATGCCGCAGGATAGAGAGCCGACGCCGGCCGATCCGGTCAGCGACGCTCCTAAACTGCGGCATGAGCCACGACCTGCTGAAGCGACTTGGAATCGACACCGACCCGCGCCTGCACCCCAAGGCCGGCCAACCCTCCGTGGTCACCGAGAACCCCGCGACGGGCGAGCCGATCGCGACGGTCGCGCTGGACGATGCCGCGGCGTACGAGCGGCAGGCCGCCGCGTGCGTTGCGGCGTTCGCCTCGTGGCGTTCGGTGCCGGCGCCGGTGCGGGGCCAGTTGGTGCGGTCGATCGGCGATGCGTTCCGCGTGCACAAGGCGGAACTCGGAGAACTCGTCTCGTTGGAAGTGGGCAAGATCCGCGCCGAGGGCGAAGGCGAGATCCAGGAGATCATCGACATCGCCGATTTCGCGGTCGGCCTGTCGCGCCAGTTGCCCGGGCAGGTGTTCCCGAGCGAGCGGGCACGGCACCGCATCATCGAGCAATGGTTGCCGCTGGGGCCGGTGGGCGTGATCTCGGCGTTCAACTTCCCCGCGGCGGTGTGGGCCTGGAACGCCATGCTCGCGGCGGTCTGCGGCGACACGGTCCTGTGGAAGCCCAGCCTGCTGGCGCCGCTCACGGCCATCGCCTGCAACCGGATCGCGGCCAAGGTCGCCGCCGACATGGGGCACCCGGGCATCTTCGGCCTGGTCATCGGCGCCGACGCCGAAGTCGGCGAACGCATGGTGGCCGACCGGCGGCTGCCGCTGATTTCGGCGACCGGATCGTGCCGCATGGGCAAGCGCGTCGGCCGGGTGGTGGCCGAGCGGCTCGGCCGTTGCCTGCTGGAACTCGGCGGGAACAACGCCGTGATCGTGACGCCCGACGCCGATCTCAAGCTGGCGATCCCGGCGATCGTGTTCGGCGCCGTCGGCACCGCGGGCCAGCGCTGCACCACAACGCGCCGGCTCATCGTGCACGAGAGCCTGGCGGACGACGTGTGCCGTCGCCTGGCCGAGGCGTACAAGCAGGTGCAGGGCCGCATCGGCGACCCGCTGGCGGCCGGAACGCTGGTCGGCCCGCTGATCAACGCTCGCGCCGTCGAGCAGTTCGAGCACGCAATCGCGCAGGCCAAGGCTCAGGGCGGCGCCGTGCTGGCCGGCGGCAGGCGCGCGCCGCGCCCCGGGCACTTTGTCGAGCCCACGATCGTTCGCGCCCCGGCGGGCAACCGCCTGCCCATCGCCGCCGAGGAGACGTTCGCCCCGATCCTGTACGTGCTGACCTACCGCACGTTCGGCGAGGCGTTGGCGATCCAGAACGGCGTCGAGCAGGGCCTTTCGTCGGCGATTTTCAGCAACAATCTGCTGGAGACCGAGGCGTTCCTGGCCGCCGACGGCTCGGGCAGCGACTGCGGCATCGCCAACGTCAACGCCGGCACCAGCGGCGCCGAGATCGGCGGCGCGTTCGGCGGCGAGAAGGAGACCGGCGGCGGCCGCGAGAGCGGCAGCGACTCCTGGAAGGCGTACATGCGCCGCCAGACCACGGTCGTGAACTACAGCGGCAAGCTCGAACTGGCCCAGGGCATCAGGTTCGAGTGAGCCACCGGGCCCACAGCGCCGCCGTCGTCAACGCGTAGAGGCGCTGTCCGTGGTCGTGCGAGCCGCGGTCGTGTTCGTCCATCCACCGCGCGACGGTCGCGCGATCGATGGGAAGGCCCAGCGTGTCGAACGCGCCGGGGGCGCCCAGGGCGTCACGCATCAGCGAGCGCAGCGCGCCGAAGTCGCTCCGCAGCCACCGGCCCAGCGGCACCGCGAACCCCATCTTCCGACGGTCCACCGCCCGGGCGGGCACCAGTTCACGGGCGATCGACCGCAGCAGCCCCTTGGGCACGCCGTTGGGCGCCACTGCGTGCCGATCGGCCGCGAGCACCAGCCGCACCAGACGGCGCGCCAGCAACGGCGATCGTGCTTCGAGCGGCGCGTGCATGCTCGCGGTGTCCACCTTGCGCATGAGATCCTGCGGCAGGTACCGCCCGAAATCCTCACGCCGCGGGTCCCGCGGCTCCGCCACGCCGGCGTAGCCCGCCGTCATCAGCCGCTCGGCCTCGCCCCGGCCCAGCAGCGCGTGCATCGACGGTGTCGTGAAGATCGACAGCACGTCGAAGTAGCCGCGCCAGCGGGCCGCCGCCGCCGCGCGTTCGGCCCGACCGCGCAGCAACGGGCCGACCACCGAGCCCGCTAGCGCCAACGCCCGCCGGGCGACGGGGTGCGCCCGCAGCAGATCCGCGGCTCGATACCGGTCGTACCCGCCGAACAGTTCATCGCCGCCGTCGCCCCCCAGCGCCACGGCCACTTCTCGGCGCGCGGCACGGTTCACCCAGGTCGTCGGCAGCAGCGATGAGTCGCCGAACGGCAGGCCCATCTGCGCGATCAGGGCGCGCAGGTCGTCGGCCGCCGAGGCCTCGCAGGGCAGTTCCGCATGGTCCGAACCGATGTGCTGCGCCACCAGGTCCGCGTACGCCGCCTCGTCGAAATCGGCGTCCGGCATGCGCACGTGGAACGTTCGCAGCCGCTGCCCGCGCTCGCGCAGCGACCGCTGCGCCAGCGCCGCGACCACCGACGAGTCCACGCCCCCGGACAGGAAGCAGCCCAGGGGCACGTCGGCCTCCAGGCGCGACTCGACCGCCTCCTCCAGAGCCCGGCGGACTTCCGCCGGCGCGATCCGGCCGTCGCTCGGCTCGAAGGGGCGCACCAGGACGCGGGGGATCGGCGCCCGCGTTTCCGCCGCCGACGCAATCACGTACACCCCGCCCGGCTGCGCTTCGAGCACGTTCAGCGGCAGTCGGTCCCAGGAGCCGTGCTTCAGCCACATCGCGATGCCCACACCGTCGATGCGCACCTCGGCCCCCGCGCGCCGCATGCAACCCACCAGCGCCGGCACCGTGCTGGCGAACGCGAGTGTGCCCGGCCCCAATGGCGCCAGGTACAGCGGCTTCTCGCCCGCCGGGTCGCGCATGAGCAGCAGGCGGGCGTGCCGCGAGTCCCACGCGGCGACGGCGTACATGCCGTCGAGCCGCTCCGCCACCCGCTCGCCCCAGGCCCGAACGCCGATGGCCAGGGCCTCGGTGTCGCTGTGATCGGTGCCGAACGCGTGGCCCCGGGCCTGCAACTCCGCCCGCAGCGGCCGGTGGTTGTAGATGCAGCCGTTGAAGGCCACCGCCACGCGGTCGCCCCGGTCCCCGCGCACGACCATCGGCTGCCCGCCGCCGGCGTGATCGATGATGCTCAGGCGGCGGTGCACCAGCGCGACGTGAACCCGGCTCCCGTCGGCGGTCGTAGCATGGTCGCGGAAGCGGCCCTGCCCGTCGGGCCCGCGGTGGCGGATGCCCGCGTCGAGGGCGTCGAGCCACGCATCCTCGATGTCCGGCCCCGGCGGCGCATCGGCCGGCAGGAAGCGCACGATGCCCGCGACGCCGCACATCGCCGGCAGTGTAGCGGTGGGTCGGTGAGCCACCGCTGTGAGAGTTGCACGATCGGCGTGCCCCGGCCATCATCCGCCCATGGACGCTCTGGCGATCGCCGCCGTCGAGGCGGTGGACGACGGCATGGTGGTGGGACTGGGCACCGGTCGCGCGGCGGCAAGGGCCATCAGGGCCCTGGCGGAACGCACCCGTGTCGAGTCGCTGCGCCTCCGCTGCGTGGCCACCAGCGCCGCCAGCGAGCACCTGGCGCGCTCGCTGGGCCTGGCCGTGATCGATCCATCGGAGATCACGGGCGTGGACTACCTTTTTGATGGGGCCGACGAAGTGGCGCCCGACCTGTCCATGATCAAGGGCGGTGGGGGGGCCATGACCCGCGAACGCATCGTGGCGCACATGGCGCGGTCGCGCACGTACATCTGCGATGCTTCGAAACTCACGCCCCGGCTGGGGGTGCGGGCCCGGCTGCCGATCGAGGTGCTGCCCATGGCGCTGGGGTTCGTGCGCGAGGAGTTGTCCAACGTTGCGGGACTCACGGGCGATCTCCGGGTCGCCGACGGCCGCCGCTACGCGACCGACAACGGCAACCCGGTCCTGGACGTTGCGCTGGGGCGGGATGAGCGCGAACCCCGCTGGCTCGCCGACCTGGGCGCCATGCTCGACGGCCTGCCCGGCGTGGTGGACCACGGCCTGTTCCTGGAAGAGGCCGACGAGCTCATCGTGGAGTCCGCCGACGGCGCGACCATCGAGCGCCGCCGACGACCTGAGGAGCACCCGTGAGCCCGACCCTGGCTGAAGGCGGCGTGTCGCTGGTGGGCATCAGCCCGCCGGTGCTGTTCTTCTTTCTGGGAATGGTCGCGGCCCTGGTGCGCAGCAACCTGCGCGTGCCGCCCCAGGTCACCAAGCTCCTTTCGCTGTACCTGCTGTGGGCTATCGGGTTCCGCGGCGGGGTCGAACTCCAGGCCGCCGGACTGGGCCGCGAGGAGCTGCTGAGCCTCGGCGCCGCCGTGTTCATGGCGGTCATCGTGCCGCTGTACGCCTACTGGCTGTTCCGGCGCTGGGTCGATGCGCCCAACGCCGCCGCGCTGGCCGCGACCTACGGCTCCATCAGCGCCGTGACATTCGTGACCGCCTGCACGGTGCTGCAGCAATCCAAGGTGCCCTACGGCGGGCACATGGTCGCCGCCATGGCCCTGATGGAGAGCCCGGCGATCGTCATCTCGGTGCTGCTGCTGCGCACGTTCGGCGGCCCCAGCGCGTCGGGCGCGGCGGCGCCCCGGTTGCGCTGGGGCCACCTGCTGCACGAGAGTTTTCTCAACGGCCCCGTGCTGCTGCTGCTGGGCAGCCTGACGATCGGCGTCCTGACCGGGGCCGACGGTTACGCGCTGTTCAAGCCGCTGTGCACCGATCTGTTCAGCGGCGTGCTGGTGTTCTTCCTGCTGGACCTGGGCCTGGTCGCCGCCCGCCAGTTGCGACACCTGCGCCGGCGCGGCCCGGCGCTCATCCTCCTGGCCGTCGCGCTGCCGATCGTCAACGCCACGATCGCCGCGGCCATCGGGCACGTGCTGGGCCTTCAGGAAGGCAACGCCATCCTGCTGGTGGTGCTGTCGGCGTCGGCGTCGTACATCGCGGTGCCGGCGGCGATGCGGCTGATGGTGCCAGACGCCTCGCCGGGGATCTACCTGCCGATGGCGCTGGCGATCACATTCCCGTTCAACATCGGCGTCGGCATCCCGCTGTTCATGTGGATCGTGCGCATGCTCAACTGAACACACCGGCCGCGCGCGGCGCTATTGGCCCTGGGCCAGGCTGTACCCCTTGACGCCGTCGAAGATGCGCAGCAGCTCGTAGGAACAGACGGTGAACTTCTCGGCGATGCGGTCCATCAGCGCCACGCAGCGCGACTGACCGAAGGACCCCGGCGGCACGCCCTCGCGCAATTCGAACCGCACCCGGTAGTAGTCGACGCACTCGGTGTACACGCTCCCGGTGGGCCACACCTGCGTGCCCCGGTTGCTGATGAGCGTCAGCTTGAAGGGCGTGTCCTGGCACACGCGGTTCATCTCGTCGGCGACACCGACTGGGCTGAGCGGTGAGTCGAGATAGATGTCGCACCCCACGACGTGGGAGATGACGTTGGTGAACGTCCGGATGACTTCCGGGCGGGCGGGCCTGGCGCCGTGTTCCAGGTGCGGCTTCTCCGTCTCGGGCACGGCGACGGCCGGAACACCGGCGGGTGCCGAACCGAGCCGCTCGGCGATCGCGCGCGCAAACTCCATCGTCCCCAGGGGGGGCGTCGCGTTGGGCCTGCCTGCGCCGAAATCGCCGGTGCGCACCCCCTGCTCCAGCGCCGCCAGCAGGGCGTTCTCGATCAACGCCGCCGAACGCAGCAGGCCCACGTGCCGCAGCATCATCACCCCCGACAGCAGCAGCGCCGTCGGGTTGGCCACGCCCTTGCCCGCGATGTCCGGCGCCGTGCCGTGAACCGCCTCGAAGATCGAGATGTGCCGCCCGATGTTCGCCGACGGCGCGAACCCAAGCCCGCCCACCAGCCCCGCCGCCAGGTCGCTGACGATGTCTCCCTGCAGGTTCGGGAGCACCACCATCTCGTACTGCTGCGGCTTCATCGCCAGGTTCATGCACAACGCGTCGACGATCACGTCCGCCGCCTCGATCTCCGGGAAGTCCTTCGCCGCCGCCTTGAACCGCTCCAGGAACAGCCCGTCGGTCATCTTCATGATGTTGGCCTTGTGGCCGCAGTGCACGCGACGGATGCCCGCCTTGCGGGCCGTCTGGAACGCGAACCGGCACACCAGGTCGCACCCGGGCGCCGAGATCAGCCGCTTGCACTGGATCATGTCGTTCGACAGCCGGTGCTCCACGCCACCGTACGTGTCCTCGATGTTCTCGCGCACGATGAAGAAGTTCAGGCTCATCCCCGCGCGGCTGTACACCGTCTCCACCCCCGGCAGCGTGCGGAAATGCCGCAGGTTCGCGAACGCGTTCCACATCTTGCGGGCCGTCACGTTGATCGACTTGCCGCCCCCGCCCTTGGGCGTTTCCATCGGCCCCTTGAACAGCAGCCCGCACGACTCCACCGCGCGGATCGCCTCGTCGGTCATGCCACGCGTGTTGCCCTGCTGGAAGACCGATTTGCCCATCTCCACCGGCTCGAACGCCAGGTGGTTCATCACGCCCGCGGCCTTGAACACCGCCAGCGTCGCCTCCATGATTTCCGGTCCGATCCCGTCACCCGCCGCCAGCGCGATGCGCATCGACGACATGCAGAACTCCCTGGGACGTTCGCTGTCCCGCCGTGTTCGCCCGCGGCGCCCGGGTGCGTTCGCTGCCCCGATTCCGGCGTCGCGGCCGCGCAACTCTAGCCCGCTCCGCGCGCCTCACAGCGCCCGGGTCGCTCGCCGCAGGCGATCCGCGACGGCCTGCCACACCGCCGCGTCGCTCTCGCTCGCGCCGGCGCCCAGCGGCGGCCGCTCGACCGCGATGAAGCCGCCCGGCCGGTCCGCCTCGCGCAGGGCCGCGTACAGCATCGAGGCGTATTCGCCGGCGGTCGCGGGCAGCACGATCAGTCGGTGGGGAGCCGGCACCGGCCGGTTCCAGTGCGACACCACGGCGATCCGCCGGCCGGCGCCCGCGGCCAGCACGGCCGGCCACTGGTGCTCATCGAACAGCACCGCCTCGGCCTCGGGGGCGTAGTGCTGGTCGAGCAGGCCGGGGCTCTCCAGCGGCGCCGAGCCCGATGCCGGTGTATCGGCGCCGAGCTCGACATCGCGCCCCAGCGTACGGGCGATGGCCGCGGGACCGATCACGCCCGGCCGCAGGATGCGGGCGACCGGATCTGACAGGCTGACGACGGTGCTCTCGATGCCGGTGGCGCACGGTCCGCCGTCCAGGACCATCACCTGTTCGGGCCCGAACGCCTGGCGCACGTGCTCGGCGGTCGTGGGGCTGACGCGTCCGGACGGGTTGGCACTCGGCCCGACCAACGGCCCGCCGAACTCGAACAGCAGGGCCAGGGCCGTGGGGTGGTCCGGGCAACGGACCGCGACGTTGGGGCCGCCGGCGGTGACGATCGGTGGAAGGTCGGCGGCGCGGGGCAGCACGATCGACAGGGGCCCGGGCCAGAACGCACGGGCCAGCCGGTCGGCGTCATCGGTCCAGCGGGCGACGACGCGCCGGGCCATCTCCGCCCCGGTCACGTGCACGATCAGGGGGTTGTGCGCGGGGCGGCCCTTGAGGTCGAACACCGCCCGGACCGCCGCCGGGTTGAACGCGTCGGCCCCGAGGCCGTAGACCGTCTCGGTGGCGAACGCCACCAGGCCGCCGGCCCGAAGGCGGCCGACGGCACGGGCGATCTCGGCCTCTTGGCGCGGGGCGGGCAGCACGGGAGATTGTTGGGGCGCGGGCGGTCGGCGGCTCACCGCACCGGTTTCATGCTCCCGCCGTCGGGCGGGGCGTTGCCCGCGGGCGGATCGGCCGGCTCGGGCGTCGGGGCCGGCGGCGGAGCGTCGAGCGGGCCGGCGGAGCGAACGTCGGGCACCTC
>JAHCJH010000108.1 GCA_026126345.1 Phycisphaeraceae bacterium | reverse complement strand
CGGCGCCCGCCGCCGGGTGCGGTGTCGGCCCTGGGGGGGGGGGGGGGGGGCCGGCCCCCCCCCCCGCCCCCCCGCCCCCCCCGCCGCCCCGCATCGTCGTCATCCCCGATGCGCCGTCGCCGGCCAACAAAAAACCCCCGCCGTGAGGCGGGGGCTTTGAAGTCGTCTGGATTCGGCCGCCGTGTTACGGAACCCGGAACGGCTCGCTGTTGACGGTGGCGGTCGGCGCCGCCTTGTCGCTGGAGATGTCCACGCCCTTGAAGCCGCCGAGCGTCCACCGCATGCGGCCGGGCTGGGTCATGTTGGAGCTGTCGATCCACGGGATCGGGCCGACGGCGTTGTCGTACGTGACCGGGGCGCGACGGTTGCCCACCGGGCCCGCCGAGCGGTAGCCGCCGTGGTTCACCGACGACGTCGAGATCACGCGCACCGACGCGTCATAGAACGCCGCCACCGTGCGGCACGACGGGTGCGTGAAGTACGGCTGGGTCTTGCCGAAGTGCCGCTGGTACGGATCGAACACCAGCACCTTCTGGTTCGGGAAGGCGACGTCCGCCACCTTCTTGTCGCCCAGCTTGGGGTTGTTGTACAGGTAGTACGTGCCGTGCGTCGGGCCCTGCTCCAGGCTCTGGCCGGTGGCGCTCTCGCGGTCCGGACCGAAGGCCGACGACGTGAACTGGTAGCTCGACGAGTACGGCTGGCGCTCCAGCACGCCCGGGGGCGGCGTCAGCGGGTTGGCCTGCCACGACAGCAGTTCGCGGTCCTCGGGGCTGGCCACCATCGGCTCGGGCAGACGCGCCGCCAGATAGTCCAGCAGCACCAGGTGCGTGTACAGCACGTGCGGGATCCACGCCGCCTGGATCGGGAAGTTCGGCTGCTCGGGCGCCGAACGCCGGCGGATGATGTGCACCGCCTGGCCCGCCGCGGCTTCGACGTCCGAGGCGTACGTCGTCGGCATGCCGCTCAGGGCAGCGTCGAGGTTGGGCCGCGCGCTGGTCCACGAGAACGCGTACATCGGGCCGCTGCGGTACTCAGACTGGTACGACTCGACGCTCGTGCCGTACTGCTTGAGGTTCGCCAGCGACTGCGTCATGCGGGCGGCGCGACGAGCTTCCTTCAACGCCGGAAGCAGGATGCCGACCAAGAGCGCGATGATCGCGATGACCACCAGCAGCTCGATCAGCGTGAAACCCCCACGCCGACCACGAGGCTGAAAAGAGTTACGCATACAAGGACGCTCCTTTCCCGCGAGTGCGGGGTGTGACTCATCCGGGGCCGCAGAACGCAGCTCGCCCGGTGGAAAAGACTACCACATCTTCACGAACCGGTCCAGTTCCCGGACGGGTCCAGGGAGTTCGGGTTTCGTTCGCAATCAGCGGGCTACCTCCACCGCCCGCGTTTCCCGAAGCACCGTCACGCGGATCTCGCCGGGGAAGGTCATTTCCTCGCTCACCTTGCGGGCGATCGACTGGGCGACCACGACCGCCTCATCGTCGCTGATGCGCTTGGCGTCGACCATCACCCGCACTTCGCGCCCCGCCTGGATGGCGTACGCCTCGTTGACGCCCTGGTGCCCCAGGGCGATGTCCTGCAGTTGCTCCAGGCGCTGAATGTACTTCTCGAGGCTCTCCCGCCGCGCCCCGGGGCGGGCCGACGACACGGCGTCGGCGGCCATCACGATGGGGGTGTAGAACGAAGTGGAGGGAATGTCGCCGTGGTGGCCGCCGATGGCGTTGAGCACCGGCTCCTTCTCGCCGAACTGGCGGGCGAAGTCCATGCCGATCTTGGGGTGCGTGCCTTCCTGCTCCTGGTCCATGGCCTTGCCGATGTCGTGCAGGAAGCCGCAGCGGCGCGCCAGGGTGCCGTCGAAGCCCAGCTGGTCGGCGATGAGCTGGCTGATGAAGGCCACCTCCACCGAGTGCCGCAGCACGTTCTGCCCGTAGCTGGTGCGGTAGTGCAGCTTGCCCATCGCCTCGGAGACCTTGGGGTGCACGCCCCGCAGGTTCACCTCCAGCACCGCCTCGCGCCCGAACTTGGCGATGCGTTCGGTCATCTCCGAGCGGACCTTCTCGACCACCTCCTCGATCCGCGTGGGGTGCATGCGGCCGTCGGCGATCAGGCGGTTGAGCGCCTCGACCGCGACGGCCTGCCGCACCTTGTCGAAGCACGACACCACGATCACCCCCGGCGTGTCGTCCACGATGATGTCAACGCCCGTGGCCTTCTCGATCGCGCGGATGTTCCGCCCCTCGCGCCCGATGATCCGGCCCTTCATGTCGTCGGAGGGGATCGCCACCGCCCGCACGGTCGACTCGCTGGTGTGCTCGGTGGCGTACCGCTGGATGGCCATGAGCGTGATCTCCCGGGCCCGCTCCTTGGCGTGGGCCTCGGCCTCGTCGATCACCCGGCGGCCGACCTTGGCCATCTCGGCCCGGCTCTGCTCCTCCACCCGCTGCAGCAACAGGGCCCGGGCGTCGTCCTGCGACATGCCGGTGATCGCCGACAGCCGCTCGCGCTGCTCGGCCAGCACCTTCTCCCGCTCGGCCTCGAGTTTCGCCGCCCGCTCTTCGCGCTGGCGCGCCGTCTCGGTGGCGCGCTCCAGTTGCTCTTCCTTGGCCGTCGCCTGTTCGAGCTTCTTGTCCAGCAGGTCCTCGCGCTTGCTGAGCCGGCGTTCGGTCTCGCGCAGCTCTTCCCGCGTCGCAGAGGTCTGCTTCTCGAACTGCTCCTTGCGCTCCATGATCTTGCGCTCGGCGTCCAGCCGGGCCCGCTCGGCCGCCGACCGCGCATCGGTCTCGGCCTGCGACGTGATCCGCGCGGCCTCTTCCTTGGCCCGGGCGATCCGCTGGCCCGCCAGCGCCCGCATCAGCACGATCGTCAGCGGCACGCCCACGACCAGCGCCGCCCCCGCCCCGATGGCGACCGACAGCGCATCGATCTGCGACAGCATCATTGCGTTCAGCAACAGGCACCTCCGGCGCGCCGAAGCACGCCCGGAAAAGCCCACGCGCAGAGCCGTTCACTCGATCAAGCCCGGTCCGTCACCGCCGGCGCGCCGCGCCGCCGCCGGGGCACTGGCCCCGCGCTGCCCGCTCATTCTGGCGCCGCCCTTGGCCGGTCATCCTCGCTGGTTCCCTCGGAAACGCCGCTGATGCACCCGGTGGTCTCGCTTGATCTATCCGTCCGGCGGCCTTCCGCCGGGCGGGCGGTGCGGATGCGGAGCTCCGGGGCTCCGCGGCCGCCTCCGCTTGGAACGACCCGGCCGCCGTGGGCGGACAGGATCGAATGTCGGACGACCGGCCCAACGCCGACCGTCCGGGCTCATTGTACGGTCCTCCGGCCCGCGGCGTTCGCCGCTCAGCCGGTGGGGTCGAACAACTCGAACTCGTAGGCGTCGGGGTCGATGAAACGCACCGGCCCGGCCGACCCTTCGGCCGGCGGATCGCCCACCCAGCGCACCGCATCCTTCAACCCGCCGATCATGCCCCCCAGCCCCGGCACCGCGACGCACACCCGGGTGATGCCGCCGGGCTGGGTGCCGCCGACGCGCTTGCCGAACCCCTCGCGCAGAACCAGGGCCACGGCCGGCAGCCGGGCGCTGCGAAGCTCGCGGGTGGGGAAGATGGCGGCGTCGCGGATGGTCCGGACGACCCGGAAGCCCAGGGCCCGTTCATAGAAGGCGCACGAGGCGGCCAGATCCGTGACGTCCAGGTGCAGGGCGACGCTCGGCGGCTGCTGGTCCGAAGGCTGGGCCATGGCGGCGGATCGTACGCGCGGGCTCAGGCCGCCGCGCGGGCGCCGGCCCGCTGCATCGAGTCCACACAGGCGGTCATGACTTCGGTGACGAACTTCTGGTGCGCCGGGTTGAAGGCGAATTCGAAGCTGAAGCCGGCGTAGACGTTCTGGGCGGCGTCGAGGTGGGTGTGGACGCGCCGGGCGGTGAGCGCCAGCGGCAGCGGCATGTGCGGACGCAGGTCCACGCGCATCCAGACGAACGGCTGGAGGTTCAGCGCTGCGCTGTGGTCCGGCCCGACCAGCAGCCCCAGGCCGCCGCCGGACATGTTCACCAGGCGGCCGGTGAAGCGGGGGCCGACGTCGGGAAGCACGGGCGCACTGTCGGCCGCTCCCGCCGGCGGCTTGCCGCCCATCGCGTCCATTAGCGCCAGCCGGTTGGCGTTCTCCGCCGGAGCGACGCTGCCGGGATCCAGCAGCGGCCAGCACTCGACCGTCGGCAGGCGCAGCTCGGCCGTCGAGATTCGAAAGTGCTGGCGGCGCGGGCACCGCTCGACGTTCTCCGGCATCGCCAGCACCACGCCCGCCGTCTCCGGGCCCATCGGCGGCCGCGCCAGCCGGTGGCCGGTCGTCACCGTCCGGAACATCCAACGGTTCTGGCCGATCGTCATCGACGCCACCACCGGCACGCCCGCGCCCAGGTGCATCGACCGGCCCACCGCGGCGGGCGACTCGATCACGATGTCGCGGTCGGTGATCTCGAAGATGCGAACGCGGAAGATCAGATCGCCGCCGGACTGGTCGCCGGAGCCCTCGGCCGGGCGACCGATGGCCACTTCCAGGCCGCCGCCGCGCTCGTAGACCTGCTGCAGCGACTGCCTCCAGTTCTCGGTGCGGGAGCGGTTGGCGGGCACGGGGTGCTCCAGGATTGTTGTGCGGACCAGGGGGCGTGCGCGAGCGGCGCGCGGCGTGCCCGTTGCCGGGAGGATCGGCGGGCGCGGGGAGGGGGCTGAGTCGAAGGCTCGTGGGGCGGGCGGTGGCGGTTCGGGGTGTAACGCTGACCGGCGGAGCCGCGATGCCACGGGGGCATTAGCGGACGTTCGACGGGGCGAGAGTCTCGCGCAGCTCCGCCAGGCGCGCGGCGATCGCTGCCTGCTCGTCGGGGCCGATCGCGCGGCCGCCGAAGCGCGCCGCGTAGTAGCGCTCGGAAAGCTCGGCCACGATCGCGCCGGCGAGTTCACCGCCCGGCAGCGCTCGCAGCGACTCGGCGTGAAGCAGCGGGGGGGTCGTCATCGGCTTGGCCCAGGGAGCGCCCGCCTGCGCCAGGGCGTCGAGCAGCCCGCGGTAGAACCGTGTCTCGTCCGTGACGGGCGGTCCGGCGTCGCGGGCCCGGCGCGCCCCCAGCCAGCGCCCGATCAACCCCGACAGCAGCCGGCGGGCCAGTCGGTACACGCCGTACAGCACCAACGCCACGCCCGTCGCGATCAGCAGGCGCGAGGCGACCGCCAGCAGCCCCTCGCGCGGCAACAGGTCGCCGATCGACCGCATCCAGCTGCTGATCTTCTCGCGCACGCCGCCGAGCGACGTCGACCCCGTGTTGAGCCCCAGGGCCGACTCCAGCAGCCCCTCGCGCTTGTTCTGGTCGAACGTGACGACGTTGTCGATCCAGGAGAACTCCAGGGCCTCGTAGATCTGCCGCAGCCAGCCGAGCAGGCCGCCGCCGCCGCGCCGCGCGAAGTTCAGTTCGGACGGCGGCGTGGGGTCGAAGGTCTCCCAGCGGTCTTCACGGGTGCGGACCTCGACCCAGGCGTGCGCATCGCTGGCGCGGACGGTGTACCGGCGCGCGATGGCGTTGTACTCGCCGGCGGCGTAGCCGGTGATCACGCGCGTGGGCACGCCCACGGCACGCAGGAGCATGGCCATGGCGCTGGCGAAGTACTCGCAGTGCCCGCGCCGGGTGTCGAACAGGAACATGTCGATCGGGTCCTGCCCTTCGCGCGGGGCGGTCATGTCGAGCGTGTACGCGTAGGTCCGCCGAAGGTAATCGGCGACGGCCCGGGCCGCGCGTCGGGTGTCGGCGGGCGTGCGCGCGGCGGGGTCGGCGGGCACGTCGGCGTCGGCGAGGATGCGCAGCGCCAGCTCGTGCACCGGCCCGGCGGCGAAGCGGCCGGGGTCGACGCCGGCGGAAGGGTCGATCGGCCCGTCGGTCAGGCCGTCGCGCAGCGAGATCACCTCGTACACCAGCCGGCCGGAATCGCCGGAACGCTGCAGCGTCTGGTCGCGCGCCGAGACGTACACGCGCATGTCGCGCTCGGACGTGACCGACACCGGCCGGTACACGGCGAACAGCGGCCCGGTCCCCTGTCGGGCCTGGCGTATGGTGATGCGCTGGGTGAGCATCAGCCGCCCGGTCGGAGCGCCCGAGAATTGCCACGCCCGGCCCGGCCCGACCGTGGACTGCACGATCCCCGGCGCGCTGGTGTCGCTCGTGCGGCTGTTCCAGATCCCCATCCGCTCGTCGTACGCGTCCAGCGCCGCGCCCCGCAGGTACAGCGTCTCGCCGCTGGTGCCCGCCGTCGCGTCCTCGGGGGTCGAGACCTCCACCTCCATCACCGGCTGGTCGTCCTGCGAGATCAGCCCCGCCTGCCCAAGCCGGATCTGATCGACGAACCCCGTCACCGCCTCGCCACGCCCCGTGCCCCAGCCGCTCATGCCGTGGACCAGGTTCCGAGGCGTCGCCACGAACACCACCACCGCGACCGTCACAGAGAACCCCGTCGCCAGCGTCACGATCGCCCCCAGCCGCGTGCGGCCCGTGCCCGTCAGCGGCTCGGCCTGCGCCGAGCCCACCGCGCGCCCCACGGCCTCGGCCCGCAGGCCCACGCGCTCCAGGCCCGCGTGAAGCTGCAGCATGACCGCCGTCGCCACCGCCAGCGGCGTGATCACCAGCAGCAGCACGCCCACGAGCAGCGACTGGCCCGTCAGCGTGGCGCCGATGGCCACGAACACCGTCAGCGCCAGCAACTGCGCCTCGTCGCGCACGCGCGACAGGTCGTACATCTTGATCACCAGGATCAGCGCCAGGTACCGGCTCAGGATGCTGATCGCCTTCTCCCGCCCGGCCAGCAGGTCCATCGCGATCATCAGCGTCGCCGCCACCACCAGCAGGTTCAGCACCACCCGCGGCGCCAGTCGCGGGCGGTCCGGGTGCGACAGCACCAGCGCCGCCAGCCCCCCGACGATCGCCACCATCGCCAGCAGCGGCAGCCCGTCCGCCACCGCGAAGCAGATCGCCGACAGCGTTGCCGTCGCCACGCTCAGTCGCCGGAACCACGCGCGGCTCATGCGGCGGCCCCCGATGGTTCGGCCGCGTCCGCTTGCCCCGGCCCTTCGAGTCCCGACGCGCGCACCGCCCACCCCGGACCGATGCCGCCGTCCGGCGCCCCGTCGTGCACCACCAGGCACGGCTCATCGGCCCGCAGACGCACACGCGCCGCGCGCGGGCGGCGCTGGCCCTGGCCGGTGCGCGGCAGCAGCGCCAACTGGCCCAGCAGCGATTGGGCGTGCTGGCGGCCCGGGCGCAGGCCGGTGTGGATGCCGTGCACGGGCACCGTGAGCGACACCATCGCCCCGCGCTCGGCCGCGCGCAACACCGCCCCGGCCGCCAGGCCGATGGCCCGTTCGGCCGCTTCGGGGCCGCAGCGCTCGGCCAGGTCGAGGATGACGTGCAGGCGGCCCGGGCTGCTGCTGCTGGTCTGGCGGACCAGCAGCGCCGCCGCCCCGCCGGCGACCGAGGCCTCCAGACGCGCCGACGGCTTCCAGGCGATGAGCCGGGGGCTGTCGCCCTCGCGGTACTCGCGCAGGGCGATGAACTCGTGCCCCGGCGCGGGGGCGGTCGCTGCGGCGCTCTCGGCCTGCAGGCGCCCGGCGGCGGGGCCGAAGGGATCGGGCGTTGCGCCGATGGGGCGGGGCCGGGCGATGGCGGCGGCGGGCTGGCTGTAGCGCAAGGCCTTGCGCACGATGCCGAACGGGAAAGTCGTGATGACCTGGAAGCGATCGAGACGTATCCGCCCGCGGGCCACGGCGGCGCACGGGGCTTCGACGATGACGGTCGAGCGGGCCGGGACGCTGGCGACGAACGCCTCGGGCTCGGCGTCGAGCTCGGCCCGGGCCTCGCGCTCGGCCGCGGGCGCCGGCGGCCGCGGCTCCTCGCGGATGGTCAGCGCGTACAGCGGCAGCCAGCGGCTGCGGTTCGTCACGGCGTAGCGAAGGCGCAGCGGATGGCCCTCCTGCGTGTCGGGAACCGGCTGCCGCTCGACCGAAACCCGCATCATCATATACCCGCTGAGCACCCCCGACGCCAGCATCATGCCGATCGCCATCCCGAAGCACCAGAACAGCAGGTTGTTCTGCCCCGTGAACGCGCCCACCGCGATCAGCAGCGACACGAAGCCGTACAGGAGAAGCGTGCTGTGAATGTGGTACAGCCGGCGCGGCGGACCGACGGCCGATGGTGCGCCGGAAGGCTCAACGGGTTGGTTCGGGGCGGCGGGCACGGGCGGAAGAGGGCGGTCCAGGGGGACGCCGGTGTCTATGAACGGTACGGCGGGATGCGCGGCAGGGTGCGGGCGCAGCCGCGGATGGACGCGGATGGAGCAAGACAGTCAACGAACGAACCCGGAGCGTCAGCGACGGAGTACTCGGTCTGCCCCTCGGCCCTGTGCCATTCCCTGGCGACTCGCGACTCGGCACTCGCGACTCGAACGGTTCTCGGCACGCTGCATGAAAGCAAGGGACATCGAGCCGCGAGCGTCA
>JAHCJH010000107.1 GCA_026126345.1 Phycisphaeraceae bacterium | reverse complement strand
ACGACGAGACGGAGGACCAGCTGGCGGCGCTGGCGGAGATCAAGCGCGACATGCAGCGCCCGCGCCCGATGGACCGCCTGCTGTGCGGCGACGTCGGATACGGCAAGACGGAGCTGGCGATCCGCGCGGCGTTCAAGGCCGTCGAATACGGCAAGCAGGCGGCGGTGCTCGTGCCGACGACCGTGCTGGCCGAGCAGCACGAGCGGACCTTCGCCGGGCGGTTCCGGGACTACCCGTTCCGCGTGGCGTCGCTGTCGCGGTTCAAGACCGACGCGGAGATCCGCGCGACGCTGGTGGAACTGGCCGCGGGCCGGGTGGACGTGATCATCGGCACGCACCGGCTGCTGAGCAAGGACGTGCGCTTCGCGGATCTGGGGCTGGTGATCATCGACGAGGAGCAGCGCTTCGGCGTGGAGCACAAGGAGCGGCTGCTGGCGCTGCGCATGACCGTGGACGTGCTGACGCTCAGCGCCACGCCGATCCCACGCACGCTGCACATGTCGATGCTGGGGCTGCGCGACATCTCATCGCTGGCGACGGCGCCGACCGACCGGCGCGCGGTGGTGACCGAGGTGGCCCCGCCGAACCCGGCGCGTCTTCAGCAGGTGATTCGGCGCGAGCTGGCCCGCCAGGGGCAGGTGTTCTACGTGCACAACCGGGTGCACGACATCCTGTCGGTGGCCGACGACGTGCGGCGGCTCGTGCCCGAGGCGCGGATCGTCGTCGGGCACGGGCAGATGGCCGACGGCGAGCTGGAGCGGGTGATGCTGGCGTTCATGCGCCGCGAGGCCGACATCCTGGTCTCCACCACCATCATCGAGAGCGGCATCGACATCCCGACCGCCAACACCATGATCATCGCCGACGCCGACCGCTTCGGCCTGGCCGACCTGCACCAGCTGCGCGGGCGCGTCGGCCGCTCCAGCCAGCGGGCCTACTGCTACCTGCTGCTGCCCGAGCGCCGGCCCCTGAAGGAGAACGCCCGCCAGCGCCTTCTGGCCATCGAGCAGTTCTCGATGCTCGGCGCCGGGTTCAAGATCGCGATGCGGGACCTGGAGATCCGCGGCGCCGGCAACCTGCTGGGCGCTGAGCAGAGCGGGCACATCGCCGCCGTCGGGTACGACATGTACTGCCGGCTGCTGGACCGCGCCGTCAAGCAGCTCCGCAACGAGGCCACCGCCGCCCCGAGCGAGACCAGCGTCGAGATCGGCGTGCGTGCGGTCATCCCCAAGGCCTACATCCCCAGCGACCGCAGACGCCTTGAGGCCTACCGCCGCCTGGCCGTCGCCGAGACCGCCGAGGAACTCGCCCGCGTCGAGCGCGACCTGGCCAACGCCTACGGGCCGCTGCCCGACCCCGTGCAGCGGCTCATCGGCCTGGCGGCCGTCCGCGTCGGCGCCCGGCTCGTCGGCGTGCGGTCGATCTTCGTCCGCGAGCGCGATGTCATCCTCCGCACCGCCGATGGGCCCGCGACGGTCGAGCGGTTCACCGGGGCGCCGGGCAAGGCGACGCTGCTGCCGTCCGCCTCACCCGACCAGCCCGCCGAGGTGTACTACCGGCCCGACAACCCCGCGGGGCTGGAGCCGCGAACGCTGCTGACCGTGCTGCGCGCGCGCCTGGCGGCGTTGGGCGTCGCCGCCGAGCCGGTCGAACGCGCTGCCGACCTCCCATCCGCGCCCGCGATGCCGCCAGTCCGCGTCGGTCCGCCGCCGTCCCGCCCCGGCCCGCGGGCAGCGCCAACCATTGCCCGCCCCCGCGACCAAGGACGATCGGGCCGATGAGCGAACGCCCGCACCACCCCGCACGTACCGGCAGCATGGCGCAGCAGGCCATCGCGCGCAGCCGCCGGGCCCTGTCGCTCGTGCGGTCGGGCTTCAACCGCTACTCGCGCGACTTCGTGCGCCCCGCCGATGCGCACCACCACGACGCCGAACTTCGAGCCGAGGCCCTGCGCCAGGGCTGGCGATCGGCCTGCACCGACCATTCGGCCGTGCACGCCGCGTGGCTCGGCCACTGCTCGGTGCTGCTGCGGCTGGCGGGCCGGACCATCCTGACCGACCCGGTGCTGTCGCGGCGCATCGGCGTGCGCGTCGGCCCGGTGACGATCGGCCCGCCGCGCCTCGCCCCGCCGCCGGTGCGCCCGCGCGACCTGCCGCCGATCGACCTGATCCTGCTGAGCCACGCGCACTTCGACCACCTCGACCGCCCCACGCTCAAGGCCCTGCGCGACGAGCGAACGACCGTCGTCACGCCGCGCCGGGTGTCGCGCCTGGTGCCCCGCGGCTTCGGCGGGGTGCTGGAGGTGGACTGGGACAAGGGCGCCGAGTTCGGACCGCTGCACCTGGGAGCGATGCGCCCGCGCCACTGGGGCGCGCGGGCGGCCTGGGACCGTCACCGCCGCTTCAACGCCTACCTGATCGAGCAGACCGGGGGCCAGCGGCGGCGGGTGCTGTTCGCCGGCGACACGGCCCTGACGGATCGGTTCGACAACCTCGGGCTGGTGGACCTGGCGATCTTCGGCATCGGCGCGTACGACCCCTGGATCGAGGCGCACGCCAACCCCGAGCAGGTGTGGCGCATGTTCTCCTCGCTGCCGGGGCGGTACCTGCTGCCGGTGCACCACTCGACGTTCCGTCTCAGCGACGAGCCGGTTGACCAGCCGATGCAGCGGCTGCTGGCCGCCGCGGGCACCGACCACTCGTGCGTGCTGCCCGCAGAGCCCGGGCGCGTGCTGCGGATCGATTGACCACCCCCAACGGCCACCGACTGGGCGACGGACCGTGAAACCGCATCCGGGGCGATGCCAACGTATCCTCCGGCCGGTGTGATTCCCTCTATCGGAGACCGCCTCGTGACTCAACCGCTGATTGGCCGTGTGTGCGCGCTGCTGCTTCTGGCCGGCGCGCCGCTGTCGCTCCCGGCCGCCGCCCCGGCCCTGAACGTCGAACGGGCGCCGGCCGAGGCGTCGCAGCCCGGCGGCGTGCAGCCCACGGCGGTGATGCTGCGCTACCCGGCGGTGAGCGCCACGCACGTCGCGTTCGTGTACGCCAATCAGATCTGGCTGGCCCCGCGCGCCGGCGGCACGGCGACGCCCCTGGCCAGCCCCCCGGGCCAGAGCAGCTTCCCGCGCTTCAGCCCCGAAGGCGCCACGCTCGCGTTCATCGGCAACTACGAGGGCAACCGCGACATCTACACCGTGCCGGTCTCCGGCGGCATTCCCCAGCGCGTGACGCACCACCCGGGCAACGAGTCGCTCTGCGAGTGGTCGCCCAACGGACGGCTGCTGTTCCTGACCAACGGCCTGGCCGGCCTGGCCCGCCAGACCCAGCTCTTCAGCGTCGCGCCCGAGGGCGGCTTGCCTGAGAAGCTCCCGATGCCCTACGGCGGCTTCGGTTCGATCAGCCCCGACGGGCAGTCCGTCGCCTACACCCCCCACTCCACCGACACCCGCACCTGGAAACGCTACCGCGGCGGCATGGCCACCGACGTCTGGCTGCTCAACCTCTCCACCGGCCAGAGCCGCCAGATCACCGACTGGGAAGGCACCGACACCCTGCCGATGTGGGGACGCGGGCGTGACGCCGGCACCGTGTACTACCTCTCGGACAACGGCCCCGAGCACCGGCTGAACATCTGGGCCTTCGACACCGCCAGCGGCCGGCGCACGCAGGTCACCACCTTCGCCGACGACGATGTGCGCTGGCCGAGCATGGGCCCCGGCGCCGGCGGTCAGGGCGAGATCGTCTTCCAGCTCGGCGCCAGGCTCATGCTCCTGGACCTGGCGACCAAGCGCAGCACGCAGGTCACCGTGACCATCCCCGGGGCGCGACCCACGATCAAGCCGCGCCCGGAGGACGTGTCGCGCGGCATCTCCAACAGCACGATCTCGCCGAACGCGCGCCGCGTGGTGGCCGAGGCCCGGGGCGACCTGTGGTCGCTGCCGGCCAAGGAGGGCGTGGTGCGGCAGCTGACGCGCAGCAGCGGCGTGTTCGAGCGCGACCCGGCCTGGTCGCCCGACGGCCGGTGGATCGCGTACTTCAGCGACGAGAGCGGCGAGTACGAACTGTGGGTTCGCCCCAGCGACGCCAAGCCGCCGGAGGAGAAGAAGGACGACAAGGCCGACGCCAGGAAGGATGAGCCCAAGAAGGACCAGCCGGGCAAGGACGAGCCCGCCGAAGAGCCGAGCGGCACGCCAAAGTCCCAGCCCGTGAAGCTGACGAATCTGGGCCCCGGCTTCCGCTACATGGGTCGCTGGTCGCCCGACAGCAAGCACGTGACGTGGGTCGAAGAGGGCGGCAAGCTGCAGATGGCGACGCTGACCGTCAAGGACGGCGCCGTGAGCGCCGAGGTCAAGACCATCGACACCGACCCGCACAGCGGCCGGCCCTCGGTCTCGTGGTCGGCCGATTCGGCCTGGCTGGCCTACGAGCGGACCGACGAGCGCAGCCGCAACGGGTGCATCTGGTTCTACAACGTCAAGACCGGGGAGAAGACCCGCGTCACCGACCCGATGTTCAACTCCGGTTCGCCCGCGATCGACCCCAAGGGCGAGTGGCTCTTCTTCAGCAGCAACCGGTCGTTCTCGTCGGCCATGTACGGCGACCTGGACACCACCTGGATCTACAACAACACCGACGTGCTGGCCATGGCGCCCCTTCGGACGGACGTCAAGAGCCCCTTCGCGCCCAAGACCGACGAAGAGGAACTCAAGAAGGACGAGAAGAAGGAAGACAAGAAGCCCGACGCCAAGCCCGCCGACAAGCCCGGCGAGAAGAAGGACGATGCGCCCCCCACGCCCGGCACGCCCGACGACGGGCTGTCGGGTTCCTGGGCGGGCAAGGCCACCGGCGGCACGATGCCGCCCGAGGGGATGCCCTTCACCTTCACCGTGCGGCTCGCGGCCGACGGGACCGTGAGCGCCACCTTCGTCTCGGCCGTCGGTCGAGCCGAGTTCACGGGCACGTTCGACAAGGCCACCGGGAAGCTCGCGCTTTCGGGCATGGTCAACGACGCCGCGGTCACTCTCGAGGCGACCGTCCGCGGGCAGGACATCACCGGCACCTGGAAGGTCAATGACGAGAACGGCACGTGGAGCGCCAAGCGCAACGGCCGGGCTCAGCCCAAGGACGACGCCAAGCCCGACGAACCCAAGAAGGACGAACCCAAGAAGGACGATCCGAAGAAGCCGAAGGAACTCAAGATTGACTTCGAGGGCCTGGAGGCCCGCGCCATCCAGATCCCCGTGCCCCCGGGTCAGTTCGGCGGCCTGTCGGCGCTGGACGACGGCAAGCTGCTGTACATCCGCGCCGGCTCGCGCGGCAGCGGCGACGCCGCCGGCATCAAGCTCTTCGACCCCAAGGACGAGGCTCGCGACGAGAAGACCGTGATCGCCGGCGCCGGCGGGTACGAACTCGCCGCCGCCGCCAGGAAGATCCTCGTGCAGCGCGGCTCGTCCCTGACGATTTACGATGCGGCGCCGGGCGGCGGCAAGGCCCAGGCCGTGCCCACCTCGCCCATGCGCACCACCGTCAACCCCCGCGAGGAGTGGCGGCAGATCCTCACGGACACGTGGCGCCTGCAGCGCGACTTCTTCTACGAGCCGACCATGCACGGCGTGGACTGGGCCAAGGTCCGCGACCACTACATAGCCATGCTCGATGACTGCGCCAACCGCGAGGACGTCGCCTACCTGCAGGCCGAAATGGTCAGCGAACTGAACATCGGCCACGCCTACATCACCAGCCCTGGCGACGTGGAATCGCCGGGCCCGGCCGTCGGCGTCGGCCTGCTCGGCTGCGACTACGCCCTGGACAAGACGCCCCAGGGCGCCGCCTACCGCATCACCGCCATCCACCGCGGCGCCGCGTGGGACCTCGACGCCCGTAGCCCGCTGGACACCCCGGGCGAGAAGAAGCCCGTCGTCGTCGGCGACTACCTGCTGGCCGTCAACGGGGTGCCCATCGACACCGCCCGGGACCCCTGGGCCGCGTTCATCGGCCTGGCCGACAAGCCGACGCTCATCACCGTGAGCACCAAGCCGGTGATCGACGGGGCGGCACGCGACATCCTGGTGCGTCCGATCTCCAGCGAGGTCGGCCTGCGCTACCGCGCCTGGATCGAGCGCAACCGCAAGTACGTGGAGGAGAAGTCCGGCGGCAAGATCGGCTACATCTACGTGCCCAACACCGGCATCGACGGTCAGAACGACCTCTACCGCCAGTTCGTCGGCCAGCGCGGGCACGAGGGGCTCATCATCGACGAACGCTGGAACGGCGGCGGGCAGATCCCCACGCGGTTCATCGAGATGCTCGACCGCAAGGTGACCAACTACTGGGCCAAGCGCAGCGGCACCGACTGGACCTGGCCGCCCGACGGCCACTTCGGCCCCAAGTGCATGCTGGTCAACGGCCTGGCCGGCTCGGGCGGAGACATGTTCCCCTGGCTGTTCAAGCACAACAAGGTCGGCAAGGTCATCGGCACCCGCACCTGGGGCGGCCTGGTCGGCATCAGCGGCAACCCGGGCCTGATCGACGGCGGCGCCATCAGCGTGCCGACCTTCGGCTTCTACGAGACCGACGGCACCTGGGGCGTCGAAGGGCACGGCGTGGACCCGGACATGGTCGTGATCGATGACCCGGGCCTCATGCTCAAGGGCGGCGACCCGCAGCTCGACGCCGCGATCGCCCACATGCTCGAGGAGATCCGCACCCGTCCGCACGTGCCCCCGGCACGCCCCAAGAGCCCCAACCGCAGCGGCATGGGGCTCGACCCGGCGGACAAGTAAGCGACCGATCGATCGGTCAGTGCCCGCACAAACACCGAGGCCCCGGCAACCCGCCGGGGCCTCGTTTCATGTCTGGGTGATTCGAGAGGAACGGGCCGGGCAACCGGGCTGGCCTCAGGCCTTGGCGCCGGCCTTCTGCTGGCGGGTGTAGCCGTCGCGCCGGCGCAGCGGCTTGACGACCAGGCCGGCCTTGATGGCCTTGGTGGACGCCTTGACGCGCGTCGGCACACCGTCAACCACGGCGGTCACGGTCTGCAGGTTGGGGCGGAACTTGCGCCGGGTGATGCCCGTGGGCTTGAGGCCGAAGCCGCCCTTGACGATCTTCTGGCCGCGGTAGGTCCGCTGCTTGCCGAACGAGGACTTCTTGCCGGTGAACGCGCAGACGTAGGGCATGGGAAACTCCGGTCGAAGGTCCGGTCCGGACACAGTCCGACCCGGGCGGAGATTGTTCGCACCCCGCGGGTCCCGGACAAGCCCGCCGGGCCGGCCCGACCCCGGAGCCCCGGGAACCCCGAGGAAAGACGCACGGAAATCGCCCGGTTCGGTGGCTGCTCGGTCGGCGCGACGGCGGGAGTTCACTTCCGGCTGAGGTTCTCGCGCCGGATCATCAGGTCCAGCGTCTGGCAGACCATGTCGATGTCGCGTTCGCGCAGGTCGTTGTAGAACGGCAGGGCGATGGTCCGCTGGCTCACCGATTCGGCGATCGGAAAATCCCCCGGGGCGTGGCCGAAGCGCTCGCGGTAGAACGGCTGCAGGTGGATGCAGGGGAAGTAGTCGCCCGCGCCCACCTCGTGCCGGCGCATGCCGGCGATCACCCGGTCGCGCTCCTCGCGGGTGTAGCTGCTGGCCAGCCGCACCACGAACACGAACCACGACATGACGCTCTGTGGCGAGATGGACGGCAGCACGATCTCGCCGTGCGTCATCAGCCGCTCCATGTACGCGCGGGCCACCTTCTGCCGCTTGGCGATGATCTCCGGCAGCCGCTTCATCTGGACCACGCCCAGGGCCGCGTGCACCTCCGACAGCCGGTAGTTGTACCCCAGGCGCTCGTGCAGGAGCCACGAACCCGTGCCGGCCCCGCCGGCGCCGCTGGCCGCGACGCCCGCGCCGCCCATGCCCACGGCGGCCGAGGCCGAGGCCGAGCCCATGCCCGTGGGCGTTGCCGGCACCGGACGGCCCTGGCTGCGCAGGCTGCGGCACAGGTCGGCCAGGCGCTTGTCGTCGGTGACGATCATGCCCCCCTCGCCGGTGGTGATCTGCTTGTTGGGGTAGAAGCCGAACACGCCCACCCGACCGAACGACCCGCACGGCCGGCCCTTGTGCGAGCACCCCAGGGCCTCGCAGCAGTCCTCGATCAGCGGGATCTCGTGCCTCGCCGCGATCGACGCGTAGGCGTCCATGTGCTCGGGGTTACCGAACGTCTCCACCGCCAGGATCGCCCTGGTGCGGGGCGTGATCGCCGCCTCCACCCGCGCCGGGTCCATGTTCAGGCTCCGGGGGCAGATGTCCACGAACACCGGCCTGGCCCCGACATAGAGGATCGCGTTGCTCGACGCGATGAAACTGAACGGCGTGGTGATCACCTCGTCGCCCGGGCCGATGCCCAGCGCCAGCAGCGCCATGTGCAGGCCCACCGTCCCGGACGAGCACGCGATCGCGTAGTGCCGGTCGCACGCCGCGCCCACCTGCGCTTCGAACTGCTCCTGCACCGGGCCGATCGACAGCCGGCCGCTGCGGAGCACGGCGCTCACCGCGTCGATCTCCAGTTGCGTGACGTCCGGCCGGGAAAGCGGGATCTCGTTGACGGTGCTCATGCCGTTCGGTCCTGTGGGCTCGGGCAGAATCGTGGCGCTCATGCCAACGTTATCGGCCGTCGGCCGGGGCGGGGTGAGCCGGCCCGATTCACTGAGGCACCGTCTCGCTGAGCAGCTTGGCCAGCGCGGCGCGGTCGCGCCCCGCGGCCCGCAGCGCCAGCCACGCCGCCGGCGCCCGCAGCGGCGCCACCAGGTTC
>JAHCJH010000106.1 GCA_026126345.1 Phycisphaeraceae bacterium | reverse complement strand
TTCCGGCTCGATCGACCACATCCGCCCCGCCACTTCGCCGGTCTTGTCCCGCAGGAGGCACTTGAGAAACGGCTTGTCGTTCTTGGTCCGGCCGAGCTGCGCGTTGGAAATGCAGAACAGGCCGCTCACGTACTCCGAGGCCTCGAAGTCGCGGATGTAGCGCCGGTTGCCGGATGCGGGGACGGTGGCCATGAAGCACTCCAGGGGTTTCCCGCCGCGCGGCGGCGCCGCCCGACGGGCCCGAAGTCTAGACGACGCCGCGCCCCGCCCGCCCGCCGTACCCTCGACCGATGCCGCAGCGGCGCGAACTGCACGATGCGTACTTCCGCAAGGCCAAGGCCGAGGGGTACCTGGCCCGTTCGGCGTACAAGCTCAAGCAGCTCGACGAGAAGCGCCGGCTGCTCCGCGCGGGCGACCGCGTGCTCGACCTCGGCTGCGCGCCCGGCTCCTGGCTGCAGGTGGCCGGGCAGGCCGTCGGCCCGCGCGGGCGTGTCGTCGGCATCGACCTGCAGCCCGTGCAGCCCGGCCTGGGCCCGAACGTCACCACCCTGGTCGCCGACGTCTTCGCCGCCGACGCCGAGTCGCTCTGCGCCATGGCCGGCGGCCGGTTCAACGTGGTGCTCAGCGACATGGCCCCCAACACCACCGGCGCCGGGGACCACTTCCGCTCCGTGGCGCTCTGCCGGCGCGTGCTGGAACTGCTCCCGTCCCTGCTCGCCCCGGGCGGGCACTTGGCGATGAAGGTCTTTGAGGGCGAGCAATACCCCGCGCTGCTCAAGGAAACCGCCCTGAGCTTCGACGAGTGCAAGGGCTTCAAGCCCGACGCGACACGCGACGTTTCGCCCGAGATGTACATCGTCGCCAAACGCTACCGCCCCGCGCTCACGCCGCCGCCCGCGCCAGTCTCAGCGCCCGCCGCGGCGCCTGCGCCCGGCGCGCCCGCGCCTCGAAAGGCCCGCCCGTGACGCTGCTCTCACCCGCGAGCGCCCTGCTGGCCGCGCTCATCTGCGGGCCGATTCTGGTCCTGCTCTACTTCCTGAAGCTCCGCCGCCGTCCGTTGCGCGTCAGCTCCACGCTCTTGTGGGAGCGCGCGGTGCGCGACCTTCAGGTCAACGCTCCGTTCCGCTGGCTGCGCCCATCGTGGCTGCTGCTGCTGCAGGCCCTGGCCCTGGCGTGCCTGGCGATCGCCGCCGGCCGCCCCGCGCTGGACATGTCCGGCCCCGTGCGCCAGCGCATTGTCCTGCTGATCGATTGCTCCGCCAGCATGTCCGCGCTCGACGGCGCCGAGCGCGACCCCGCCGCTCTCCCCTCGCCCCTGCCCCCCTCGCGCCTCGACGAGGCCCGAGCCAAGGCCCGCCGCCTGGCCGCCAACGCCATGGCCTCCGGCAGCGCCCGCGTCATGGTGGTCGCGTTCGCCGCTTCGCCCCAGATCCTCTGTCCGCTGTCCACCAGCCGCGCCGCCGTCGATGAGGCCATCGACGCCGCCCGCGCCACCGATCAGCCCGCCGACCTCGCCGCGGCTCTGTCCGTCGTCGCCAGCATCGCCGAGACGCCCGCCGATGAATCGAGCGATCCGCAGGCGCCGACCGTTTTCCTGCTCACCGACGGGAACATCGCTCCCGTCGAGGGCCGCTTCGGCTCGCTGGATATCCGCCTCGTGCGCGTCGGCCCCAACCCCGGCACGCCGGTGGAGAACCTGGCCGTCACCCGCCTGGCCGCCCGGCGCGACTTCGAAGATCCCGCCACCGTCCGCGTGTTCGCGCAGATTCAAGGCGGTCACCCCGAAGCCCGCCAGGTTCGCCTGGAGTGGCGCCTCGACGGCGCACCGGTCGGCTCGGCCGTCCGCACACTCCGGCCCGCGCCCGGCGACGCCGCCGCGACCGCGGCCGTGCCCTTCGATCTCGCGACGACCGAGGGTGGCACGCTGACCGTTTCCATCTCCGGCGCCGTGGGCGATGTGCTCCGCGCCGACGATGCCGCCGCCGTCGTTCTGCAGGCCGCGTCGCGCCCGCGCATCGCCGTGGTCGCCCCCGGGTCCGATGGGGCCGACGCCGACCCGTTCCTGCTCGGCGCGCTGCGGGCGCTCGAGCCGGCCGCGCTGGTGGTCTTGCCCGGCTCGGCCCCCATGCCCGCCGACGCCGACCTCATCATCTTCGATCGCGTCACACCCAACGCCCGCCCGCCCGTTCCCACCCTGAGCATCGGCGCCGGACTTCCGGCCGCCGGTTTTTCTGTTTCCCCCGCACCATCGCAGGTCCCACCCGCTCGCTTCACCGGCTGGCAGCGCAACCACCCGGCCATGCGCTACGCCGGCCTTGAGACGATCCTCATCGACCCGCCCCTGCGCCTCACGCTGCCGGAATCCGGCGCTCTCTCCCTGGCCGACGGCCCGGCCGGACCGCTGATCGCTCTGGTTCAGGACCGTGGCGTGCGCCGGCTCGTCATCGCCTTCGACCTCGAGCGCTCCAACTGGGGCCCCCACTACTCATTCCCGCTTTTCATCGCCAACGCGATCGACTATCTCACCCTCCGTGGCGACGCCCAGGCAGGCCGGGCGTTCAGCACCACCGAACCTGTATCACTGCGTCCCGCCGCCGGCGCTCGAGCCATCGAGATCTCCGGTTCCAGCGCCGTCGTCGCCCGCGCCGAAGCGCCGGCGCAGGCCGCCGCGCCCGACGCCGAGCCGTTGCCGCTCGGCGTGATCAGCCGCGCCGGCGTCTACACCGTGCAGGGGGCCCAGGCCGTCGGGCAGATTGCCGTGAACCTGACCGACGATTTCGAGAGTCTCGCTCGCACCAGCGATACCGTCACCATTTCAGGCATCTCCCGGGCCTCCACCGGTGCCGCCGGCGGCGCCCCGCGTGAGATCTGGGCCTGGTTCGTCACCGCCGCTCTGGTGCTGCTCAGCATCGAGTGGTTCCTGTTCGCCTGGCAGATGCGGCCGTGAGCCGGTAGGCTCCCGGGGCGCACCAAGGAAACTCCCACCATGCACCGATCCGTCGCCGCGCTCGTTCCGCTTCTGGCCGCTTCGCTGTGCGTCGCACAACCGCCCGCCGGGGGCCCCGCGCCGACGCCCCAGGGCCGGCCCATCGACCCCGATTCTCCCAACGAATGGCGCTTCCGCCTCGACCTGAGCGGGCGGTGGGACTTCCGATCCGACTTCCGCAACAACACCGGCGACGTGCAGGTGGGGCGTGCCGGTTTCGAATTCTCCGCCGGCTATGTGCCCGACTCCAAGTGGCGCTTCGGCCTGGACCTGGGGCTCGAGGAGTCCTGGTACCAGTTCCGCAACTCCACGCTCGTGCCCGGAACCGGTGACCCGCTCGGCGACGCCACGCGCCTTCAACTCGCTCCCACGATCGGCTACCAGATCGACGAACGCTGGGGCGTGCTCGTCGGCGGCCTGCTGAACTTCAGCTTCGAGAACGGCGCGGACATCGGCCAGTCCTTCACCGGCGGGGCCATCGTCGGCGCCCGATACAAGTTCAACGAGAACTTCACACTCACGTTCGGCGTGATCGCCTCATCCCGCCTGGAGGACGATTGGGTCGTTTACCCCCTGCTCGGTCTTCGCTGGCAGATCACGCCCGAAGTGACTCTCGAGTCCCGCGGCCTGGGTCTCGAACTCACCGCGAAGATCGCCGACGTCTGGTCCGTCGTCGTGTTCGGTCTCTATGAATCCCGCGAGTTTCGTCTCGACGACTCCGGCCCGCTGCCCGACGGCGTGGCCCGCGACCAGCGCATCCCGATCGGCGTCGGCGTCGTCTTCCGTCCGACCAAGGACATCGACGTGCGCCTCGAAGGCGGCTTCCTCGCCTGGCAGCGGTTCACGTTCGACGACAGCACCGGCGCCCGCATCGGCCGTCAGGAAGCCGACCTTGCCCCCATGATCGGGCTGCGCGGAACGATCCGGTTCTAGACTTCTCGCCCGGGTGCGTTGTGCCCGGCCGCGGAACCACTCCGGATGCTCTCCGACCCTGCCGACGCCGCCGCTTCCTCCGGTTTTCGCTTGTCGCGCCGAGCGGCATTGGCCGCCGCTTCGGCCGCGATAGCGGGCGCCGCGTTGGGCGTCCGCCCGACATTGGCCGGCGCCCCCGGCGCGGTCCGTCGGGTCGGCTCGCCGGTGCGGAACCTCATCTTCGTTGTCAGCGACGGCATGAGCAACGGCGCGTTGGCGCTGGCGGACCTGTACAGCCGGCACGTCGTCGGCCGCCCCTCGCACTGGTCCCGCCTTTCCGGCCGGCGCGAGGCTCGGCGCGCCCAGGTCAGCACCCACTCGGCCGACTCGCTCGTTACCGACTCCGCCGCCGCCAGCAGCGCCTGGAGCGTCGGCGTCAAGCACGCCAACGGTGCGCTCTGCCGTCCCCCCGACGGCTCGCGCCCGTGCCCGCTGTTCATCCGCGCCCGCCAATCCGGACGGGCCGCCGGTTTCGCCACAACCACGACAATCACCCACGCCACGCCCGGCGGCTTCTACGCCAACGTCACGGCCCGCGCCGAAGAGCAGGACATCGCCCGACAGCTCCTCGAACGCTCCGTGGATGTGGCGCTCGGCGGCGGCTCGGCCTACCTGCCGTCCGGCGCTCCCGCGGCGAATCCGGGCGTTTCGTTCATCACCGACCGCGCAGCGCTGCTGGCCGACACCCGCGCCACCCCGAGACTGGTCGGCACCTTCGCCGCCAAGCACTGTCCCATGGCCCTCGACCGGCCCGACACCGTGCCCACGCTGGCGGAGATGACCCGCGCCGCCCTGGCGCGGCTGCAATCGGCGCCCGGCGGCTTCGTGCTCCAGATCGAGGGCGGGCGGGTCGACCACGCCGCCCACGCCAACGACGCCTGCTCGCTCCTGCACGATCAGCTCGCGCTCGACGAGGCGCTTGCGGTCGCCGCCGAATTCGCCCTCGGCCGCGCCGACACGCTGCTGGTCGCCACCACCGACCACGCCACAGCCAATCCAGGCCTGACGTTCTACGGAAAACACGGCCTCACATCGATGAAGCGCCTGGCCAAGGCCCGCCATTCCTTCGAGTGGGTGCAGGACCGCTACAACGCCGAGCCCGCGCGCCCAACACCGCAGGCCAAGGCCGAATTGCTCGGCTCGCTCATCACCGAGGCCACGGGCGTCGCCCTCGAATCCGGCCACCTCGGCGTCCTGGCGGCGCATCTCGCCGGAACCCAGGTCGATCCCTTCACCGCACGCAACAGCGTCGTCACCGTGATGGGCAGCATCCTTGCCAACGCGTTCGGCGTCGCGTTCATCAGCCCCAACCACTCCGCCGATCACGTCGACCTGTTCGCCCTTGGACCAGGCGCCGAGACCCTGCCGCCCATGCTCGACAACACCGACGTTCACGCCTGGCTCGTGGACCGGCTCGACCTGCCGCCCGGCACCCCCGTGCCCGACTGACCGCCCGGCCCGCCGCTCACATGCCCCAGGCCGTCAGGTCCACCCGCAGCCGGCCCGGCTCGCGCTGCCACGGAAGCACCGGCCGAGGGAAGCTCGACCGCACGCCGCGCCCATCCCGCCGTTCGATCGCCAGCCGCAGCGTTCCGTCCGATCCCGCCGGCCGCTCGCCCAGCACGACCCACGCGGTCCAACTCCCGTCCGCCTCACCCGCGCCGGGCGCCGCCGTGGCACGCACGCCACCGGCAACGCCATCCGACTTCACTGTTCCATCCGCCCCCACCGTCACCCGGCCGCCCCGACCCCGTTCTCCAAGCCACACCGTCACCGTGTCCGCCCCCGAACCGGCCGCCGCGGCCTCCTGTCCGCCGTCACACTCAACGTAAAGCACCCACCTGCCGCGCGCCCGCCCTCGCGCCAGGGCGCAGCAATCGTGCCCGTGTGGTCCACGCGCCGGCTACCGGCACCCAGTGCTGCGGCACCTGCGGTGTTCCCGCCGTCCAGACGCGCTCATCGTCCACTCCGCAGCAGCGGGCCCAGGTTCAGTCCTGGTGGCCGCACTGCCAGCGCGTTGCCTGCCGATGCAATCGATATCGTGCTGCGGGCGTGCGGTACGGCACCTCGGCGAACCGCGCCGCCGCCGGGCCGCTCGCCATCGGCCTCACCAGAGCCTCGGCCGCGCGACCGACGCCCGGCCGCACCACGCCGTCGGCCGAACCGAAGTCCGCCGAGTCCCGCCCCGGATCAATCACAGCCACGCCGACCAGCGCCCCATCCGCCGGGGCGTCGTCGATCACCCACACCACCGGATCGCCCGTCCGCGCCAGGAACGCCTCCACGCGCACCGCCAGGTCCACTCCTCGCTGGCCGGGGTCCAGCAGCGCATCCAGCAACAGCCCGATCCCCGCGTTCTCCCCCGGCCACGCCGGGGCCGCCACCTCCCCGAAGTCCACCACCGCCAGCAGCCTCGACGCCAGCCGCAGCGCCAGCGCTTCATCTTCCTGCGCCAGCCGCCCCAGCGCCACCTGCCACCGCAGTTCCACCTGCCGCGCCAGCGCTTCGGCGGCGTCCTCAAGTCCCCGCACGCTTCGCACCACGCCCGCCCCGTTGCCCGCGCGCTCGTCGATCGCCCGCAGCAGCGCGCCGGCCCGCCACCGCTCGGTCGGCCAGCGCGACGCGGGCTCCACCATCGCCCGCAGCGACGCCGCCTGGCCCCGCCCGACCGCCTGCCGCGCCGCCACTGCGATCACCGCCTCGCCCCGCTCGATCTGGCCGTCGATCCACACCAGCGGCAACGGCCCACCCGGCCCCTGCACGCTCGCGCCCCGCCCCAGCGACGCCACGTCGATCACCAGAGCCCAGAACCCCTCGCCCGATCGCTCCGCCGCGACAGCCCACCGTCCCGTCCGGCCCGACCACGCCGGCTCGCCCCCCGCGGCCGGATCGTCGTCGATCCTGAACCACACGATGTTCGCCGGTTCCGCGAGCCCGTCCAGCCGCACCGGGCCGCCCCGCGATAGCCCCTCGGCCGCCAGCGGGATCACCACGGTCCGCTGCCCCGCGACGATGTACACGCGCGACTCCACGGCCGACCACGCCGCCGGCTGTGCCGCGCCAGCACTGAGAGCACACACGATCGACATCAACGCTGCCACCGCACGCAAGTGCCGCCCCGGGTTCTCCGATAACCCGGAAAGGGCGGGCCCGCGCCGCGCCCGCGGCACGCACGCCCCACCGCGGGAGCGGACCATGATCGTCACCAACGCCAACGGCACTGTCACGTTCCGCATCTTCCTTCCGCACGCCGCACGGGTCGACCTGCTCGCCGATTTTACGCAGTGGCGCGCCGGCCCCATCGCCCTGGCACGCGAGCATCCCGGATGGTGGTCCGCCACCGTCGAGGTGCCCGGCGGCGAGCACGCCTTCGCCTACCTGGTCGACGGCTCCATCTGGCTGGCCGATTACGCGGCCCACGGCGTCCGCCTCAACCCCCACGGCGGCTGGACCAGCCGCCTGGTCGTCGAGCCCGCCCCCGCACCGTCCTCACCAGGGCGCGCCGCTTGCGTCTAGCCCTTGGGGTCGCAACACTCCCCGCCGCCCCAGGGGAGCCCGACCCATGAGCCGACTCATCTCAGGCTGCGTCGCCGAATTCCTCGGCACCTTTGCGCTCGTCTTCTTCGGCGCCGGCGCCATCATCCTGGGCGTTCCCGCCCTCGGCGGCGCGTCCTCTCTCGTTACCGTCGCCCTGGCCCACGGCCTGATCCTGTTCGTCTTCGTCGCCGCCTGCGGCCAAATCTCCGGCGGTCAGTTCAACCCCGCCGTCGCCGTCGGCCTCGTCGTCGCCGGCAAGCAGCCCATCGCCCGAGCCGCGGCGTTCATCGCCGTCCAGTTGCTCGCCGCAGCCTGCGCCGCCGGCATGCTCCAAGCCCTGCTCGGGCCGAGCATCGCCAATGCTCCCGCCGCCAAGCTCGGCGCCACCATCGGCAAGTTCACCGTCGCCGGCTTCACCGGCCAGGTGATCGGCATCGAAGCCGTGCTCACCTTCGCGCTCATGTTCGTATTCCTTGCCACCGCCGTTGACGAGCGCGACGCCCGTTCGGGCTTCGGCCCGCTGGCCATCGGCATGACCGTCGCCGCTTGCATTCTGGCCGCGGGCCCGATCACCGGTGCGAGCATGAACCCGGCTCGCACCTTCGGCCCGGCCATCTGCGGGAACCAGTGGGCCATGTTCCACGCCTACCTCATCGGCCCGCTCGTCGGCGCTGTCGCCGCCGCGATCGTCTACCGGCTCTTCTGGGAGCCCCGCGGCATGGACCGCTGAACCGGCGGACTCACGCCGCGCCGCCCGCCAGCTTGCGCATCACCGCGTCGTCGACGCCCACCGGCAGCGTGTCGATGATGTTCCGAACGATCGCATCGGCCGTGACGCCCTCGGCCTGGGCTTCGAAGTTCAGGATCAGCCGGTGCCGCAGAGCCGCGGCCGCCACCGACTGAATATCCGCCACGCTCACCGCCGGGCGACTGTCGAGCAGCGCCCGGCACTTGCCCGCCAGCACCAGAGCCTGCGCCGCCCGCGGGCTGGCCCCGACGCGCACGAACCGGAGCACCATGGGCGTGGCAAACTCGCCGCCGCCCAGTTCGCCCTTGGGGTGCGTCGAGAGCACCACCCGCACCGCGTAGTCCTGCACGTGCGGCGCGATGGCCACGTCGCGCACCAGCGCCTGGTGCTCGATGATCCGTCCCGCGTCCAGCACGGGAGCAATCTCCGGCTCGTGCTGCGTCGTCGTGCGCTCGAGGATCTGCGCCATCTCCTCGCGCCCCGCGTACCCGACAAGGATCTTGAAGAAGAACCGGTCGAGCTGCGCCTCCGGCAGCGGGTACGTCCCCTCCTGCTCCAGCGGATTCTGCGTCGCCATCACGAAGAAGGGCCGC
>JAHCJH010000105.1 GCA_026126345.1 Phycisphaeraceae bacterium | reverse complement strand
GGACCCGTGGAGCGATCCACGACCGGTTCGTCAGCACACTCTCCGTTCCGGGCTTTCGCCCGGGACAGTCGGCGCCGCAAGTCGCCGGCCATCGGACCCCCAACTGTTTGCAATCTTCAACGCCCGTCCCGCAAGGGGCGGGCGTTGTCGTTTTTGACTCCTCGGTCGTACGCCGTCGCACGCCGCCGCTCGCACGCTCGCGCACTCTCGATCGATCCGTGCGGGGCGCTCGACTCCCGCATCCGCGGCCGCTACATTCGCGCTCCACACCCCGGAGTCTCCCATGTCCCCCCGCCCGCTCGCCGTTTTTCCCCTCGCCTTCGCTCTGGCCGCGCTGCCCGGCTGCTACAAGGGCCAGATGGAGGCCGAGAAGGCCCGCGCCGACGCCGCCGAGGCCAAGGCCCGCGAGCTCGAGGCGCAGGTGCAGGCCGCCAAGGCCGCGGGGGAGCAGGTCCGCCAGCAGTTCGAGCAGCTCAAGGCCGGCGGCGCGCTGGTCACGATTGTCGGTGGCCAGGTCGATGGTCGCGACCAGATCCGCTTCGTGCCCGAGCGCAACGAGTTCGTGCGGCACGGAACCCGCGTCCGCAAGACTTCGGTCGTGCGCTACGAGAACGGCGCCCTGGCCGATCAGCGGCTGACCGTCACCCGCGAGGACGGCAAGCCCAACTTCGAGGGCGACATCCGCGCCCAGCGCCCCGAGGGTGAGTGGATCTGGTACTCCAAGGACGGCAAGCCCGCCACCAAGGAGATCTGGCAGGCCGGCCGCCTGACCGACGTGCAGAACGCCAGCATCGCCCGCGACGGCAAGGTCACCTGGAAGTCGGTCTCCAAGGCCGAGCGCGACGCCTGGGCCCGCACCACGGCGCCGGTCTTCATGAACCTGCCCGAACTCATCCGCGACACCACCCCGCCGACGCCGCCCGCTCCGCCCGCGCCCCCGACCGGCACCGGCGCCAAGGCCCCCGCCAGCCCCGGCGCGCCGGTCGCCCCCAAGGGCACGACCACGCCCAAGGCGCCCGCCTCCAGCGGCAAGAAGTAACCCTCCCGCTCAGCGCTGTGCCGACCGCTCATCCACCAGCGCCGCCGCGCTGGCCAGGATTTCCTCCGGCTCGCTCATGCGCCCGGGGCCCACGGCGCGGCAGGCCTGCCAGCCGTGCGCGGGCCCGACGAAGGCGTACCCGTCTTGCGTCAACGTGCGCACGTTGCGCTGCGTCGCCGGCTGGGACCACATGGCCTCGTTTATCGCCGGGGCCAGCAGCACCGGCGTTGTCTTGCGGTCGATGGCAATATGGTGCGATCGGTTTGGAACGTCGCATCCGCGAGCCGCTCTTCAGGTTGTGCTCGCCGACTCGGGGGCGGTTGTCGGCTCACGCGGAATTCGCAGAAGCGGCCAATGGAGCGCCGCCAGGGCGGCGTTCGTGCAGAGCAGGGTCAAACGGATGTCCGCGGGTAGCGCCTCGGTAAGCGCCGCGCCGATCGATCCATGGCACCCGCACCCCGCCGCTTGAAGCACCGCTCGCGGCACCATCAGAATGTACGCCGTCAGTCCACCGAGCAGCACGACCGACGTGGCGCTGATTGCCCAGCCGGTCCGACCGTGGACTCGCGAGCCGCCGTAGCAGGCCAGGAGCCAACCGACACTCATCTCGATGAGCGGCACCAGCCAAAGGAGTTCCCGCCGGGGTTTGCCGATGACGCCGTGAGCCAGGACGACCGACTCGAATGCACTAAGATCCAGGAACTTCAGCAGACCGCTGAATGTCCAGACCAGGCCCAGCGGGACGACGGCGACCGTCGTTGCTGTGCCGCCGAGCTGGGCGTGGTCGATCGGGATTCGCCAGCGACGAACGCGCATCGAACTTCAGCTTCTTTCGGCATGGAGTCGGCGCCGGATCGCGATGGCCGCGCCAACGACAAGGCAGGAAATGCCGACAACCAGCAGGCTCCGCCCATGGTCGCTCGCAGACGACGGCGGCTGGAAGCGAATCGTCGGCGCACCCGGGACGATCTCCGTTCGATTGGGGGCGTGCCCCGAAGCACGCAACTGGCCGACAGGCTGCCCCGTTGCGCGGTCGATCAGGCGATCGACCTGGTTCAGGTCGAAGACCCCGCCCGAGGTCTCGTCCTGGACCCCCGCGGCGAGGAACCGGCGAAACCGAAGGAGTTCCCGGGCTGGCGCAGCGCCGTCTCCGGCCGGCGTGGGGATGCGCCAGGTTCGCCATTCCGTGGGGTGTTCCGGCAGGTGATCCGTCGGTCGCAAGCGGCCCGAGAACTCGTGACGCTCCGATTCATCGGGCGAGACACGAACTGAGATCGCGGTCACCATCCGCGGGGCGTTGGTGAACTCGACCTCCAGACCCAGGCGTTCGCTTGAGTAGGCGCCCGAAAGCCCCGAGTTCGTCGCGGCAAGGTCGGGCGATTGCTCGAGCAGCGTGCACGCCCAGCGTGCCAACGTCCAGTAGGACTGCTGATCGCGGATCAGTTCGCGCGTCGTCGCCCGATCGATCCTGGCGCGCACCTGCTCGGCCACGGAGAGCCGCGGCGCGACGGCGCAGTCGACCACGCGGCTGTCGAGACGATCCGATCGGATCGACAGGTCGCCGATCCAGAGCTCGAATGATGCGGTGAGATTGGTCGGGCCGATGTTGGCCAGCGGCCTCGATTCAGCGCGGACCGTGTCCGAGCCGCGGGTGGTGATGACGACCTCGGTCCAAGGGCGGTAGCGACGACCGCTGCTGGGCTCGGTGAACACCTGAAGCGCGGGAAGGCGGTCAATCGCCGCTTCAATCTGCGGTGGCAACGATTCATCGGCTTCGATGTGCGTCAGCACTCGAACGGTTCTGATTCGAGCATCAACGCAATCGGCGACGAGCGCACTCAACGGCGTCGGCTGAGGCTGAACCGCGACCAAATTTGAGGCCGCGAGCACGTGCAGGAAGCATGCGTGTTGGCAACCGGACATGGAGCAAACTCAGGGCGTTTGGCCGCAAGGCGTGATGCCGACAATAACCGCTCCGACATGGGTGACGGGGGAGTCTCTGAAGCTGCAATAACAGGGTGGGGGCGGATTGTGCACCACGCGTGCGGTCCCCTTGAGGCAAACACTGAGCACCGATCCGGTAGACGCCACGCTTTGCCAAGTCGAACCTGCAACGATGTCATTGAAACTTGGGTTGCACGCGCCGTAGCACTGTGCTCCGCCGGGCGGGCAGGTACCGAAATAGACTTCGTTGAGGGTGAGTATGTCCAAGCACTGTGCGCACACCACCGAGCCCGCGATGCTGAAGATGCCGATGAAGCCCGCGGCGCGGTGTGGATTCAAGCATCGTTGCGAATCGGTCCGTACGAGCATTGGATTGGCTCCGTGGACTTGTGAGAGTACGCTACGATAGTTACGGAGGTGCAAGTGCGATGCAAGTCGGGTTGCTCCCAGCCCGTTCTTCGAGGTCCAGACGCTCCAGCTCCGGGTTCGGCCTTGTGGAACTCCTGGTCGCGGTGGGCCTGCTGCTCATCCTCGTGTCGATGGCGCTGCCGTCGCTCCGGGCTGCACGACAGTCCGCCCGGAATGCCGGGAGTTTGCTCCGGATCCGCGACCTGGGCACCGCCGTGTCGGCGTACAGCGATTCCAGCAAGGGGCTTGTCCCGTGCGTGTTCGCGCCGGTCTACCGCGGGCCGGAGGGGCCGTGGGAGGAGGTCGTTTCGCCGGACGGGCGGCGGGTACTCGGGGCGTGGTTCGCGAATTCTGTCGCCTATTACCTGCCGCTGGACATCACCAACCCGGCGGCCGTCGCGGCACCGGGTGCGCCGCCCGATCTGCGGGCGGTGGATTACAAGATCGCCGACACGTACTACGCATCAAGGGATTACTGGAACCGATTCACCCAGCGTGGCCCGGAGCAGTGGTCGGCCCAGCGCCTGGTCGACACCGTGTTCCCTTCTCAAAAGGGCCTGATGCGGCAGTACACGGTGTACGGGGCGCCCGGCAGCGGCGGCGCGGCCCTGCCGGCGTGTTGCGTCGGACAACTCACGGCAGCGGTGCTCTGGGCGGATCTGAGTGCGAGCGACGAGCGTCAGGCGTTGCTCCGTCCGGGCGAGCCGAACTTCTGGCACCACGGGTTGACGGGCTCACTGCCGATCTGGGCTGACGGCGTTCCGATCGACGGAACGCTCGGCGGCGTCGCCGGAACGGACCGGTGAGCACGCCGACCGCTCACCGACCAGCGCCGCGGCGCTCGCCAGGATCTCCTCCGGCTCGCTCATGCGCCCGGGACCCACGGCGCGGCAGGCCTGCCAGCCGTGCGCGGGCCCGACGAAGGCGTACCCGTCCTGCGTCAGCGTGCGGACGTTGCGCTGCGTCGCCGGCTGGGACCACATGGTCTCGTTCATCGCCGGGGCCAGGAGCACGGGCGTGGTCTTGCGGTCGATGGCGCTGAGGATCAGGCAGACCACATCATCGGCGCGCCCGGTGGCCAGGCGCGCCAGGCAGTCCATGCTGCACGGGGCGACGATCGCCAGGTCCGCCGCGCGGGCCAGGGAGATGTGCTGCGGGTCGTGGCTCTCGACGTGCTCCCAGGCGCTGGTGTAGACGGGCCTGCCCGAGAGGGCCTGGAAGGTGATGGGGCCGACGAATTTCGTGGCCGCGGGCGTCATGGCGACGGTGACCTCGGCGCCGGCCTGGGCCAGGCGGGAGACGAGGGCGGCGGTCTTGTACGCCGCGATGCCGCCGGTGACGCCGACGATGATGCGCTTGGCGCGCAGGGCGTCGGCGTCGGCGTCGGCGCTGGGCGCGGCGGAGGGGCGCGGGGCGTCGGGGTTGGCGGGTCGGTCGGGCACGGCGGGATCCTGTGGCCGGCGCCGGCGAAGACCGGTCAGCGCTGCTTGGCCAGGTCGGGCAGGGCGCCGCGGGTGACCTCGTTGGTCATGTCGAAGGAGGGCTCGATCTTGTCCTGGAGGATCTCGTCGATGACGACCTCGAGGTCGGAGCGGCCCTTGCGGTCGACCAGCGGGCGGGCGCCGTCCATGAGCTGAACGAGCCGGTGCTGGATCAGGGCGCACAGCTTGAAGCGGCCGCCGGCCTTGTCGATGATCTTGTCGCTCTTGAGGGCCTCGATCATGGGCGGTTCAACTCCGGGGGTGGTCGGCGGGGGCTGGGGTTGGCGGCGAACCGCGGCGGGTTGACCCCGGCCCGCTCCGCGGGCTTGGGGACAAGTTTGCACATCGGTGCAACCCGGGCCTCCCCCGGCCGAATCGGTGGTATAGTAGACCTCACGGGGTGGGGGGACGACCGAACGAACAGGAGGTTCGACGCGCTGGGGCCGGAGTTCCGGCGCGGCTCGCCGCACGCACGCAGCCATGTCGGCTTTGCCTGCCGGAAGCCGGCGGTGTGCGGGCTGGAATCGGACGCGGGTTCAGGATCTGATCGGGAACGCCCGGGCGTCATCGCAGCGCCGGCGCGCCCCCGCTCGACGAGGATGGGTGTCATGCTGCTCAAGCAGTGGTCGTTCGGCGACAAGGTGGTCCACCTGGACCGGCCCGAGTGGGGCGTCGGCGTGGTGTCGGGGGCGCAGGCGGACCGGCACGAGGGCAAGGACTGCCAGCGGTTGACGATCCGCTTCGACCGGGCCGGGATCAAGACGCTGTCGTCGGCGCTGGCGAACCTGGTGCCCGCGGCCGATGCGCCGGCGATCCACGCCGAGGCCCCGGCGAACGAAGACCCGCTGATGACCGGGCACCAGCCCAGCGCCAAAGAGGTGATGCTTCGCCTGCCCGAGCCGGCGACGGACCCGTTCTCGACGCCCAAGGCGCGCCTGACGGCCAGCGCGGCGTTGTACCGGTACAACGAACACGGCGGCTCGCTGCTGGACTGGGCCGCGGCGCAATCGGGCCTGAAGGACCCGATGACGCGCTTCAGCCGGCACGAGTTGGAGGACCTGTTCAAGCGGTGGGTGATGTTCCGCGATGAGCAGCTGAAGAAGGCGTACTTCGACGCCCGCAAGAACGACCCGGCCTGCATCGCCGGGGTGATCAACGCCGCGCCGCGCGCCGCGCAGCAGGTGTTGAGACGCCTCGACAGCAGGCGTTGATCCGCGGCGACAGGCCGCACAGACGGCCCGGGAGGCGGAACGCCTTACGGGACCGATCAGGGACGGATCCCGATTCATCGTGACGGAGCGGTGGTATTCCCGGACCGGCGGTCCGTGGCACGCGCCCTCGGCGCGCCCGGCCCGGCGGTTGTTCCTCTTCCAGGCGGCCCCCGACCAGCGTCGCGGGCCACCGCCCGGAGAGAAAGACCATCAGCGGACCGGCGGCGGGCCTGAGAACCCCGCGGCAGCGACCCTGCGACGCCGGCCCGGAAAGACCAAGACCAGGAGCGAGCCATGAACGAGCAGGAATTCCAGGCCAAACTCGGGGACCTGATCGACCAGATCTCCACGCTGCCGGCCGAGCAGCGCGACCGCCTGAGCAAGCTGGCCGAAGAGACGCAGGACCGCCACAGCAAGATGAAGAAGACCGTGGCCGACCTGCAGGAATCGCTCGACTACCTGCGGCTGTCGATCAAGTACATCCTGTTCGACCTGGAGGCGACGCGGCGTGAGAACGCCTACCTGCGCAAGCTGCTGGAGAAGCAGGCCCAGGGCGGCGACGCGGGCGAATCGCCCGACGCGCCCGAATCGCGCGAGTGAACCGCTGAAACCACCGGGCCGGCCGGGCGTGCGACCCCGCGCCGGACCCGAACGCGAGTGTGTGAACCGGACCCCGCGGGGCGAAAGCACCGCGGGGTTCTTGCGCGCGGCCCGGGGCGCCGCAAATCGCGCCCCGGGGCGGGTTGACCCGGGGGGCCGGGGGCCAGACCATTGGGCGTCGCCGGAGAGGTGGCCGAGCGGCTGAAGGCGACGGTTTGCTAAACCGTTATACGGAGTATTTGCTCTGTATCGAGGGTTCGAATCCCTCCCTCTCCGCTTTGCTCGAACGGTGCGCCGGGGCCGGCTCGGCGCCTGAAACCCGTGCCGGTAATCCGGGACGTTCAGCGGTACGCCGCTGGCGATCAAGCAAACTCGAAGTTGGGCGGCGGAAGCCCGGGGTCCGGCGGGTTCGGCCCGGACGAAAGTTCAGCGGCGCGCCGGGCGATGCGCCCGAATAGCCCGCTGTCGATCGAGCCGTGCACGGCGCCCTCGCAGAATCGTTCGGCCCTGACTACTGCGGTGATCATCAGCCGGAGTTCCAGCGCCGACGCGGATTCGATCGTGCCCGGCTCGTCGAACAACTGCTTGGCGCGGGGCGTGCCCTGCCACGCGGGCCAGTTGAACGAAACGACCCAGCCCAGTTCGTAAAGCACCTGCGTGAACGCCTGGACGTCGGGCGACTGTTCGAGCATCGGGATGAACACCACACCGGGGCGGGCGGGGTCGCTCGGACGGACAATCTGCCGGCCCATGGCCCGGGCTTCGAGGCGCGGCAGCCAGTGCCGCATCGCGGCGTACGACTCCGGCGTGAGCGGTTCAACGGTGCGGTCGGCGGGCACGCGGCGCTCCTGAACGGCTGAATGCTACGCATCGCGGGTGCCTGCCCTACGGCGAAAGCAGGCGCGCCGCCCACGGATCCGTCGGCGCGGCGCGGGTCCACTGCACGCGCTGATGCAGGCGGCCGTCGTGGCCGCTCCAGAGTTCCGCGCCGGTGGCCGTCAGGCGGTAGCCGCCCCAGTGCGGCGGGCGGCGGATCGGCTGACCCAGCGCGGCCGAGCCGGCCAGCCGCACGGCGGCGCTCACCAGTTCGGCCCGGGAGGCGACGGGCTCACTCTGGCGGCTGACGATGGCCCCGATGCGCGACAGCAGCGGACGCGAGTCGAAATAGGCATCGCTCTCGGCGTCGGCGAGGCGCGAGACTACGCCCTCGACGCGGGCCTGTCGGCGCGCGTGCGGCCAGTGAAAGACCGCCGCGCACCTGGGGTTGGCTTCCAGTTCCCGCCCCTTGCGGCTGTGGTAGTTGGTGAAGAAGACCAGCGCGCCGGGCGCGGGCTCGACGGACTTGCACAGGACCATGCGCACCGAGGGCGTGCCCGAGGCGTCGGCGGTGGCCAGGGCCATGGCGTTGGGGTCGTCGTAGCGTTTGCTGGCGGCGGCCTCGTCGAGCCAGCGCTGCAGGAGCGGCACGGGGTCGGCCGGCGGCGGGTCGGGCAGATCGGCGGCCGAGAGCAGGCGGGTGAGTTGATCGATGATGATGGACATGAACGGGGTCGCGGCGGGATCACGACCGGCCGCGGACGGTGGGGTTCACGAGGGTTCGGCAGGTGCCGGCGGCGCGGGTGTTGGTTTCGAGGATCTCTTCGAGGGAGGTGCGGCGGAACTCGCGTTCCATGGTGGCGATGGCGTCGTCGAGCCGGCGGTGCAGGGGGCAGAGGTTGAGGTGGGCGGGGTTGCCCAGCGGGCAGCGGGTGATGCGCTGCAGGGGATCGACGGCGTTGATGACGTCGAGCATGGAGATGTCGCGGGCCGGCCGGGCCAGGCGGAAGCCGCCGCTGGGGCCTCGCCGCGAGTCGATGAGCCCGGCGACGACCAGATCGCGCATGACCTTGGAGAGGTAGCCCTTAGGGACCTTGGTGCGCTCGGCGATGGTCTCGCTGTTGGCGGCGTTGTCGGTCGGGAGGGCGGCCAGGTGCATCATGGCCCGAAGCGCGTACTCGACCGTCTGTGACAACATGCCGTGTGCTCCGCGGCCGGGGCCGCTGGGAATGAGGGAGAATGCTATCCAGATTTGGGGTAATGAAGGGCCGCGCAGGCAAAGGGCCAGGTTGGCAACGGGCCAAAGAGACGAATGGTCAAAGGGCCAAAGCAGGAAAGCAGCAAAGCAGCAAAGCGGGGAAGCAGGAAAGCACGGAATCTCGACAACGGGGAGCTTCCCGTCAGCCCGGCACCCGGCAGCCCGGCGAGAGCAATCTGAGCCACACCCGCCGCTGCAGAATCAACGCGCCCGGCCCCGACGCGGCGCCGGGGCGGGTGCTCATGCGCCGGTCCCTTG
>JAHCJH010000104.1 GCA_026126345.1 Phycisphaeraceae bacterium | reverse complement strand
GTCGTAGGATTCGCAGAGACGCGGGCGTGGCGGAACTGGCAGACGCGCGGGATTTAGGTTCCCGTGGCCGCGAGGCCGTGCAGGTTCAATTCCTGTCGCCCGCACTACCTTGGAAGGCGACACCGAGCGGGAAAGCGGTGTCGAACGATGTGGAAGAATGGTGGAGTGGGGTATTGGGGAAATCCGGGAAGACGCAGAATCGTGTGCGCCGTGAGAAGAAACCGGGAGTTTCCCTTGATTTTGACCTCTTCTCGGGCTGAGGCTTGCGGCACTCTGAGAGTCGCTGTATCTTCCCCCATACCAAGGTGAGGGAGAGGGATTCCCTTTCATCTTGGTGTGAGGCGGTTACCAGCACTCGACGCAGGAGGCGTCGCGTGCGGCCGGGGACGTGTTTGTCCCGGCCGGCTCCTGGGGGCCTGGTGCCGGAGGCGCGGCGGCGAGATGGGGATTGTCCACATGGAGGCGCAGGCAGGGGCCAGTAGCATCGAGGTAACGCGGCCGGAAGCCGCCGGCAAGTCGCTCGTGGGCACAAGCCCGGCGATGCAGCGGGTGCGCCGGCTGATCTCGGCGGTGGCGCCGAAGGACTGCACGGTCCTGATTCAGGGGGCGAGCGGCTCGGGCAAGGAACTGGTGGCCCGGACGGTGCACGATGAGAGTCGGCGCGCCGGCGGTCCCTTCATTGCGGTGGACTGCACCGGGCTGCGGGACACGCTGCTGGAATCGCAGCTGTTCGGGCACGTCAAGGGGGCGTTCACGGGGGCGGAGCAGAACACGCTGGGCTTCATCCGCGCGGCGGACCGGGGGACGCTTTTCCTGGACGAAATCGGGGAAATGGACATCAAGACGCAGGCGAAGCTGCTGCGGGTGATCCAGGAGCGGGTGGTGGTGCCGCTGGGCGGGATCAAGCCCATCCCGGTGGACGTGCGGCTGGTGGCGGCGACGCACCGGGATCTCAAGGCGATGGTGGCGCGGGGCGAGTTCCGCGAGGACCTGTATTTCCGGCTCGATGTGGTGCGGGTGGAGGTTCCCTCCCTGGCCGACCGCCGGACGGACGTGCTGGCGCTGGCCGAGCATTTCCTGGAGCGGCTGGCGGCGCTGTATGAGGAACCGGTGAAGCGGCTTTCGCCTGAGGCCCGGCAACTGCTGGAGGCCTACCGCTGGCCGGGCAACGTGCGCGAGCTGGCCAATGCCGTCGAGCACGCGGTGGTGATGACGACCGGGGACGTGATCGGGGTGTTGGAACTGCCGGAGCGGGTGCGGGGCGGGGTGGCGCTGGGCGCTGACCCGGCGACCGGGCCGATCATCACCCTGGAATCGGCGGAGAAGGGCCTGATCGAGCGGGCATTGCGGGCGACCAGCGGCAACCAGTCCAAGGCCGCGGACCTCCTGAGCATCGACCGCCGGCGGCTGTATCGCAAGGTGCGGCGGTACGGGCTGAAGCACCTGGCGGACCCGAACGACTAAGGGCGGCGGACGGCTGAACCGAGTGTGACTGTGGCGCGCCCGCGATGAGCGGGCGTGCTGGTTTTTGCTCCGGCGCGGCTGCTGAACCGAAATGGCACATGTGCCGCAAGGGCACAGGCGGGGCGAACGGCCCGGCGGCGCCGCGAGCCTGGAGCGATTCGGGGGCGCGGGTGTCTCGAAACGGTACTGAGCGGGTTTCGGCGCGGGCCCCGATGGCGCTGCGGGAACGGGGATTGTCCCGCCGCGCAGGAATGGCACGGCGTTCGCAATAGGTACATCGGAGCCGGCGACAGCCGGAAGAGAGAGAGGACATGATGTCCGTCCGAACACACCCAACCGTGGTGGTGGTGGTGTACGACGAACAGGTCCATGCGGGCGTAGCGCGGAACGCGCTGAAGCACCGGTGGGAGATCCTGGACGGCCGTACGGAGAAAGGCCTGGCGAAGCGAATCATGCTTGCTCATCCGACCGCCATGTTGCTGCAAGTTCCGAGCCCGGCCGAGCCGGCGACGGGGCTGATCGCACGGGTGCGTCAGATGTTCACGCCGCCGGCGATCCTGGCGGTGGCCCAGCCGCACAGCGAGGCGGTAGAGGCGGCGGTGCTGGCGGCGGGGGCCTCGGCCTACCTGCCGGACAGCGCGACGGCGGAGCAGATCGAGGCGGCGGTGCGGGCGGTGGCGCCGGGCGCGATTCCCGCGGCGGTGCAGGTGGAGGCCAAGACGGATCCTGCGCAGGAGCGTGCGGTGAAGTCGCGTGTGCGGCGGTCGCCCCGGGTGAACCCGGGCGGGCTGTCGCCGCTGCGGCACCAGCGCCGGGCGCAGAGCTGAACGACGAGAGAGAGCCCGGGCGGGGCGGTCCCGACCGGGTGAGCACGGAGAACGGCAGCGACGACAGGAGACGGGCGAGCACTCGCGCAGGATCGACGGCGGATCTCCGCTTCCGAATCACTGTGCCGGGCTGGCGGTAATGCGACACGACACTCCTTCCTTCCCTCCCCCGCCGGTAGGCCACACGAGAGAGAGGGATGCAGAGCGTGCCGTCGAACGCAGGGGATTCCGGGCCGACGAAGACAGCGCAGTCCTTTTCGATCGACGGCACATCTCCGCTTCCTGACCACTGTGCCGGACGAGCGATGAAGCGACACGACACTCCTTCTTCCCTCCCAAATAGCTTGTCAGCCGTGAGAGAGAGGGTTGCAGAGCGTGCCGTCGATCGATGAGGACTGCGTGCGGAACGAGAGAGCCGCACGCGACGATCATCCGGGCACGGGCCGAACGAGAGAGCGGCCCGCGACCGAGCAGCGCAGACAAGGCCCCGCTTGAGGAGAGAGGCCGAGAGGCACCAGCGGCGACGTTCCGGGCAGAGTCCGGGGCGACGCCGCGCAGAGATCGGAGGAGATCGAGAGACACCCGTCCAACCAGGCCATGGCACGCCGCGCGGCGCGCACGCTTCGGAATCGCCGGAGCCCGGAACGGTCAACCGGGCATCGGACCCACGCGTTCGCACCCACCGGCGGCTCGACGAGCCCGATCGGCCGAGTGTCGCACGCACAGAGGTCACGAACCATGCCCACGATGCACAGTCCTTCCATCGCGACCGTTCCCCCTGCGCCCGCACGGGCCGAGGGCTCGCCTCACGGCGTGCACCCGGCGCTGATGCTGCGGAGCCTGGTGGGAATGCTGGCGTCGCGCCTGGTGCCGCCGCCGGCGGCCCTGGGCGAGGCGGACCGCCTTGACGGTCGCGAGGAAGACGGGCTGAGCATCCGGTCGAGCTGAGCCACGGCTCGGGTTGCGTCCCCGCGGAGCGCGGGGCCACAGCGGACACGGCACATCCTTCACGCCCGCGGCTCTCCCTCACCGGATTTCCGCGGGCTTCCAGAGACGTTCCGCCCACCCAGCGGCGGAGCGAGAGAGAGGCCCGCGCTTCACCTGCCGGTGGAGCCCGGGCTTGAGAGAGATGGGGGCGGCCAGGGGGCCGCCTTCACGACGGACCTGACCCGCGGCGCCGATTGCTTCTCCCCGGCGCCGCACAAGTCTCCGCCCTGACCAAGCGGAGCGAGAGAGAGAGCCACGCGCCGCCGAGAGGCGACCCGTGGCTTTGCTGAGCCGGCCGCCAGTCCACGGCGCCGCCACGGGTGGGTGACCTGCCAGCAGTAGCGCCGACCCTGGTGTTTGCAGCACCCGGGGACGGATTCGCGGCGAGAGCCGCGCGGCCCCGAACGAGGGCGGCATGAACTGTTCGCGCTCCGGAGCGTCCGGGGCGGCGTGCCAACTTCCGGACCGGGCCACGACACGAGAGAGAGAGAGAACACATGGTTCATCGGAAGCACTGGATCGCGGCGATGATCGTTGCGGCCGCGGGCGCCTCGGCGGCTCAGGCCGACACGGTGATCGCGACGTTCAACGGCGTCGGCCCGGGCGAGGGCGTCAATTACTCGCTGAACTTCGGCGGGAGCTTCACCGGCACGTCCGCCGGCCGCTTCAACTGGACGCGCACGGGCGGCACGGCGGCCGAGCCGACGGGCAACTACGTCGCGTTCTGCATCGAACTGCAGCAGAACGTGAGCAACGGCGGCAACTACACCTACGATGTGACGGCGGTGGCCCTGGCGCCGGTGCCGGCGTCGCCATTCGCCCCCATGGGCGCTGCGCGGGCCGATGCGCTCGCCCGGCTGTGGAACGCCTACTACACCAACAGCGGGATCGACAACACCAACGCCGCGGCGTTCCAGCTGTGCGTCTGGGAGATCGTGTTCAACGACACCATGAGCTTCGACCTGGGCACGGGCCAGTTCCAGGCGACGGGCAACGCGACGACGATCGCGCTGGCCAACGCGTGGCTGGTGACGGCGATGGACTCGAACGCTCCGATGGCGAGCATCTACGCCCTGACGAGCGAGACGAACCAGGACATGCTGGTTCCGACGCCGGGGGCCGCGGCCCTGGCGGGGCTGGGCACGCTGGCGGCGATGCGCCGGAAGCGCTGATCGGCTGATGACTCAACACCGTCCCTCCGCGGCCACGCGCGGGGACGGCTTTCGGGATTCGTCCGGAACGGTGGGCGGCCGCGTGGCTGCGCGCTGATCGGACCGCAAAGGAGCGCTAACGCGCTCCACAGTATTGGAGAGAGTACATGAATCGGATCATGATTTCGTCCACGATCGCCGCGGCTTGCTTCATCACGGGGTCGGCGATGGCGCAGCCGATGTCGCTGGCGCAGGGTTCGGCCCCGTCCGGGAGTTCGAGCCTGTTCAACGCGGTCGGCACCTTCAACTTCGGCAACCAGAAGGCCCGCCTTGAAGCTGCTGGCCAGACCACTTTGCAGGGCGGTAACCCCGGCAACGGCTGGTGGGGCCCGAACACCGGCACGGGTGGCCTTGAGCGCTCGTGGGAAGTGATCTGGAACAACACCTTGGGCACCGTCACCTTCAACCTGTACGCCTCGAACGATTTCAGCGGTCTGCCGGCAATGACCATGACCCAGACTCCGGTCTTCACGGCGGGCTACACGCTCGTCGGTCTTGACATCGGCGCTCGACTGACCAACGCCAGCATGGGCGTGACGATCAGCGGCGTGGAGTTCAACGACGGCAGCGGTTTCGTCAGCGTCGGCACCGCGAACGCGTCGTACTCCGGCAACGCGTTCTTCAACAACTATCACGCGATCAACGGAACGCTCGGCAGCTTCACGCTCCGCGGCATCACGCAGTTCACCTCCGGCACCACGACGGGTGACAGCATGCGGTTCTTCGTCAACGGCATCCAGGCTGTTCCCACCCCGGGGGCCGCGGCCCTGATCGGCCTGGGCGGCCTGGCGGCGACGCGTCGCCGGCGGCGGTAAGCGAGCACGCGCTCCCCCGCGCGGCCCTGACGGGGCGTGCGGGATTTCCGGGTTGGAGACCCGCGGCAACGGCGGACACACGCGCTCTTTCTCGAGCGACCCACGGCCCCGCGTCGGCGACCCCGACGCGGGGTCGCTCTCTTTGGCGCGATGCGGGCGCGGGGCGCGGGCGGCGTCAGTCCGGCCGGTCGGCCAGATCGGGCGGCGCCGGCGAGGGCGCGGCGGGCTCGCCGAAGAACCACCAGCGGCGCGGCACCCGCCGGCGGGCCAGGCCGAAGGCGCCGACGGCCTGCCGCTCGATGATGGACACCACCTCGTCGGGCGAGTCGGTGAGCGGGAGCAGGCGCACGTCGTCGGGGCTGATGGTGCCGGCGGCGAGCAGACCGTTGCGCACGAAGTCGAGCAGGGGCGACCAGTAGTCGCGCCCCATGAGCACGACGGGGAAGTTGCGGATCTTGCCCGTCTGGATGAGCGTGACGGCCTCGAAGAGCTCGTCGAGCGTGCCGAAGCCGCCGGGCAGGACGACGAAGGCGTAGGAGTACTTGACGAGCATGACCTTGCGGACGAAGAAGTAGCGGAACTCGACCCAGCGGTCGAGGTAGTCGTTGGGCTTCTGCTCGTGGGGCAGCTCGATGTTGCAACCGACGGAGCGGCCGCCCGCCTCCTTGGCGCCGCGGTTGGCGGCCTCCATCACGCCGGGCCCGCCGCCGGTCATGACGGTGAAGCCCATGGTGGCCAGGCGACGGCCCATCTCGCGCCCCAGGGCGTAGTACGGGTGGTCGGGCTTGAAGCGGGCCGAACCGAACACGGTGACGCAGGGGCCGACGAAGTGCAGGGCGCGGAACCCGCGGATGAACTCGGCGCCGATGCGGATCGTGCGCCACAGTTCGCTGCCGCGACCGCGCGGGCCTTCGAGGAACGTGCCTTCGGCGGCGGAGCGTGAGCCGCTGCCCCAGGGGACCGAGGGCCCGACCGACCCGTGGAGCGTGGCTTGGTCGGCGTCGGGCGGGGGCGGGGGCTGGATCGGAGCGGGGTCGGTCATCGGCGGTGGGCGCGGGCGAATCTTGGGTATGCTCTGGAGGTTGCCGGAGCGGGGTTTCCGGCCGAACCAAGGGGACGGACATGAACTCTATCGGATCGCGGGCTCGGGCGCGGGGCTTCACGCTGGTGGAAGCGGCGGCGGTGGTGGCGGTGACGGTGTGCGTGGGGGCGGCGGCGGTCGTGGGCGCCGGGTCGGGACAGCCGCTGGACCCGCTGACCAAGGCGCGGCAGAACGCCCGGCAGGTCAAGGATGCCACGCAGATCCGCGGGATCGTGCAGGCGATGATGATCTGGGCGCAGAACAACCGCGAGGCGTACCCGTTGCCCTCGCAGGTGGACAAGGCCGACGCGACGGTGGCGGAGAAGGGACGGGCCAAGGACACGACGGCGAACATCCTGTCGCTGCTGATCTTCAACGGGTCGATCAGTCCGGAGATGTGCGTCAGCCCGCTGGAGAACAACCCGAAGATCAAGGCGCACGGGGGGTACGAGCTCGATCGGCCCAAGGCCGCGGCGAGGCCGATCGAAGCGCTGTGGGACCCGTCGTTCAACGCGGACTTTGCGGGCGACAGGGCGGCGCACAACTCGTTCGCGCACCTGCAGCCGTCGGGCGAGCTGAACGGGGCCAAGCCGATGGAGTCCTCGGGGCGGCTGGCCCGCTGGGGCAACACGTTCGTGGCGATCGAGCCGGTCGTCTCGACGCGCGGGGCGCGGATCAAGAGCGTGCGCATCGATGGCGAGGACGCGTGGCCGGAGTTCGACAACCAGAATTCCAACGCGTTCTCGTTCTACAAGCCGGGCGGCGCGTGGTCGGGGAACGTGGCGTTCAACGACGGGCGCGTGGATTTCCTGGACCGGTACCTGGCGCCGGGCGCGGTGGTGAAGACGGCGGCGCGGTACAAGACCAGGGAAGGGGCGTCGCGCCCCGACATGGCGTTCTTCGACGAGCCGGATGATGCCGCGGGCGCGAACAACTTCCTGGGCATCTTCACGAAGGCGGGCGTGAAGCCTTCGGAGTTCACGTCGATCTGGGATTGAACGGGCGGCGGGTCATCGACGGTCGGGCTCGCCGGGCCAGGATCGCGAGCGGCCGAGGATGCTCATGCGCCGCCTGGCGACGGCCATCCACCAGCGGCCGCGGGCGCTGGCCAGGGCGATGGGCCCGACCCAGGCCAGCAGCATGACGACCAGACCGAGCACGACCATGCCGGCCATCATCCAGACCTTGGCGGCGGGGTTGTGCGGCGCGGTGTCCAGGACGCGGTTGAAGGCCAGCACGTACGCGGCCAGCGCGTAGAGCAGGCCGTTGACGAGGAACGGCTTCCACTGGCGGAGCACGCTGGCGTAGACCAGGAACACGGCGCCGCCGGCCAGAGCGAAGATCCAGGGCCATTCGACGCCGGCGAAGCGTTCGTGGTGGAGCACGATGAGCGGCGCCAGGAAGTGCGACGGCAGGACCCAGCGCAGCGCCTGGGCCAGGCGTTCGCGCACCAGGGCGGCGCCGCCGGCGAGCACGCCGGAGACCAGCGCCAGCACAGCGCCGGCGGAGACCGCGCCCAGGGCCCGGCGCACGGTTCGCTCGTCGGCGTCGGCGAGCCAGGCGGGCAGGCCGAGGCGGGCCGGCGCGTTCCAGGCGGTCAGCAGCAGGCCGCAGAACAGCAGCGCCAGCCCGAAGGTCAGCAGCGGCCAGGCGTCGGCCCGGCGCAGGTTGTGGTGGCCGACTCGGGCGGCGTCCTTTTCCTCCTGGCGGACCAGCGCCAACCCGCCGGCCAGCCCGGCGCCACCGAGGGCCGCGAGCCACAGGGCCAGGTCGGCCCAGGTGCGGTCGTCGTGGGGGCGCGTGAAACCACCGAGACCAGCCACAGGCACAGGCCGGTGGCGACGGCGCCGAAGGTGGCCAGCAGCGAAAAGGCGCTGCTCTTGAAGAGGCGCCGCAGGACCAGCGCGCCCAGGCCGAGCACGGCGGCGGCCGTGAGCAACTGCGCGTTGAAGAGCCCGCCGGCGGGGCCTGAAGCAACCTCTCCGTCGGAACTCACGCGGGCGAAGAACTCGGCGGAGCCCGAGCCAAGATCGCCCTCGGCATGGGGCCAGCCGAGCCGCTTGAGCACCAGCAGCGCGGCGACGGGCGCCGCGATGCAGGCGGTGACGAGGTAGGCCAGGCCGGTGCGCTGATAGCCGCGCCGGTGCAGCCACGCGCCGCCGAGGGAAAGAACGGCGGCGGCGGCGATGGGCAGGGCGAGGCGGAGCCAGTCGGGCAGGACGTCCCAGGCCTTGTAGGAGCCGACACTCAGGCCGAGGATGAGCAGCCAGCCGCCCATGTAGAGGCTGACCTGCGAGGCCGAGAGGCGACGGCTGTCGATGAGCCAGGGCGAGTCGGGGCGGAGCACGGTGCGGAGGGTGCGGACCAGGGCCCGGCGTTCGGAATCGGTGACCAGGCCCTGTCGCTGCCATTGGCCGGCGCGCTCGATCTGTTCCTGCACCTGATCGACGAAGCGGGCGGCGAGCATGGTTGGCCGGGCGGTGACGGTCTCGCCGCGGATGTAGCGGCGCAGATCCTGGGCCAGTTCGCTGGCGTCCTTGTAGCGGCGCCAGGGGTCGCGCTCCAGGGCGGCGAGGCAGATGCGCTGCAGGGCGGCGGGCGCCTCGGGGGCCAGGTGCTCGGGCAGGGGCGGCTCGGTATCGCGCTGCAGGCGGAGCGTTTCGGCGCTGGTGCCGGCGACGAACGGAGTGCGGCCGGTGAGCAATTCGAAAAGGATGACGCCCAGGGCGTACACGTCGCTCCAGGCGCCGAC
>JAHCJH010000103.1 GCA_026126345.1 Phycisphaeraceae bacterium | reverse complement strand
CCCGCGCCCGCCGCGCCGTCACCGCGTCGTTCCGCACCACCCGCACCGCCCCCGCCCCGCGCGCGCTCCCCGCGCACGCCAGGCCCTGCACCAGGTTGAACGTGAACGAGTCGTAGTTGTCGATCACCAGCACCACGCGCCAAGGCTAGCGGGCCCGCCCGCCGTCCCTCGGCCGACCAGGCCGCCATCGGCCGCTCAGGCAGCTTCGCTGGCCGTGTCCGCGATCGTCCCCGCCACCCCGTCGCGCGTCACGTAGAAGAACTCCGGCGTGATCGGGTACGGCAGCCGGCGGAAATCGTCACGCACCCGCCCCGACAGCCGCTTCACGAACGCCTCAGGACCCGCCGTCAACGCCACGAACATGTCCCGAGCCGGCGTCGCCACCAGGAAGTCGCCCCCCAGCCGCCCCGCCAGCCGCCGGTACAACCCGCCCAGCAGCAGCCGCGCCGCGTCGTAGCCGTCCTGCTCCGCCACGATCACCGCCCGCCCGCCCTCCTTGCTGTTGACCACCTGCACCTCGAGCTCCTGCGACGTGCTCTCCAGGTTCTCCCGCGCCACGTCGTCCAGATCCTCCGCCGTCACGCCCCACCGCACCATCTGCTCCGTCGTCACCGACACCGTCATCTGCGGCATGTCCATCACGAACACGATCGCCGTCTTGTTCACGAACGGCACGTGCGCCACCTGCTCCCGGCACAGGTGCTGGAAGATGCTCTCGGGCTGGATCCGCGGCATGATCCGCGAACGCACCGTGTCGAAGCTCATCGACGCCAGCGCCGCCGCCTCGCCGCTGAACAACTGGTCAAGGTAGTGCTCCACGATCTCCTGCCCGCGCGTCGGGTCGTGGTTCACCAGCCGGAACAGGTTCTCCAGGTCCAGCCGCCGCCCGTTGACGATCAGCTCGCGCGGCCCGGTCAATTCCACCGTGTACTCCGGCTGCAGCCGACGCAGCAGGAACGCCACCTGCTCGGCGAAAGCCTCGGGTTCGTGGGGCATGTGCGACATGGCTGCCCGATCCGGTCGCTGCGACCTGTCCGATCTCAGAAGACACGACGCTGATTCCCGTCGTGCGTGGGTCGGGACGAGAACCGTCCCGCTTCTGCTATCGTCCATCCGATACGGGCCTTTCACGCGCCTGTTCCCCCCGATCCCCGCCCCCGCCGACAATCCCCGCCCACGCGTCCGGAAACAGTCCGCCGACGCGCGGCGACCGCACGCCCGCGCGTTCTCTGCGCTCCGCACGCGGACCCAAAAACGACAACGAGGGCGGAATGACCAGCCCACTTGGTCATTCCGGGCCCTCGTTGGTCAAGTGCCAACACAGCACTTGAAAGACGCAATCAGATGCCCAGCCTGTTCAACCGGGCTTCTGCTTCGATCTCACTCCGGCGTCCCTGGCTCCGGGATCCCCCGGGTCGCCTGAACGTCTCTGCTCTGCCATGACACATGGCAACCGCCGTGCCAGACCTCAAAGTCCACACCACCGCGCCAGATCCGGCCACACTCCGTCCTAGAATCTGAGATCTATGATAGATCACAATCGCTTTTGGGATATGTCACAGAACGTATCGGAATTGCGATATTTCACATCACTGCGTACACTCCTGTTGTGGTCCACCCTTCCCCGAAATTCGAAACGGCCGAGTTCGGCGTCCCGTTGGTGCTGCTCGACGGCGCCGGCCGCATCACATCGCTCAATCCGCCGGCCCTCGAACTCCTCGCGCCCGACGAACCCGCCGCCCGCGCCCTGCCCGGCCGAAACCTCTGGTCGCTCCTGGCCGGCGCCGCCGACATCGCCGCGCACTGGGGAGATCTGGCCGCCCGGCCGCCGCGTTGGCAAGGCGTGGTCCGCGCGGCTCAGGTCCTCCGCGACGACCGTCGCCTGTTCGTCGACATCGTCGTTCAGGCCCGGCCCGGCGGAGCCGCGGCGACGCTCATCGACTGCACGGCGCGCCAGGCCGCCGAGGCCGAGGTCGCCCGCCTGCGCGCCCGGCTGGCCGAGAGCGCGTCGGCCCGCGCCCGCCTGCCCACGCGCCAGGAGCAAAGGGTCGCGGCCGAGACCGGCGTCGTGATGATCGGCGATTCGGCGGGCCTGCGGCGCGTGCGCGACCAGGTCGCCCGCGTCGCCCCGACCAGCACCACCGTGCTCATCCAGGGCGAGACCGGCGCCGGCAAGGAGCTCGTCGCCCGCTCGATCCACCACGCCTCGCCGCGCCGCAAGAAGGCCTTCGTCGCCGTCAACTGCGCGGCGCTTCCCGAGAGCCTCATCGAGAGCGAACTGTTCGGCCACGAGAAGGGCGCCTTCACCGGCGCCGACCGTCGCCGCATCGGCAAGTTCGAGCTCGCCGACGGCGGCACGCTCTTTCTCGACGAGATCGCCGAGCTGCCCATGGCGGCGCAGGCCAAGCTGCTGCGCGTGCTCCAGGACGGCACGTTCGAGCGCGTCGGCGGCGCCGAGACCATCACCGTCGATGTCCGCCTCATCGCCGCGACCCACCGCGACCTGGCGCGGCAGGTCGAGCGCGCCCGGTTCCGCGAGGACCTGTTCTACCGCCTGAGCGTCTTCCGCATCGAGGTGCCGCCCCTGCGCGACCGGCGCGAGGACCTCCGCCCGCTGGTCGAGCACCTGCACGATCGCGCCGCTCGCCGCATGGCCCGCCCCGTGCTGCCCATCAGCGAGTCGAGCATGCGCCGCGTCCTGGCCTACCCCTGGCCCGGCAACGTCCGCGAGCTCAACAACGCCGTCGAACGCGCCACCCTCCTGGCCGACGGGCCCGAGCTCGACATCGAGCTGCCCGAGAGCCCGATGACCGCCACCGTCCCCGCGACCGGGCGCGCCGGCGCTGCAGGCCAGCCCACCCGCGACATCCTCCTGGACCTCACCCTTGAGCAGCTCCAGCGCCTCCAGATCACCCACGCCCTGGAATCCTGCGGCTACCGCGTCTTCGGCCCCGGCGGCGCCGCCGAACGCCTCGACGTCAACCCCAACACCCTCTTGTCCCGCATGGACAAGTTCGGCATCCCGCGGCCCCGCACCGTCCGCAAAGGCCGCCCCGGAACCTCGGACGCCCCGGCCGCCTGACGAGGTGCCCGCAGCCCTGCCCGGCAGTGGGGGACCACCCGGTCCGCGATCGCCGGATCCGCGCCCCCCCTGCACGCTCCCCCGACCACGCCCCGGCGCCCGCAGTTGGCGGAACCCCGTCGGGTCGCTATATTTCGCTCCGCGGACGCCAGCGGGCGTTTGCGGTGTCTGTCAGGTCCGCCGCGAAGCGCGGCCCCCGGCAGACGCCCGCCGACGGGCCAGTACGACGGTTGAGCCGGTTGAAACAGACTCAAACGACACGCCTCATGGAGGTCCCGCCGTGACCGAGCAAGAAATCGAAGCCAAAGTGATCGAGATCGTGGCCAAGCAGATGGGCGCCGAGAAGGCCAAGATCACCCGCGACACCAACTTCGTGAACGATCTTCAGGCCGACAGCCTCGACACCGTCGAGCTGGTGATGGAGTTCGAGGACCAGTTCTCGACCAACATCCCCGACGAGCAGGCCGAGAAGATCCAGACCGTCGGCCAGGCGATCGACTTCATCAAGCAGGCCAGCGCCGGCAAGGCCTGACCCACCCCGCTCCCGCAGCGGGAGCCGCACGCGAGCACCTTCGGCCATGAGCCACGGCCAGCACCGGATCGTGATCACCGGCGTCGGGGCGGTGACCAACCTCGGCCCCGACGCTCCGTCCACCTGGGCGGCGATGCGCGAGGGCCGCAGCGGCATCTCCGCGATCGACGGCGAAGAGTTCGCGCGCTGGCACGACAAGTGGGAGGTCCGCATCGGCGGCCAGGTCCGCGGGTTCGACCCCACCAAGATCATGGACTTCCGCGAGGCCCGCCGCCTCGACCGGTTCGCCCAGCTCGCCATGGCCGCCGCGCACGAGGCCGTCACCACCAGCGGCGTCGACTTCCAGAAGCTCGACCGCGACCGCTGCGGCGTCGTCATCGGCTCGGGCATCGGCGGCATCCGCACCATCGAGGAAGGCGAGATGATCCTCCTCGAGAAAGGCCCACAGCGCGTCGGCCCGTTCACCGTCCCACGCCTCATGGCCAACGCCGCCGCCGGCAACATCTCCATCCGCTACGGCCTCACCGGCCCCGCCAGCACTCACGCCACCGCCTGCGCCAGCAGCGGCCACGCCTGCGGCGACGCCATGCACGCCATGCGCCGCGGCGAAGCCGACGTCATGATCATCGGCGGCGCCGAGGCCGCCCTCTCGCCCATCTGCGTCGCCGCCTTCAGCGCCATGAAGGCCCTGAGCACCCGCAACGACGCACCCGAGAAAGCCTCCCGCCCCTTCGACTCCGGACGCGACGGCTTCGTCCTCTCCGAGGGCGCCGCCATGTTCGTCATCGAGACCGAGCGCCACGCCAGGGCCCGCGGCGCCAACATCCTCGCCGAGCTCGTCGGCTACGCCAACGCCGGCGACGCCTACCACATCACCGCCCCTGACGAAGCCGGGCGCGGCGCCGCCCGGTCCATGACCTGGGCCCTGCGCGACGCCCGCCTCAACCCCGACCAGATCGGCTACATCAACGCCCACGGCACCAGCACCCCGCTCGGCGACCGCGCCGAAGTCTCCGCCGTGCTCAACCTCTTCGGCGACCACGCCCGCAGGAGCAAGGGCGGCAAGGTCCTCATGTCCAGCACCAAGAGCATGCACGGCCACTGCCTGGGCGCCTCCGGGGCCGTCGAGATGATCGCCTGCGTCCACGCCGTCCGCGACGGCGTCATCGCCCCGACCATCAACCTCGACCAGCCCGAAGATGGCTTCGACATCGACCTCGTGCCGCACCACGCCCGCGAACGGGCCGTCCGCTACGCCATGAACAACACCTTCGGGTTCGGCGGGCACAACTGCACCGTCATCGTCGGCCGCTACGAGGGCTGAGCCCGCCCCCTCGGCGCCCAGGGGGCCCGCCCCGCCGCTGGGCCCCGGCCGCCCGCCCGGCCGATACTCATTCCATGAAGCCCGAGCTGCGATCCATCCTGCGCCTGCGGGTCCCTGTCATCGTCATCCTCGGCTCGCGCGACATGCCCATGGGCGACGTCATGTCCCTTGGCCCCGGCTCCATCGTCGAACTGCCCAAGTCCGCCGAGGCCGAACTCGAACTGCTCGTCAACAACAAGCCCATCGGCACCGGCCGCGCCGTCAAGGTCGGCGAGAACTTCGGCATCCGCATCTCCTTCATCGGCGACGTCAAGTCCCGCGTCCAGGCCCTGGGCGCCCGCCCACCCGCCGCCGATCCCGCCACAGCCGCCGCCACCGCCTCAGCCGCCGCGAGTGCCCCAGCCGCCGCCGCAGCGCCCACTCCCGCCGCGGCCTGACCCGACCCGAACTTCCGCCCCCGCAGGCCCCACGGCCCCTCCGCGCCCGGGCTGGTATCCTCGCGCCCTATCGACCAGGAGCACGCCATGGGCCTTCAGATCGGCGACACCGCCCCCGACTTCACGCAGCAATCCACCGAGGGGCCGATTCGTTCCACGCCTGGCTCGGCAACTCGTGGGGGATCCTCTTCAGCCACCCCAAGAACTTCACCCCGGTCTGCACCACCGAGCTCGGCGCTGTCTCCAGGATCAAGGCCGAATTCGACAAGCGCAACTGCAAGGTGCTCGGCCTCTCGGTCGACGCCCTGGGCGACCACGATGCCTGGGCCCGCGACATCGAGGAGACCCAGGGCGCCAAGCTCAACTTCCCGCTCCTGGCCGACGCCGACAAGAAGGTCTCCAACCTCTACGGCATGATCCACCCCAACGCCTCGGACACCTTTACCGTCCGTTCGGTCTTCATCATCGGCCCCGACAAGAAGGTCAAGCTGATGATCACCTATCCCGCCAGCACCGGGCGCAACTTCGACGAGGTCCTTCGCGTGCTCGACTCCCTGCAGCTCACCGCGCAGTACAAGGTCGCCACCCCCGTCAACTGGAAGCAGGGCCAGGACTGCATCATCGTCCCCTCCGTCCCCGACGCCGAGGCCGACAAGCTCTTTCCCAAGGGCTACAAGCGCCTCAAGCCCTACCTGCGCATCACCCCCCAGCCCAACCGCTGACGCCGCCGGCGTCGATGCACCGCGCCCCCCCGCGCCCCCGGCGCGCCCCGGCGCCCGCGCCGTGCTAGCCTGCGCCGATGCCACGCGACCTGCCCATCGGCAACGGCGACATGCTCGTGACCTTCGACGGCCGCTACGGCCTGCGCGACCTGTACTACCCCTTCGTGGGCAAGTACAACCACACCCTCGGCCACCTCCAGCGCTTCGGCGTCTGGGCCGACGGCCGCCTCAGCTGGACCCACGAGGACGGCTGGCGCCGCACCCTGGCCTACCGCGCCGACACCCTCGTGACCGACGTCGTGCTGGTGCACGACGGGCTCGGCCTCGAGATCCGCTGCGCCGACTGCGTCGACTTCCACGAGCCCGTCTGGCTCCGCAAGACCGTCGTTCGCGACATCTCGGGCGGCTCGGCGCCGCGCGACGTCCGCCTGTTCCTCCACATCGACCTGTCCATTCAGGAAAACGCCCTCGGCGACACCGCCAACTACGACCCCCGCACCGCCGGCCTGATCATGTACAAGGGCGACTTCTACTTCCTCGTCAACGCCTGCGACGCCCGCAAGTGCGGCATCGACCACTGGTCCATCGGCACCAAGCGCCTCGGCGGCGCCGAGGGCACCTGGCGCGACGCCGAAGACGGCCTCCTGGGCAAGAACGCGATCGCCCAGGGCTCCGTCGACGCCACCGTCGGCTTCAACCTCGCTCTGCCTCCCGGCGGCGAGTCCTACGTCGCCGTCTGGCTCGCCTGCGGCCGCAACTACGCCGACGTCGCCCGCATCAACGAGCAGATCCAGAAACGCACCCCCGACAAGTTCATCGCCCGCACCGAGGCCTACTGGCGACTCTGGGTCCACAAGGAACCCACCGATCTCGACCCGTTGCCCCCCGCCGTCCGCGACCTCTACGTCCGCAGCCAGCTCGTGCTCCGCACCCAGATCGACAACCGCGGCGCTATCATCGCCGCCAACGACACCGACATCACCCACTTCGCCGGCGACCACTACTCCTACTGCTGGCCCCGCGACGGCGCCCTCGTCGCCCACGCCCTGGTCCTCTCCGGCCAGAGCGAGCTCAGCCGCGCGTTCTTCCGCTACTGCGGCCGCTGCATCACCCACCACGGCTACTTCCTCCACAAGTACACCCCCGACGGCACCCTCGCTTCGAGCTGGCACCCCTGGGTCGTCAACGGCCAGGCGGTCCTGCCCATCCAGCAGGACGAAACCTCCCTGGTGCTTTGGGCCCTGCGCCGCCACTTCGAAACGTTCAAAGACGTCGAGTTCGTCAAACCCCTCTACAACTCCCTGGTCATCACCCCGGCCAAGTGGATCGTCGATTACCGCGATCCCTCCGGCCTGCCCAAGCCCTCCTGGGACCTCTGGGAGGAACGCCGGGGCGTCCACACCTTCACCGTCGCCGCGACCATCGGCGCCCTCCGCGCCGCCGCGGCGTTCGCCACCGACTTCGGCGACTCCGGGCGCGCCGCCTGGTTCTCCAAGGCCGCCGAAGAAATGGCCGGCGCGCTCAAGCGCGTGCTCTGGAGCCCTCAGCACGGCCGTTTCGCCCGCATGGCCACCCCGCGCGACGACGGCTCCTACGCACTGGACATGACCCACGACAGCGCCAACTTCGCCGTCTTCGCCTTCGGCGCCCTGCCGGCCGACGACCCCATGGTCGTGGCCGACATGCGCGCGCTGCGAGCCCGCCTGTGGTGCAAGACCGACGTCGGCGGCTGCGCGCGCTACGAGAACGACTACTACCACCAGGTCGAACGCGCCGACATCGACTCCGTACCCGGCAACCCCTGGCTCATCTGCACCCTCTGGCACGCCCTGCACGCCGTGCAGACCGCCCGCACCGCCGACGACCTGGCCCCCGCCGTCGAATTGCTCGAATGGACCGCCGCGCACGCCTGCCCCTCGGGCGTCTTGGCCGAGCAGTTCAACCCCCACACCGGCGAGCCCCTGTCGGTCAGCCCGCTCACCTGGAGCCACGCCACCGTCGTCACGGTCGTCTCCGAACTGCTCCGGGCCATGGCCCGCCTGGGGGTCCCCGCGATGGCCGCTCGCTGACGGCCGATCAACGCTCCACACCCCGCCCGAACAAAGAACGATCGCGCCGATCCTTGATTAGAATGCACGCGTCCGATCCGGTGCCCCCGGGCGCTGACAGTCCCGGGCCGGCGCCGACCAACCGCGCGCCCAGAGCACGCCCGGCGTTCGCCGGTCGGGCCGGGCGGGCACAATCAGGCAAGGGCGGTTCTTCGTGAGCGGCGAGCGGCGGAAAGAAAACCGGTTCATCGTCTACACCGACATCGTCGGGCACACCAAGCTCTTCGCCCGCGTGGGCGCACCGTTCCGCAAGATGCGTGAACGCCACGATGAGCTTTTCCAGATCGCGGTGCGCCAATATGCGCCCAACGCCGTGGTCAAGGGCACCGGCGACGGCTTCTACGCCGCCGTCGAGGACGTCGACGCCGCCGTCCACATCGCCCTGATGTTCCGCTCCGGCCTGGCCGCCGAGCAGTGGGACGCGTACCTCCCTCCCGAGCGTCGAACCCCCGACAACCACATCCGCTCGCGCGTCGGCGTCCACGCCGGCCTGGTCACGCTCGTCGGACCCGAAGGCCGGCCCAACGACGTCGACGGCCAGGCCCGCACCGTCTCCGAGCGCGTCATGTCCATGGCCCTGGGCAACCAGGTGCTCGCCACCCGCCAGGTGGTCGATGCCGCCCGGTCCTCCGGCGCCGTCGCGTCCAGCCTGCGCCTCGAGCGCTTCGGCGAGTACAAGCTCCGCGAGATCCCCGACACCGTCGAGATCTGGGCCGTCGGCGACGACGAGCACCCCCCGGGCCCCAAGCCGGCCCAGCCGCCCGAGCACCGCGTCATCCTCTTCGCCGTCATCGCCGACTGTGCCGCCCAGAGCTCCGCCCTGGGCACCCGCTTCGACGCCATGAAGGACGCGTGGGACACCCTCTTCGCTCGCGCCGCTTCGGAAAACGGCAAGGACACGTTCGTCAAGCGCCTGCCCGACGGGTCCCTGGCCGCGTTCCGCAACGCCGTCGAGGCCATCCGCGCCGCACGCGATTTCCGCCGGCTGTTC
>JAHCJH010000102.1 GCA_026126345.1 Phycisphaeraceae bacterium | reverse complement strand
GGCGGGCGGCGTGACGCCGGTGTTGGAGCGGAAGTTGAGCTTCAGGCCCGAGTTGTCGATGGAGTGCGAGCTGGTCGCATCGTAGTTGAAGGCGTTGATGGGGGTGACGCCCGAGTCGTTGTCGAACATGGTCAGGGCGACCAGGTACGCGCCGGCGGTCAGCGAGCCGTCGCGCCCGTCGTAGGGCAGGCGGGCCGGGGCGGCGCCGGAAGCGGGAACGCCCGCGGGCTCGCGCACGGGGCTCGTGGCGCCGTGGGAGAGCTGGCTGAGCAGCTGGCTGCCGTCGTCGTCGTCGGACGCGAGCCGGAAGCCGCCGTCGATGTAGTAGGCGAGGAAGGTGTCGCCCTGGGCGCCGCCGCCGGCGGGCGGGGTGCCCTCGGTGTCGACGTCGAGGTACTTATCGTTGGAGTTGCCGGGGACGTCTTCCGAGAGATTGAACTTCACCCAGATCAGGTCGGCCGGCAGGATGTGGAACGAGAGGGTCTCGGTGCCGTTGATCACGTCGCCGATGTCGACCTCGGCCACGGGGACCTCGGGCGTGGGATCGGGCGACTGGATGTAGCGGACGTTGAGCTTGACGGTGCCGGTGCTGGTGCCCGCGGCGTTGCAGTCGTAGCCCGCGGCGTTGGCGACGGCGTTGTTGCCGCCGACGATGGCGATGTAGTACTCGGCGGCGTTGATGATGAAGCCGGCGGTGCCGCTGTCACGCCCGTTGAAGCGCAGGCCGCGCCCGGTGCCGTTGCGGTGGCCGGTGCCGTAGGAGAGGGCCGAGAGGCGGCCGGAGCCGTCGTCCAGGTCGCTGTTGGCGGCGCCGGTCAGCAGCGTGGGGCGGCTTCCGGTGTTGTCGTAGAGCCAGATGGAAGTGTCGTCGCAGGTCGAGCCCTCGGTGGAGATGTCCAGAGCGCCGCTGCCGGACTGCACGGCGTTGGGCACCGTGAAGCGGACCCAGACGATGCCCTCCTTGGGCATGGCCAGGGCGGTGGTGGAGACGGTGGTGTTGTCCGGCAGCGTGCCGAGGTCCGTCGACGAGGGCGTCGGGAACGAGGTGGGCAGGCTGGCGGCGTTGTAGTAGCGGGCGCGGACGGTGTACGAGCCCGAGCCGGTGGTCGCGTTGGCGGCGGCGCCGAAGGCGTCGGCGAAGGTCGCCTCGTCGCCCGAGGCGACGGCCAAGTAGTAGTTACCCGCGGTCAGTGCCGCGCCGTTGCGGCCGTTGTAGTTGAAGCCGGTGCTGGCGGCCTTGGCACGCAGGTTCACGGCCTGGTTGCTGCCGAACGAGAGCATGGGCAGGTCGCCCGAGCCTTCCTGGTAGCTGGTGGCCTTGCGGAAGCCCAGGTCGTCGTAGAGCGCCATGGAGGCGTCGGAGATGCCCGAGGTTTCCATGTCGATGTCCAGCGCGGTGGTCGCGGAGACCCCGGCGGGGACGGTGATCTTCACCCACTTGATCTGGCCGGCGCCGATGGTGCCGCTGATCGTGGAGAAGGTGCCGTTGGTCGCCAGCGCCGGGACGATCGCGTCGGGCGTGGGCGGCGGGGGAATGGTGAACGGCGTCGTCGTGCCGCGGAGCTTGAACGGGAAGTCCTGCTCGAAGCCGGGCGTGTTGGTAACACCGCCGGTGGCGCCGTTGATCAGGTTGAACGTGGTGCTGGTCGGCGCCGTGGTCCACTGCAGGCCGTTGTCGAGCGTCGGCGTGGTGCGACGGGGCGTGACGGCCGGGCAGAAGGTGATCGCGGTGGCCGTGGGGCCGATGAGCGACGTCGCGGCGAAGCCGATGTAGTACCGGCCGGCGTTGGGCCCGTCGCCGTACAGCGTGGGCGAGCCGGTCAGGTCGCACAGCACTTCCTGCAACTGACGGTCAACGGCGCCGTTGCCCGCCGCGGCGCGCCGGTACACGCCGGTGAACGTTGCGGAGATCATGCGGGTCGTCGTGCTGTAGTCGCCCCAGATGAGCTGGGTGTTGGGGTCGCGCGGGTCGCCGTTCCAGATCATCACGTACGCGCCGTCGCCGGGCTTCATGGTGATGGTCGAGCCGGTGCGGTAGCCGTACCAGCGCAGACGATCGAGATTCCACGCCTCGCCGGTGGGAACCTTGAAATCGTCGATCAGCATGGTGGCGCCGGCGACCTGGCAGCTGAAGCCGAACAGGTTGCTGCCGGTGTCGATCACGGACTCGGTGAGCGGGTCCGCGCCCGGGCCGCCGGTAATCGGCCCGTTGTCGAACAGCGTGACCTGGCCGTTCGCCGTCCCGGCGAAGGCCAAGCCGGCGGCGATGCCGCACGAAGCAAGAAGTGCCCTCAACATGATGTCCCTTTCATGCGAAATGGCTGGACCGCCGGCCCGAACTCGCTCCTGCCCGGGCGGAATGTCCAAACCGTCCCTCACTGCACCGCGCGCACTCTTGAACAAGAGCGGAGAACGCGTGCGGCACCCGATGACTCATAGTCAAGGTACCGCGCGACAAGAACTCGTCAAGGGTAAATGCTGAAGCGAGGTGGCCACGTCTTCAGGGGGTGTCCCCGAACCAGGGGTTGTCCCTAGGCGGTGGTTGGTTATCGGACGGAACCGATCATCGTGCAGCGCGGGCGAGCGCCAAGCGCCGGCGGCGGCGAGCGTCAGCAGCCCTGGAAGAACACTTGGATGAACAGGTCGAAGTCCTCGCCGGTGAGGAAACCATCGGGCACGGCCGCGGCGGTGCCGGAGGTGGCGATGTCGGCGAGCAGGGCGCCTGTGACGGGGGACTGGTAGGCGGTGAAGAAGGCGAGGATGAACGCGTCGAAGTCGGTGCCGGTGATGAAACCGTCGGGGCCGGTGGCGAGGTCGGAACTGCCCTCGGTGGCGATGTCGGCGGAGCTGCAGCCGAAGGCGACGGCGACGGCCTTGCCGTTGGCGGGGTCGACGGCGTTGAGGTTGATCCAGCCGAGGTTCTCGGCCCAGGCGTAGCCCTCGAGGCGGCCGGTGGCGGAGTTGAAGCGGGCCGGCTGGGCGGGCGTGGCCAGGGCGCCGCCGGAGAAGTTGATCCAGCCGCAGTTCTCGCTCCAGGCGAAGCCGGAGAGGTTGCCGTTGGCGGGGTTGCGGTTGACGCCGAAGTCGAGGGTCGGCCCGACCATGGCGTTGGAATACTGCACGTTATTGGCCGGGGCGCCGTTGCCCAGGTTGATCCAGCCGATGTTCTCGCCCCAGACGAAGCCGCGGAGGATGTACTGCGCCACCACCGCACCCTGCGAAGCGGCGGGCGAACCGGCGTCGCGGAAGTTGAGGAAACCGACGTTCTCGCCCCAGGCGAACTTGGCCGAGGGCAAGACGTTGGAGTTCTGGGCCAGCGCGTGCGAGCCGGCGGCCAGGACGGTGAGGCAGGCGAGAATCCGTGCGGTCATCGGCGCACCTCCAGGAAAAGTGTACCGGCAATGGTTCGGGGGGCCAGTGGGAACCGCCGCAATTCCGAGCGGGGAAAGCGGGCAATCTCGGGGGATTGCCCGTGTGAGGTCACTCCCCCTGGTCCAGAACGGCCATGAAGGCCTCCTGGGGGATGTCGACGCGCCCGACGGACTTCATCTTCTTCTTGCCTTCCTTCTGCTTTTCGAGCAGCTTGCGCTTGCGGCTGACGTCGCCGCCGTAGCACTTGGCGGTGACGTCCTTTCGGAAGGCCTTGATGGTCTCGCGGGCGATGATCTTGCCGCCGATCGCGGCCTGGAGGGGGATCTCGAATTGGTGGCGGTCGATCTGCTTCTGGAGTTTCTTGAGCAGGATGCGCCCGCGGAAGTCGGCGTTCTGGCGGTGGCAGATCAGCGCCAGGGCCTCGACCTTCTCGCCGTTGATGAGGATGTCGACCTTCACCAGGTCGTTGGGGCGGAAGTCGGTGATCTCGTAGTCCATGGTGCCGTAGCCGCTGGTCATGGCCTTGAGCTTGTCGTAGAAGTCGTAGATGAGCTCCGCCAGGGGGATCTCCCACGTGAGCATCTGGCGGTTCTCGCCGACGACCGACTGGCTCTTGAAGACGCCGCGGCGTTCGGAGCAGAGCTTCAGCACGTCGCCGATGTTCTCGTTGGGCAGGATGATCTCGACCTTGCAGATGGGCTCGCGGATCTCGTCGAAGGTGCCGGGCTTGGGGAGCTCCGCGGGGTTGTGGACCTCGAGGCGTGAGCCGTCGTGCATGACGACCTGGTAGGTGACGGTGGGGGCGGTCTGGACGACCTCGGTCTGGAACTCGCGCTCGAGGCGTTCCTGGGTGATCTCCATGTGGAGCAAGCCGAGGAAGCCGCAGCGGAAGCCGAAGCCCAGGGCCTCGGAGTGGACGGGGATGTAGGTGAAGGACGAGTCGTTGAGCGAGAGCTTTTCGATGGCGTCGCGGAGCTTCTCGAAGTCGGAGCCCTTGGCGTCGGCGGTGGTGGCGGGGTAGAAGTCGCAGAAGACGACCTGGGTGGGGGGCTTGTAGCCGGGCAGGGCCTCGGGGGCCGGGTCGTTGTCGAGGGTGATGGTGTCGCCGACGCGCACGTCGGCCAGCGAGCGGATGGCGGCGACGATGTAGCCGGCTTCGCCGGGGCCGATGCTGGGCACGCGGACGGGCTTGGGCGTGCGCTTGCCGATGTCGGTGATCTGGAAGGACCGGCCGGTGCCCATCATGCGGATCTTGTCGCCGACCTTGAGCGAGCCGTCGAACATCCTGGCGTAGACGATGACGCCGCGGTAGTCGTCGTACTGCGCATCGAAGATGAGCCCGCGGGTCTGGGTGAACCGCGGGGCGGCGGGCGCGGGGAGGCGCTCGCAGATGGCGGCGAGCAATTGGGGGATGCCGATGCCTGTCTTGGCCGAGACGTGGATGCAGTCCTCGGCGGGCAGGCCCAGGACCTGCTCGATCTCCATGGCGACCTCGTCGGCGCGGGCCGAGGGAAGGTCGATCTTGTTGATGACCGGGATGAGGGTGAGGTTCTCGTTGATGGCCAGGTAGGCGTTGACGACGGTTTGTGCCTGGACGCCCTGGGTGGCGTCGACGACCAGCAGCGCGCCCTCGCAGGCCTTGAGGGCGCGCGAGACCTCGTAGTTGAAATCGACGTGCCCGGGGGTGTCGATGAAGTTGAGCATGAAGAGCTGGCCGTGGGCGTTGTCGCCGCCGGTCAGCGCGGCCTCGCCCTCGGGCGCGGCGGGGTCGTTCTCCTCCAGGTCGTCGGCGGCGGCGCCCGGGGTGTGGTGGTGCATCACGGTGACGGCCGAGGCCTTGATGGTGATGCCGCGCTCGCGCTCGATGTCCATGTCGTCGAGGAGCTGGGCGCGGGCCTCGCGCGCCGAGACGGCCTTGGTGGCCTGCATGAGGCGGTCGGCCAGGGTGCTCTTGCCGTGGTCGATGTGGGCGATGATGGAGAAGTTGCGGATCTGCATGGACGGGGCGCGGGGACGGGCGGCGCGGGCCGCGGGTTGGGACCGGTCGGCGGACTCGGGGCGGCGATCGTAGGGTCGGGCGGGGCTGTGCGGGGCCGAAGGGGATCTGATAGAGTGGCGGCGAACCCCGGGGGCGGTCGCGGAGGGGCCGATGCTGGACACGCTGCTGACGGGTGATGCCCTGTGGTTCTCGGTGCCGGCCCTGGTGGGGACGCTGGTGTTCGTGGTGCGGGTGCTGGCGATGTTCTTCGGGGGCGGGGACGTGGACGTGAGCGATGCGACGTCGCACTCGGCGGGGCACCAGTTCGAGATCTTCAGCGTGCACTCGGCGCTGGCGTTCGCGATGGGGTTCGGCTGGGGCGGGCTGGGCGCGCTCAAGGGATCGGGCGCGTCGCTGCCGGTGAGCATGCTGGTGGGAGTGGGGTGCGGGGTGGCGATGCTGGCGCTGCTGGGGTACGTGATGGCGTCGATGCAGCGGCTGGCGCAGAGCGGGAACCTGGACATCGAGTCGCTCGAGGGGCGTCAGGGCGAGGTGACGGCGACGGTTCCGGCGGGGTCGGGGCGCGGGGAGGTGAAGGTGCTGGTGGGCCAGCGTGAGCGGCGGGCCTGGGCCGTGAGCGCGTCGGGGCAGATCGCGGTGCGGACGCGCATCCGCGTGGTGAAGGTGAACCAGGACAACACGGTGACGGTCGCGCCGGTCGATTGACCGGGGCGGGGAGCACGAACGCATGGGGATCTCGACGCAATCGATGGCGCTCACGCTGGCGGCCGAGGGCGACGGGCTGTCGCCGCAGGCGGTGTGGTACATGGGGATCATCGGGGCGGTGATCCTGGTCATCCTGTTCGCGCTGGCGTTCGTGGTGCGGCAGTACAAGAGGTGCCCGAGCAACCGGGTGCTGGTGATCTACGGCAAGGTGGGCGGCGCAAAGGCGGCCAAGTGCATGCACGGCGGCGGCGCGTTCGTGGTGCCGCTGATTCAGGACTACGCGTTCCTGTCGCTGGACCCGATGGTGATCGAGATCCCGCTGCAGGGGGCGCTGTCGCAGAACAACATCCGCGTGAACGTGCCGGCGACGTTCACGGTGGGCATCTCCACCGACCCGGTGCTGATGAACAACGCCGCGGAGCGACTGCTGGGCCTGCGCGAGGACCAGATCCGCGAGCAGGCGCAGGACATCATCCTGGGGCAGCTGCGGCTGGTGATCGCGACGCTGACGATCGAGGAGATCAACAAGGACCGCGAGAAGTTCATGCGGTTGATCAACGAGAACGTGGCCGAGGAGATCAACAAGATCGGCCTGTCGCTGATCAACGTGAACATCCGCGACATCACCGACGAGAGCGGGTACATCGAGGCGATCGGCAAGCGGGCGGCGGCCGAGGCGATCAACCGCGCCAAGGTGGACGTGGCGCAGCAGGAACGCGACGGCCAGACCGGCGAGGCGATCGCCGTGCGCGAGAAGACGGTGAAGGTGGCCGCCGAGACGGCCGCGGCGGTGGAGGGCCAGAAGCAGGCCGAGCAGCGCCAGCGCGTGGCGGTGGCGGCGCTGGAGACAGCGGCGGTGCAGGGCGAGGCGCAGGCCAGGCGCGAGCGCGAGGTCACGGTGGCGCAGCGCTCGGCCGAGACCGTCGCCGGGCAGAAGGCCGCCGAGCAGGAGCAGCGCGTGAAGGTCGCGCAGGCCGAGGCCCAGGCGACCACGGGCGAGAACGAGTCGCGCGCCAAGATCGCCGAGAGCAACGCGCGACTGGCCGAGGTGCAGGCCGAGGCCCGACGCCGAGCCGAAGTCGCCGCGGCCAACGCCGCCGAGGCGGTGCTGGTGGCGCAGCGGCAGCAGGAGATCGCGCGCCTGGGCAAGGAAGAGCTGGCGCCGCAGGAGATCGAGAAGCAGCGGATCGAGATCGCCGCCGACGCCGAGGCGGGGAAGCTGCGCCGCGAGGCGGCGGGCCAGGCCGACGCGATCCTGGCGCGGTACAAGGCCGAGGCCGAAGGCGTGCGCAAGGTGCTGGAGGCCAAGGCCGAGGGCTACCGCAAGCTGATGGAGGCGTGCGCCGCCAATCCGCAGGTGGCCCCGACGCTGCTCTTGATCGAGCGGCTGCCGGAGCTGGTGGCCGAGCAGGTCAAGGCGGTGCAGAACCTGAAGATCGACAAGATCACGGTGTGGGACTCGGGCTCGCCGAAGCTCGGCGCCGGGGGCAAGGGAGCGACGGCCGAGTTCCTGTCGGGGTTGATCGGGGCTCTGCCCCCGGTGCACGAATTGGCCCGCCAGGCCGGCATCGACCTGCCGGGGGCGCTGGGCAAGGTGCGTGAGGATCGGACGGACGAGCCGCCGGCGCCCGCCGGGTCCAAGAACGCATAGCCGCCCGGCGCCGGGCCTTGCCCGCCGGCCGTTCGGCCGATGGTCGATCCCTTGCCGCGCCCTCGGGCGGGATTCCGCTGGCTGCCGGGCCGGTCGTGAGGTATTCTCCGTGACTCGGGGTGCTGCGGCGGGCGCATCGCCCTGGCGCGGCGTCCCGCTCGACGGGAGCAGGTCATGACGGTGCTTTGTTCGCGGACGTTGGGCCCGGTTCGGGCCGGGCGGTGCGTGCTGGTTCTGGTCTTCGGGGCGCTGGGGCTGGCGTGCGTGCCGGCGGCGCGGGCTCAATGCCCGACGCTGTTCGCCGCGCCGGTCAACTTCGGCGTAGGCGCCGCGCCGGAAGCCGTGGCGGTCGGCGATTTCAACGGTGATGGGCGGCCTGATCTGGCGGTCGCGAACTATGTCGACAACAACGTCACGGTGCTGGTCGGCACCGGGTACGGCTTTCTTCCGCCGAACAACATCGCCGTGGGCTTGAATCCGGCGTCGGTGGCGGTCGGCGACTTCAACGGCGACGGCCGGCGTGATCTGGTCGTGGCGAACTTCATCGGCAGCACCCTCTCGGTGCTGCTGGGCAACGGCAACGGCACCTTCGGCGCACCGGTCAACTACCTCGTGGGCAACGGTCTGGGCCTGGGGGGCGGTCCCGCGTGCGTCGCGGTGGGCGATTTCAATGGTGACGGCCGGCCGGATCTGGTGTCGGCCAACAACCTCAACAACAACGTCTCGGTGCTGCTGGGCAACGGCAACGGCACGTTCGCTCCGCAGGTCAACTACGCCGCGGGCGCCGCGCCTCAGTCGGTCGCGATCGGCGACCTGAACGGCGATGGCCGGCTCGACTTGACGGTGGTGAACGGGAACACCCCCGCCGCGGGCGTCTCGGTGCTGCTGGGCAACGGCAACGGCACCTTCGCTCCGCAGGTTGCCTATCCCGTGGGCGTCCAGCCGCGATCGGTGGCCATCGGCGACCTGAACGGCGACGGCCGGCCGGATCTGGCGGTGGCGAACTATGACAGCAACACCGTGTCGGTGCTGCTGGGCAACGGCGACGGCACGTTCGGGGCGACGGCCAATATCGCGGCGGGCTCCACGCCCTTCGCCGTGGCCATCCAGGACGTGAGCGCCGACGGGCGGCCCGACCTGATCCTGCCGAACTTCCTGACCAACACCGTCTCGGTGCTGCTGGGCACCGGCGGCGGCGCGTTCTCAGCGCCGGTCGGCTTTGCCACGGGCAACAGGCCTCGCGCGCTGGCGGTCGCGGACATCAGCGGCGACGGCAGGTCCGACCTGGCGGTGGTCAACTACAGCTCCAACAACGTCTCGGTGCTGCTGGGCACCGTCACCGGCAACAGCGGCGTCTTCACCCAACAGCCGGCGGTGCAGCAGCTGGTTCAGCAGGGCCAGCCCGCGACGTTCACAGCCACCGCCACGGCCGGGGGCGCCCCGATCACCTACCGCTGGCGGCGCAACGGCGTGCCGCTCAGCGACGGGGGCAACATCTCGGGCGCCGCCTCCGGCACGCTGACCATCAACCCCGCCGGGCCGGGCGACTCGGCGGGGTACGACGTTCAGGCGTTCCTGACGTGCTTCGGCCAGCTGTCCCTGGTGGCGACCAGCAGCACCGCCGGCCTGAGCGTGGCTCCGCCGTCGCCGCCCCCGACATACTGCCCGGCCTCGTTCGGCACGCCGGATTTCTCCAGCGCCGGGGCCAACCCCTTCGCCG
>JAHCJH010000101.1 GCA_026126345.1 Phycisphaeraceae bacterium | reverse complement strand
CACGTTGAACATCGGCACGGGGAGCACCCGGGCCGACGACCCGCCCAGGTAGCGGTAGAGCGGAAGCCCGGCCGCGGCGCTGGCGGCCTTGGCCGTCGCCATCGACACGCCGAGCAGGGCGTTGGCGCCGAGTTTGGCCTTGGTGGGTGTGCCATCGAGGGCCAGGAGCGCGGCGTCGACGTGCTCCTGGCGGTGGGCCTCGAGCCCGCGGACGGCCGGCGCGATGAGCGTGTTCACGTTGGCCACCGCCTTGGCGACGCCCTTGCCGAGCCAGCGCCCCTTGTCGCCGTCGCGCAGTTCCACGGCCTCGTTCTCGCCCGTCGAAGCGCCGGAGGGGACCGCCGCCCGGCCGGTGGCGCCGCAGGTCAGCCGCACGTCCACTTCCACCGTGGGGTTGCCCCGCGAATCCAGGATCTGCCGGGCGACGACGGTCTCGATGCGGCTCGACATGCGATTACCCTCTGTTTTGTGTGAATCCCGGGCCCGCGCGACGCGGCGGCGACCGGTTCATTGAAGCCGGGACGGGCCATGATACGAATAGAAGTCGGGGTCCGCACGTCGGCGGCCGCCCCCCGCCGACGCCACGTACGCGCCCGGGCCCGAATACCCTTGACCCACGCTCCAGAGCACCGCATGCCCAACTCGCAGGACATGTTCAAGCAGCGGATCGACGGCCTGAAGGCCGACCTGGTCCGGCAGGGTCGGCGCGTCCAGGCCCTGATGGAAGCCTCGTTCGAGGCCATCTTTGCGTGTGATCCCGCCGCCGCGGACCGCATCGCCGAGCTGGACGAAGCCGTTGACCGCGTCGATGTGGACCTTGAGCGGGCCGCGGTGTCGCTGCTGACTGACGCGACGGGCGAGGCGGCGGCGATGAAGCCTGAGCATCTGCGGATGGTGCTGACGATCGTGAAGATCAACAACGAGCTGGAGCGCGTGGCGGACCTTGGGGTTTCGATCGCCGAGCAGGTTCGCACCCTTGCGGGCTGCGGCAGCCAGTTGCCCGCGACGTTCCGCGTGATGGCCAATTCGTGCGTGGGCGTGCTGCGCGACGTGACGAGCGCGCTGGACCGCCTGGACCCGGCGCTGGCGAAGGTCGTGCTGCTGAGCGAAGAGGCGATCGGCCAGTTCAAGCAGGCGCTGATCCGCGACGTTCACCAGCAGATCAGCCGCGGCGCGATGTCGCTGGACTTCGCCAGCGGCCTGCACGACGTCGCGGGCTACTGCATCAGCGTCGCGGACCACTGCACGAACATCGCCGAGCAGGTGATGTACGTCGCCAGCGGGAAGATCGTGCGGCACCTCCACGGCAAGTGGGAGGAAGTCACGCTCAAGGCGTGAGGGGCGTTCAGACCGTCGCGGGCTCGCGGCAGATTTCCCGCAGGGCGTCGGCGGCGGCGTCTATCTGCGCCTCGGTGACGAACGGCCCGAGCGACAGGCGCATGGCACCCGCCCGCGATGGGTCGGCCCGCGTGCCGTACCGCTGGTGCGCCAGCGGCGCACAGTGCAGGCCCGCCCGCCCGATGATGCCGCGTGCTTCCAGCCGCCGCCCCAGCTCCGCCGGCGCGATCGACTCGTGCACGAACGAGAACACGCCCACGCGGCGGTCCGCCGCGGCCGGCCCGATCAGGCTGAGCCCCGGCGCATCGACCAGGCCCCCCGGGCCGAGCGCCCGCTCGATGAGGGACGTTTCGTGGCGGCGCACGGCATCGACGCCGCGCTCGAGCAGCCAGCGCACGCCCTCGTTGAGCCCCACGATGCCGATGGTGTTGTGCGAACCCGGCTCGAAGCGCTCCGGCAATGCCGAGGGCATGCGCTCGTCTTCGGAACGCCAGCCGGTGCCCCCTTCGCGCACGGTGTCCATCGCTTCGTCCACCCCCGGCGCGACGTAGAGGCCGCCCGTGCCCGTCGGGCCGAGCAGACCTTTGTGCCCGGCGAAGGCCACCAGATCGGCCCCGCAGGCGTGCACGTCCAGCCCCGTGTGCCCGAGCGACTGGGCCGCGTCGAGCACGAACGGCACGCCCGCTGCGCGGCAGATCGCGCCGTAGGCCTCGACCGGTTGGACCGCGCCGGTCACGTTGCTGGCGTGCAGGGTGACGAAGAGCGCTGTGCCGCGGCCGATGGCCCGGCGAAGTTCGTCGGGGTCCGCGGCGTGCAGGCGCGGGTCCAGCCGCAGCCGCCGGCAGGAGACCCGCCCGGCGAACGCCTCGGCCAGCGCGTTGAGGGGGCGCAGGGCGGAGTTGTGGTCCAGTTCCGTCGTGAGCAGTTCGACGGGACCTGTCGTCGTCCGCAGGCGGTGCATGACCACGCCGCGGATGGCCAGGTTCATCGCGTCGGTCGTGTTCAGGGTGAACACGACGCGGTCGGGCGATGATCCGTTGATGAGCCGGCAGACCCGCTCGCGGCACTGGCGGACCAGCGCGGCCGCGGCCCGGGCCTCGGCGGAGCCGCCCCGGGCCGGCGCCCCGCAGGTTTCGGCGTAGCGCGCCATGGCCGCCCACACGCCCGGCGGCTTGGGGTAGCTGGTCGCGGCGTTGTCCAGGTAGGTCCGGCCGGGCGCGAGCATGCGGCATCGTACCCGAGCGCCTATTCGCCCAGCAGCGCCTCGACGAACGCATCGGCGTCGAACGGCTCGACATCCTCGGGCGTCTCGCCCACGCCGACGAACTTCACGGGGATCTGGGTTCCGTGGCGGATCGCGGCGACGATGCCGCCCTTGGCCGTGCCGTCCAGTTTGGCCAGGAAGATTCCGGTCACCTGGGCGTGCCTGGAGAACTCCTCGGCCTGGCGCAGGGCGTTCTGGCCCGTCGTGGCGTCGAGCACCAGCAGCGTCTCGTGCGGAGCGCCGGGGATCTGCCGCCCGATCACCGAGCGGATCTTGCCCAGTTGCCGCATGAGCGGGTCCTGCGTCTGCAAGCGCCCGGCCGTGTCGATGATCAGCACGTCCACGTTCCGGGCGGCGGCGGCCTTTGCCGCGTCGAACGCCACCGCCGCGGGGTCGCCCCCCTGCTGCCCCTTGACGACTTCGACCCCCAGCCGCTCGGACCAGATCTCCAGTTGCCGCACGGCGCCGGCCCGGAAGGTGTCGCACGCGCCCAGCAGCACGCTCTTGCCGGCGGCGCGGTACTTGGCGGCGAGCTTGGCGATGCTGGTCGTCTTGCCCGCGCCGTTGATTCCGGTCACCAGGATGACCGTGGGGCCCGAGGGGCTCTGGGCCATCTCCACCGCGGGCCCGCCGAGCAGGGTCTTGAGTTCGCGCTTGAGGTGCTCCAGCAGGTCTTCCGAGCGCGTGAGCTTGCCGGCACGGAAATCGTCCCTGGCCCCTTCCAGCAGACGGCGCGTCGCGGCGACGCCTACGTCCGCCTCCAGCAGCATCTTCTCCACGTCGGCCAGCAGCGCCTCGTCGAGCCGGCGCCCGAGGATGAGCGAGCGCAGCCCGCTGGTGAGGGCCTGGCGCGTCCGCGTCAGCCCGGCTTTGAGCTTCGAGATCACGCTCCGGAACAGGCCCATGGCTCAGCCTTCGCTCCGCGGCGGTTCGGCCGCGCCCAGCACCTTCTTGAGCACCTTGTCCAGCAGCCCGTTGACGAACGCGGGCGAGCGGTCGGTGCTGAACTGCTTGGCCAGCTCGACCGCGTCGTTGACGATCACCTTGGGCAGCGCGCCGGGACGGTGCATCTGGTAGTGCGCCAGCCGCAGGATCGCCCGGTCCACCGCCGCCTGCCGGCGCGCCGGCCACGCCGGCGCGAGCGCCTCCATCGCGGCGTCGGCGCCCGCCCGCGCGTTCCAGGCTTCCAGCGCCTCGGCGTACGCCGCGTCGCGCTCCTGCGGCGTGAAGCCCTCCCACTGATCCAGCGAGAGGCGCACGTCCGCCAGGTGCTGGGGCTGCCCGCCCCGGGCGTCGATCTGGTAGAGCGCCTGGAACGCCAGGCGGCGCAGGTCGCGACCGCTGGCCATCAGCGCCCCCTCCGGCCCAGCGACCGCATCGCCTCGAGCGTGAGCAGCACCGCTTCCATCGCCTCGGCGCCCTTGTTGCCGATGGGTCCGCCGGCGCGCTCGAGGGCCTGCCGCTGCGTTTCCACCGTCAGCACGCCCAAGCCGATCGGAACGCCCGTCTGCGCCGACACCAGGCCCAGCCCGGTCGTCACGGCGGCGGCGAGGTACTCATCGTGGCGCGTCTGTCCCTTGACGATGCACCCCAGCGCCACCACGCCATCGAACCGGCCCGACCGCGCCGCGGCCCCGCACAGCGCCAGGAGCTCGAAGCTCCCCGGTGCATCGACCAGCGTCAGCGCATCGGGGTCGCCGCCCGCCGCCGCGAAGGCGTCGATCGCCCCGCCCAGGAGCGGCCCGGTGACCTCGTGGTTGTACCGGCTGGTGACGACGGCCAGCCGGACGCCGCGCCGGCGCACCCTGGGCAGTTCGCGGGTTGGATCGGTCGCCGGTCGGGCCATGGGCAGCGATGGTAGACGCTGCGCCGGGCTGGCGGGCTCAGTTCAGTTTCCACGCGAAGAAGAAGGCGGTGAACGCGAGGTCCGCGATCACGATCGCCACGACCGATTGCACCACCGTTGACGTGGTCGCCCGGCCGACGCCCGCCGCGCCGCCCTGCACTTTCAGGCCGTTGGTGCAGGCGATCACGCCGATGAGCGTGCCGAAGACCAGGGCCTTGATCATGCCGGTGACGAAGTCCGCGGTCTTGACCTGGTCCATCATGTTGTCCCGGAACGTGCCCACGGGGATCTCCAGCACGGCCCAGGAAATGAACGCCGCGGCGGCGATCGCGACGACGTTTGAGATCACCGCCAAGCCGACCATGCCGATCATGGTGCCCAGCACGCGGGGCAGGACCAAGAACCGCACCGGATTGATCGCCTGTGCTTCGAGCGCTTCGATCTCCTCGCCCACCACCATGGTTCCCAGTTCCGCGGCGATGGACGCCCCGGCGAACCCGGTGAGCACGATCGCGGCGATGAGCGGGCCCAGTTCGCGCAGGATCGCGACGCCAACGATGTTGGCCACCACTTCCTTGCGGCCGAACTCGTCGAGCGGCGGCGCCATCTGCAGCACCAGGATGAGCCCCACGCACCCCGACACCAGCGAGACGATGAACACCGACATCACGCCGACGCGCACCGTCTGCGTGGCCAGGTGTTCGCCGCGGATCCGCGCCCGCCCGCGGGCCGCCCGGCCCAGCCACCGCAGCGACTCCAGGATGAGGACCCAGACCGAACCGATCTGCGCGAGCACATCCACGAGATACCCGACCGCGGTGCCGACCACCGGAACCCGCCCGAGCCCTCGATTGGATGCGCCGTCTGCCATCGTGCTCCCTTGCCGCCCGGCCGGTTCTGAAGCCCCCTGGCTCCGAGGCCCCCCGGGCTCTAAGGCCCCCCGGCTCTACGGCCCCCCGGGCCACTCAGGACCCCAGGGCCTGCTCCCGCGTCGCCGTCACGGTGAACAGCGTTTCGAGCTTGGCGATCGCGAAGATCGAACGGACCCGCTCGGTCAGCCCGCAGAGCACGAGGCGCGTCTTGTTCTTGCGGGCCGACTGCATCGCCTCAACCAGCGTCGCCAGCCCCGACGAATCCATGTACGGCACCTTGGACAGGTCGATGACCAGGCGCTGCACCTTGGCGTCCGAGGCCTTGCGCAGCTCCTGCCGGAACACCGGCGATGCGGTCATGTCGATGTCGCCAGCCGGCGCGATGACCGTCGCCCCGTCCACGATCTCGGTTGTCACCTGAAGCTTGTCCATCATGACTCCGCTGTGCTCGGTTGTGCCTGGCCCCCGCCCGCGGGCGTCCGCCGCTTGATCATCGTCAGCCGCATGCCCCGAGGCGAGCGGTGCTCGTACGACACTTCGTCCATCACCTCGCGGATGATGTGCACCCCCAGTCCCCCGGGCCGGATTTCGTCCAGGTCCCGGCTCTTGATCGTCTCCAGGTCTACCTGCCGCGCTTCGTCCTCGATCACGATCTTCAGAGCCTCCGTCGGCGACTCGCCGTTGCTGTCGGGCGATGCCAGCCCACCCACCGCCGACAGGCTGAGCCAGATCGGCTGATCCGGCTTCTTCGAGTACCCGTGCCGGATCACGTTGCACAGCGCCTCGTCCACCGCCAGCGCCATCTGCCCGCAGGCCTCTTCGGTGAACCCCATGCGCCGGGCGACGTTTGCCACCAACTCCCGCGCGCCGCTCAGAAACAGCGGGTTGCTGAGCATCTGCAGCGAGATCTCGGGCCGCTGGGTCATGCGCGCCGGGGCTCCTTGGCGTCCATGGTATCAACCACCCCCGCCCCGACGCCGACCGGGCCGCTCCCGCGCCCGCTCTGCCCGATACCCCCGCGCGGATACGCCGCCCGCCACCGCTCGATCGCCCGCTGCCGCTCGGCCCACGGGGCCGCGAAGTCGTAGCCGTAGTCCTCGCCCGTCATGTCCTTCAGCGCGTGGATCGCCGTCCAGCGCACCACCGGATCGTCGCTGTCGAGCGACCGGATCAGCTCGGGGATCTTCCCGGCGTCCTTCTTTCGCGCCGCCTCGTTGATCGCGTAGAGCCGCGCCCCGGGCGCCGCCGACTCGAATCCCTCATCGGCGCTCGGCGTCGAGCACCCGCCCAGCGCCGCAGCGCCCGCCAGCACCCCCGCGCCCGCCAGGCTCAGCCGTCGTTGCGCCATGCTCGGTTCATCGTACCAAACCGGCCGCCACTCGCGTCGCCCCCTCCGGGGGGTGGGGATCGACCCGCCGCCAGATCGCGGCAACAATCAGCATGGCCACAACCTCCGCCGCCCCGACCGCCTCCACGGCTCCCGCCCGCCCCGGCCACCAGGCCCGCGAGAAGGTCGTGATCCTCGACTTCGGCGGGCAGACGGCCCAGCTCATCGCGCGGCGGGTCCGCGAGGCCGGCGTCTTCAGCCTGCTGATCAACCCCGCCACGCCCGCGGCGGACATCGCCGCGATGAAGCCGGCGGGCATCATCCTCTCCGGCGGGCCCGCGAGCGTCTACGAGCCGGGCGCGCCGCGCTGCGACCCCAAGGTCCTTGACCTGGGCATTCCCGTGCTGGGCATCTGCTACGGGATGCAGCTGGCCTGCCAGATGATGGGCGCCACAGTGGCCCGCGCCGGCCACCGCGAGTTCGGCCGCGCTTCGATCGACGTCCGCGACCGGCGCGACCTCCTGGCGGCGCTGCCGGAACAGACGACCGTCTGGATGAGCCACGGCGACCAGGTCTCGCCCGGCGACGGCCCTTCGTTGGAGGTGCTCGCCGGCACGCCCACCTGTCCCCTGGCCGCCGTTCGCTCCATCTCCCCGGCCCGCACGTTCTACGGCGTGCAGTTCCATCCTGAGGTCACGCACACGCCGCAGGGCGCCACGATCATCCAGAACTTCCTCTACGAAATCTGCCGCTGTCGCGGCGATTGGCGGATGGCGGACTACCTGGAATCGGCCGTGAGCCAGTGCCGCCAGACCATCGGCGACGGGCGTGTGATCTGCGGCCTGTCGGGCGGCGTCGATTCGGCCGTGGTCGCGGCGCTGCTGCACCGGGCGGTCGGCGACCGGCTGACGTGCGTCTTCGTCGACACGGGCCTGCTCCGCAAGGGTGAACGCTCGCTGGTCGAGACCACGTTCCGCGACCACTTCCACATCGACCTGCGCACCATCGACGCCGAGCGCGAGTTTCTGGGCGACCTGGCGGGCATCACCGAGCCCCAGGAGAAGCGACGCCGCATCGGCCACCGCTTCATCGAGGTCTTCACCTCCGCCACGCGGGGCGACCCGGAGCTGTCTCACGCCAAGTTCCTGGCCCAGGGAACCCTCTATCCCGACGTCATCGAGAGCGGGCACGGCCACGCCGGAACCGCCGCGGGCATCAAGCTGCACCACAACGTCGGCGGCCTGCCGGAGAAGATCGGTTTCGCCCTGATCGAACCGCTGCGCGAGTTGTTCAAGGACGAGGTGAGGAAGCTGGGCCTGGCGCTGGGCCTGCCCGAGAGCATGGTCTGGCGGCACCCGTTCCCGGGGCCCGGCCTGGCGGTGCGGGTGCTGGGCGAAGTCACCCGCGAACGCCTGGCGGTGCTGCGCGAGTGCGATCACATTCTGCTCGAAGAGATCGCCGCGGCCAATCTGTACCGTGCGACGAGCCAGGTCTTTGCGGTGCTGCTGCCGGTCCGCAGCGTGGGCGTGATGGGCGACGGCCGCACGTACGACAGCGTCGTGGCGATCCGGGCCGTGACGAGCGAGGATTTCATGACGGCCGACTGGGCACGGCTGCCGCACGACGTGCTGGCCCGGATCAGCGGCCGCATCATCAACGAAGTGCGCGGCGTGAACCGCGTGGTCTACGACATTTCGAGCAAGCCACCGGCCACCATCGAGTGGGAGTGACCGGCCAGGGCCGGGCTGGGCGCCGCGCGCCCATTTGACGGTGCTCCGTCATGCCGGCGGGAGATATGTAAACTGCCGTCATGCCCACCGAAAACAACCCGGGCGACCGGCCCCACGATCCCAACATCATGCGACACAAGGCTCGCGAGCGCAAGCCCGGCGAGTCGCCGCCGATCGCGCACGGTGATCAGTTCCTCATCGAGGCCGTGACGGAACACTTCGAACGCGCGGCCGGGCCCGTCGAGTCGGTGCTCCATGAGATCCTCTCTCCCGAGGTTCACCTCGACGTTCACGTCATTCCCCCCACGCCCGAGCATCGGCACTGGACGCTCTTCACCACCGGCTGCGCCCAGCAGCCGATGAACGTGCCGCCCGAGGTCGGGCCCGCATACCAGTTCGCCGAACTGTGCTGCCTGCTGCCGGAGGCGTGGGATATGCAAGCCATCAGCAAGGACCTGGCGCTGGGCGGTGGACGGGAGGCCCCGGAGCGCTGGTACTTTCCGATCCGCTGGCTCAAGACGTTCGCCCGCCTGCCGCACGAATACGACACATGGATCGGAGCCGGCCACACGATGCCCAACGGCGATCCGCCCGAGCCCCTGGCCCCGGGCGTGGCCTTCAACGGCGTCGCGCTCATTAACCCCTTCCCCTTCGACGACGATTTCTGGGTGCTGGATCTCGGGTCCCGACAGGTCAACTTCTACACGCTCGTGCCGCTCTATCCGGAGGAAATGGACTTCAAACTCGAGCACGGCTATCTGAAGCTGCTCGAAGCCCTGGAGCCCATCGTTGCGAACGTCGGATTCCCGGAGCTGATGAGCCCCGCGCGCCCCAATGCCGCCAAACGCGGCCGGTAGTTTGGGCCGTTCTGATCACGCTGGGGCACTACCCGACCGACTACCACACCGTCCATTGCTGCAAGCCGGCCATTCATCGAGCCGCGAGCGTCCGTGAACGGGAGGTTGTTGTGTCGGATTCGCCGCGACCGAATCGAAGCGCGCGGTCCCGGGCCGCGATCGGCGGACGCCCGCACGGTCCGCGTGCTTCACCACTCGCGCTGGACGTGCCCGGATCACACCCTCCCGCTCGCTGAC
>JAHCJH010000100.1 GCA_026126345.1 Phycisphaeraceae bacterium | reverse complement strand
CAGGCAATCCATCTTCGTGCGCGCGAAGCAGGCAATCGCGTGCGCCGGCGTGTGCACGATCGGCTCGTTCTCGTTGAACGACGTGTTCAGCAGCACCGGGGTGCCGGTCTGCTGGTCGAACGCCTTGATCAGGTCGTAGTACATCTCGTTCTGCGAGCGTTTCACCGTCTGCACGCGCCCGGTGTTGTCCTCGTGGTTCGTGGCGCTCAGCCGCTCGCGCCACTCCGGCTTCGTCTTGTACACGATGTTCATGAACGGCACTTCGTGCGACCCCTCGTACAGGTCGCTCAGCCGCTCGTGCAGGCACGCCGGCGCGAACGGACGGAACGGCTCGCGGTTCTTGATCCGCGCGTTGAGGATCGCCTTCATGTCCGGCCAACCCGGGTGGCACAGGATCGACCGGTTGCCCAGCGCCCGCGGGCCCCACTCCTCGCGACCCTGGAACCACCCCATGATCTTCCCGCGCGTCAACGCACCCACCGCCGTGCGCAGCAACTCCTCGCGCGGCATCTTCGTGAACTTCAGATTCGAGTCCGCCGCCTGCACGTCCTTGGCGATCTGCTCGTCCGTCCACGACGTGCCCAGGTACGCCCGGTCCATCTGCGGCGTCCGCGGCACGTCGTGCTTGCAGTGCAGCACGTACAGCGCGGCCCCCGCGGCCGTGCCGTCGTCGCCCGCCGCCGGGTGGATGTAGATCTTGTCGACCAGCCCTTCCATCACCATCCGGCCGTTGGCCACGCCGTTGAGCGCGCACCCGCCCGCCATCACCACGTCCCTCGTCCCGGCCTGGGCGATCGCGTCGCGCACCATGTCCATGTACACCGTCTCGAACCGCTTCTGCAGCGAGCAGGCCATGTCGTAGTCGCGCTGCGTCAGCGGCGTGCCGCGCTTGCGGGCCGCCCCCAGCAGCGGCGCCAGCTTCTCGTCCGACCACATCTGCGCCACCACGATCTCGCCCTCGGTCACGCGCTGGCCGGCCATGTCCGTGCGGTCGTACACCTGCGTGTAGTTCGTGAAGTAGTCCAGGTTCAGGACCACGCCCTTCTTGGGGTCCCATCGCACCACGTCCTTGAACTGCTCGGCGTACCGGTCCTGCCCGTACGCCGCCATGCCCATCACCTTGTACTCCTCGCCGTACCGCGTGAAGCCCAGGAACCCGCACAGGGCCGTGTAGTACACGCCCAGCGAGTGCGGCGGGTGGCAGCGCTTGAGCACCTTGATCTGGTTCCCCTCGCACCGCGCGATCATCACCGTGCAGAAGTCGCCCGCCCCGTCCACCGACACGCCCGTCGCCCGCTCGTACCCCGAGCAGAAATACGCCGACGCGATGTGCGCCAGGTGGTGCTCCACGCTGTGAAAGTTGATCTTCCGCTCCACCGGGTCAAACCCCAGCGCCTCGGCCATCTCCGAGCCCGTGTCCTTCGCCTCCCGGTGCAGGCTCAGCCGCGTCTTGGCCACGTTGAAACCCACCCACGGGTTCTTCGCGATGAACGCCAGCTTCGCGTTCAGGTTCGCCTTGGCGTCCCGCGCGATCGAGATGTCCGTGATGTCCCGCGCATCGGCCCCCGCGATCTTCAGCACCTCCTGGATCGCGTGCTTCGGAAACACCGCGCAGTGCTTCTTGCGGTTGATCCGCTCTTCCGCGATCGCCGCGATGATCCCGTTCTCGTTCGCCAGCACGGCCGCCGAGTCGGGGTGGATCGAGTTCAAGCCGAGAACGAGAGGCTTCATGCCGACGCTTCCTTGGGGCTGTCGGCCCTCGCGGGCCGGGAAACGGGAACACTAGGGCCACCGGATCGCCGCGGCCCCCGCCGCGACGCCGGTTATCAGGCTCTTGTGTGATCGGTCGGTCGCTGTCGGGGATTGAACCCCCGCCGCGGCTTTCCGCCCCGCCCCGCCCGACGCCAGCGCGGCCATTGCGCGTTCAGCCCCGAGCTTCCGCCAGCCGCCCGCCCCGCTCCGCCGACTCCGCTCCGCCGACCTTCGCCGCCGGCCGGTGATAGTCCTGCAGCGCCGCCACCGTCCAATCGCTCTTGCGCAACGCCCGGATGGCCCGAACCGCCGCCATCGCGCCCGTCAGCGTCGTGATCATCGGGATCCCCAGCCGAACCGCCGCCGCCCGGATCTTCCCCTCGTCGGTCTGCCACCCCGTCCGCGTCGGCGTGTTGATCACCAGCTGGATCTTCCCGTCCGACATCAGGTCCACCACGTTCGGACGCGCGCCCGCATCAATCTTCTGGATCACCTTCGGCTCGATGCCCGTCTGCCGGAGGAACTTCGCCGTCCCCTCCGTGGCGCAGATCGAAAAGCCCATGTCCGCCAGCCCGTGCGCGATCTCGATCACCCCGTGCCGATCCGCCGATCGCACCGAAACGAACACCATCCCCTCCGTCGGCAGCACGATCCCCGCGCCCATCAGCCCCTTGGCGAACGCGATCGGCCACGCCCGGTCCATCCCCATCACCTCGCCCGTCGACCGCATCTCCGGCCCCAGCACCACGTCCACCCCGGGGAACTTCGCGAACGGGAACACCGACACCTTCACCGCCGCCGCCGCGTGCTCCGTCACCTCACGCACGCCCTGCTCGTCCAGCCCCCGCCCCATCATCACCTTCGCGGCGATCCGCGGCCATTGCACCCCCACCGCCTTGCCCACGAACGGCACCGTCCGCGACGCCCGCGGGTTCACCTCCAGGATGAACACCTGGTCCTGTCCGTTCTGATCTCGCTTGATGGCCAGCTGCAGGTTCATCAGCCCGTTCACCCGCAGCTCCCGCGCCAGGGTCCGCGCGATCTCCTTGATCCGCTCCACCAGCTCCGGCTCCAGGCTCCACGGCGGGATGATGCACGACGAATCGCCGGAGTGAATCCCCGCCTGTTCCACGTGCTCCATCACCGAGCACACCACCGCCCGCCCGCCCGACCTCTCCTCGCCCGCCGGCGCGAAGTCCGCCACCACGTCCACGTCCACTTCCGTCGCGTCCGACAGGAACCGGTCGATCAGCACCGGCGCATCGTCCAGCTCGCTGATGATCGCCGCGCTCGTCACGAACGACGCCAGCGCCTTCTCGTCCGAGCAGATCTCCATCCCCCGCCCGCCCAGCACATAACTCGGCCGCACCAGCACCGGGTACCCGATCCGCTTGGCGATCGCCCACGCCTCGTCCAGCGTCCGCGCGATCCCGCTCGGCGGCTTCTGCAGGCCCAGCCGCGTCAGCATCGCGTCGAACCGGTCCCGGTCCTCCGCCAGGTCGATCGAGTCCACCGTCGTGCCGATGATCGGCACCTTCGCCTTGGCCAGCCCCTTGGCAAGGTTCAGCGGCGTCTGCCCGCCGAACTGGCAGATCACCCCGCGCACCAGCCCCCCCGCCGCCCCCAGCGCCCGCCCGTTGAGCCGCTCGATGACGTTCACCACGTCCTCCAGCGTCAACGGCTCGAAGAACAGCAGGTCGCTCGTGTCGTAGTCCGTGCTCACCGTCTCGGGGTTCGAGTTGATCATCACCGACTCGAGCCCCAGGTCCCGCGCCGCGAACGCCGCGTGGCAGCAGCAATAGTCGAACTCGATCCCCTGCCCGATCCGGTTCGGCCCGCCGCCGATGATGATCACCTTCGGGCGCCCCGTCACCCGCGCCTCGTCGTCCACCTCCGCCCGCCCGTCCACCATCACCGGCGTCTCGTACGTGCTGTAGTAGTACGGCGTCACCGCCGCGAACTCCGCCGCGCACGTGTCCACCAGCTTGTACGCCGGCTCGATCCCCAGCGCCTTGCGGTGCTCCCGGACCTTCAGCACCGTGTCGGCGTTGATCGTCCCCAGGTACACGTTCGCCAGCTGCGCATCGCTGTAGCCCAGCTGCTTGGCCCGCAGCATGACGTCCCGCGGCACTTCCTCCAGCTCGTTGTGCTCGAACAGCGTCTCCTCGAACTCCACCAGCACCTTCATCTGGTCCAGGAACCACGGGTCGATCTTCGTCAGCCGCGCCACCTTGTCCAGGTCCCACCCCAGCTTGAACGCGTAGCGGATGAAGAAGATCCGCGCCTGCCCGGGCACCGCCAGCTTCCGGCTCAGCTTGTCCTCGGGGATCGGCCACTCCACCAGCTCTCCGTCGGCCGTCCGCAGCTCCGGCAGACCCGGCGGGCTCGTCGATCCTTCCGGCAGCGCCTCGGCGTCCCCCTCGGCGCTCGCCGGGGGGATCATCACGTCCGGCTCGGCGTCGTACGGCCCCAGCACCATCTGCTGGCTGCCCAGCGCCCGCAGCGCCATCAGCCACTTGTCGTTGCGGTCCAGCCCGTAGCCGAACCGCTTGACCTCGGTCCCGCGGATCGCCTTCTGGAAGCTCTCGGCGAACGTCCGCCCGATCGCCATCGTCTCGCCCACCGACTTCATCTGCGTCGTCAGCGTCGCGTCCGCCTCCGGGAACTTCTCGAACGTCCACCGCGGGATCTTCGTCACCACGTAGTCGATCGCCGGCTCGAAGCACGCGCTGGTCGTCCCCGTGATGTCGTTCCGCAGCTCGTCCAGCGTGTACCCCACCGCCAGCTTCGCCGCGATCTTCGCGATCGGAAACCCCGTCGCCTTGCTCGCCAGCGCGCTGCTCCGCGACACCCGCGGGTTCATCTCCACCACCACCATCTCGAACGGCCGCCGCCCGTCCGGGCCCGGCGCCGGGTCCGGGTTCACCGCGAACTGCACGTTGCTCCCGCCCGTCTCCACGCCCACCGCCCGCATGATCGCGATCGCGGCGTCCCGCATCGCCTGGTATTCCTTGTCGCTCAACGTCTGGATCGGCGCCACCGTGATCGAGTCCCCCGTGTGCACACCCATCGGGTCGATGTTCTCGATCCCGCACACGATCACGCAGTTGTCCTTGCGGTCCCGCACCACCTCCAGCTCGTACTCCTTCCACCCGATCACGCTCTGGTCGATCTGCACCTGCGTGATCATGCTCGCGCGCAGCCCCCGCGTCACGATCTCCACGAACTCGTCGCGGTTGTACGCGATCCCGCCGCCCGTCCCTCCCAGCGTGAACGCCGGCCGGATGATCGCCGGCAGCCCGATCACCTCCAGGAACGCCAGCGCATCGTCGAGCGTGTTCACCGTCCGCGCCGCCGGCAGCTTCAGCCCCAGCCCCTCGCAGATCTCCTTGAAGATCTGCCGGTCCTCCGCCCGGTGGATCACCCGACGGTTCGCCCCGATCATCTCGATGCCGTGCTCGGCGAACACCCCGTCGTCGAACAGCTTGCACGCGCAGTTCAGCGCCGTCTGCCCCCCCAGCGTCGGCAGCACCGCGTCGATCGGGTCCCCCATCTCCTTCTGCTTCAGGATGATCTTCCGCACCGCCTCCGGCGTGATCGGCTCGATGTACGTCCGGTCCGCCAGCTCCGGGTCCGTCATGATCGTCGCCGGGTTGCTGTTCACCAGCACGATCCGGAACCCCTCGGCCCGAAGCGCCTTGCACGCCTGTGTCCCCGAATAGTCGAACTCGCACCCCTGGCCGATCACGATCGGTCCTGACCCGATGATCAGGATGGTCTTGATGTCCGTCCGCTTTGGCATCTCGGCTCCGGCCAGCTGGCGACCGGCCGGGTCCCGCGCCGGGCTCGCTCGCCCGGACGCCGCCCGACAAGTGGTCCCCGGAGGATAATCCCCCCGGTCGCCCTTTGGTAGCGCCCGCCCCGCGCGCCGCGCCGCTATTCGGACCCTCCGCCCGCGCACGCCGACGCCGCGCCGCCCATCCCCGCCTCCGCCCGCCCCGCCGCGCCCAAGTCACCGCCGCCCGTCGGCCGATCTTTCCTCACATTCCCCCGAACGGCCACGCCGCGCCCCCTCGTACCATTCTCCGCCCCCGCCCGCTCGTTCGCTCACAAACCCCAAACGCCAGAGGCCCCCTCCATGTGCGGAATCGTCGCCTACATCGGTCACCGCCAGGCCAAGCCCATCCTCCTCGAAGGCCTCAAGCGCCTCGAGTACCGCGGCTACGACTCCGCCGGCCTGGCCATGCTCATCGACGGCAAGCTCAAGATCGGCCGAACCGTCGGCCGGGTCTCCATGCTCGAGGAACGCCTCGAACAGCTCGGCGGCTTCGACGGCACCCTCGGCCTCTGCCACACCCGCTGGGCCACCCACGGCGGCGTCACCGAGCTCAACGCCCACCCCCACCGCGATGACCGCCACGGCCTCGTCGTCGTCCACAACGGCATCATCGAAAACTACGCCGCCCTCAAGACCTATCTCACCGAGCGCGGCCACACCTTCACCAGCGACACCGACACCGAAGTCATCTCCATGCTCATCTCCGAGCTCTACGAGGGCGACCTCGAAAAGGCCGTCCAGGCCGCCCTCCGCGAGGTCACCGGCGCCTACGCCATCGCCGTCATCTGCGAGAAGGAGCCCGACACCCTCGTCGTCGCCCGCAAGGGCTCGCCCCTGCTCGTCGGCATCGGCAACGGCGAGTACATCGTCGCCTCCGACGCCGCCGCCATCATCAGCCACACCGGCCAGGCCTTCATGCTCGACGACTACAACGTCGTCAAGATCACCCGCGCCGGCTTCCGCACCAGCGACATCCACAACACCCCCGTCACCCCCAAGGTCACCCAGCTCGAGATCGACCTCGAGCAGATCGAGCTCGGCGGCTACCCCCACTTCATGCTCAAGGAGATCTTCGAGCAGCCCAAGGCCCTGCGCGCCTGCTGCTCCGGCCGCATGGACATCCGCGACGGCCGCGTCGTCCTCGGCGGCGTCTCCACCTACGCCAAGGAGCTCACCCGCGCCCGGCGCGTCATCCTCACCGCCCAGGGCACCGCGCTCCACGCCGCCATGATCGGCCGCTACCTGCTCGAAGACGTCGCCAAGGTCCCCACACAGACCGAGTACGCCAGCGAGTTCCGCTACCGCAACCCCGTCATCGAAGAGGGCACCGTCGTCATCGCCGTCAGCCAGTCCGGCGAAACCGCCGACACCCTCGCCGCCCTCAAGGAAGCCAAGGAACGCGGCGCCCTGGCCCTGGGCGTCATCAACGTCGTCGGTTCCTCCATCGCCCGCGAAACCGACGCCGGCGTTTACCTCCGCGTCGGCCCCGAGATCGGCGTCGCCAGCACCAAGGCCTTCACCGGCCAGGTCGCCGCCCTCAGCCTCCTGGGCCTCTTCATGGCCCGCCGTCGCCTCATGTCCGCCGACGCCTGCGCCGAAATGCTCCGCGAGTTCGAGGCCCTGCCCGCCAAGATCGAACGCATCCTCGAACAGGCCCCACACGTCAAACGCGTCACCGAACGCTACATCGACCGCGAAAACTGGCTCTTCCTCGGCCGCGGCTACAACTACCCCACCGCCCTCGAAGGCGCCCTCAAGCTCAAGGAAATCTCCTACATCCACGCCGAAGGCATGCCCGCCGCCGAAATGAAGCACGGCCCCATCGCCCTCATCAACGAGGGAATGCCCGCCGTCTTCATCGCCAACAAGGGCCGCCAGTACGAAAAGGTCATGTCCAACATCGCCGAGGTCCGCTCCCGCGGCGGGCACGTCATCGCCGTCGCCACCGAGGGCGACGAGCACATCAAGAAATACGTCCAGGACGTCCTCTACATCCCCGACGTCCCCGAGCCGCTCAGCCCCATCCTCGCCGTCATCCCCCTGCAGCTCATGGCCTACTACGCCGCCGTCGCCCGCGGCCACGACGTCGACAAACCCCGCAACCTGGCCAAGAGCGTCACCGTCGAATAGGCCCCACGGCGCGCGACGCGCCAGCCGCCCAGGAATCCCGCCGCATGGACCTGCCCGCCTTCATCCGAGCCGCCGACATCGCCGACTTCTGCCGCAGGTGGCAGATCTCGGAGTTCTCGATCTTCGGTTCGGCCCTCGGGCCCGAATTCTCTCCCGACAGCGACGTGGACGTTCTCATCGACTTCGCGCCGGGCGTGTTCCAGGGCATCGACGAGTGGATCGCCATGCGCGACGAACTCGAACGGCTGTTCGCCCGCCGCGTCGACCTCGTCAGCAGGTCCGCCCTGCGCAACCCGTTCCGCCGCCGCCAGATCCTCAAGTCACGCAGGGTGCTCTACGCCTCCGCCGCCTGACCCACAAGCCGACACCGCGTTCATGCGCGACATGCTCGAGGCGGCTCGCGAAGTCGTCGAGTTCGCCGCCGGCAAAACCTGGAGCGACTACCGGGCCTCCACGCAGCTCCGCCGCAGCATCGAACGATCCATCGAGATCATCGGAGAAGCCGCCCGACGCGTCTCGCCCGACTGCCAGGCACAACACCCCGCGATCCCATCGGACCGCATCATCCCCACTCGACACCGCCTCGCCCACGAGTACGACCGGCTCGACGACGCCATCGTCTGGTCCATTGCGATTCGTCACGTGCCGACGCTCATCGCTGAGCTCGAACGCGTGCTCCCGCCCGACCCGCCCGAAGACGCCTGACGCCCCCCGCTCCCCGTTCCCACGGTTACGCCTCGGCCCCGTACCCATTTCGTCTACACTCGCGACTGCTTCCCAGCACTCAGCACTTCCCCGTTCCCCGGAGCACCCCATGGCCCTCGACCTGCCCGCCTCCGACGCCACGTACACCTACGAAAAGCTCGGCGCCCTCGAAGCCTACGACGCCGTGCTGAACTGCGACTATGCCTTTCTTATCTACAAGGAGACCGAGCGCGCCGGCGGCGCCTGGCGCATCCGCATCAAATCCTCACAGACCACCGGCGTCGTCTTCGAGCCCGACATGATCAAGAGCAACGCCCGCGCGGCGGGCGCCCAGGGCAAGCCGTTCTTCACCTGGGGCGCCGGCATCTCCCCCTCCGCCGGCGACCCGCGACTGATCGAATACCGCATCCACCAGACCGACGGCAAGCCCAGCGCCATCGAGATCGCCCTGCAGATGCGCAAGGCCGACCATTCCGCCGATGCGCCCAAGTCGGTCAAGGTCCCCTGGCCCGCCTGATCCGCCGCCGCCCCGCGACCCCGCTCCCTGTTGCCTGCCTCGCGCGACTCCCGTTCGAACCGCGAGCGTCAGCGAACGGGAAGGTGTTGCGCCCGGCTCCACGCGCCCGAATCAAAGCACGCCAGCGCCCGCGCGCCCGGCGTTGTCCCCTCTCTTCCCAGCGAATCCGGAGCGTCAGCGAGCGGGTACTTGGCACATGCCTCATCCCTCACCCCTCGGACCTGTGCCCTTCCCCCTCGCAACGCGCCACTTCGCGTGCTCCGCCCGCGCAGCGGGCGGTCGATGGTTGCCAGATGCGCCAGCATCTGGTAGTCGGCCCTGACGTCAACTCCTCAGCTTGCCCGCTCCGCCCATGCAATGGGCGGGCGAGGTCCGGTTACCCCGGTCCGCGGCCACGGGGTTCGCTCGCCACACCCGCCCGGAGCGCGGAACCTTGAGCCAGCGGCCCGCGCACACGCACGCCTCCATCCGCTTCCATCCGTGCCGATCCCTGTCCGCTGCCGCCCTCACGCGTCTTGCGACCTCGCCGAATCCGCCTCCATCCGCGTTCCTCCGCGGCCTGTCTTTGCCCCGCCCATCGGCGGCCTGAAGTCCCGGCCCCAATTGCATTCCGCTCCGCGCCCCCTCCGTGACTCCGTGCCGCCGTGGTTCTCCCCGCGCACCGGCCGCATCTGTGCGCCACTTCTGGCCGCCCGTCGCACAAACGTGGTCACTGCCTGGCCTTCGCCTC
>JAHCJH010000010.1 GCA_026126345.1 Phycisphaeraceae bacterium | reverse complement strand
CTCCACCGGCGGGAACCTCGACGAATGTCGCGATGCCATCGTCCGCAACGCCTGCGTGCCCATCGGCACCGTCCCGATCTACTCGATGATCATCGGCCGCAGGATCGAGGACCTCGACTGGCCCGCCATCGAGGCCGGCCTGCACCAGCAGGCCCGCCAGGGCGTGGACTACTTCACCATCCACGCCGGCGTACGCCGCGCCCACCTGAAGTTCGTGAAGGACCGGCTCATCGGCATCGTCAGCCGCGGCGGGTCGCTCCTGGCCAAGTGGATGCTCGTCCACAACCAGGAGAACATCATGCACACCCGCTGGGACGACATCTGCGACATCCTCCGCGGGTACGACGTGACGTTCTCCATCGGCGACGGGCTGCGCCCCGGCGGCCTGGCCGACGCCAGCGACGCGGCGCAGCTCGCCGAGCTGCAGACGCTCGGCGAGCTCACCGAGCGGGCCTGGCGCAAGGGCGTGCAGGTGATGATCGAGGGGCCCGGGCACGTGCCGTTCGACCAGATCGAGTGGAACGCCAAGGTGCAGCGCACGCTCTGCCACGGCGCGCCGTTCTACGTGCTCGGACCGCTGGTGACCGACATGTTCCCCGGCTACGACCACATCACCAGCTGCATCGGCGCCACCGCCATGGCCTACCACGGCGCCGCCATGCTCTGCTACGTCACGCCCAAGGAGCACGTCGGCCTGCCCAAGAAGGACGACGTCAAGCAGGGCTGCATCGCGTACAAGATCGCCGCCCACGCCGCCGACGTCGCTCTGGGCATCCCCGGCTCGCGCCGGCGCGACGATGAGCTCACCAAGGCCCGCGCTGCGCTCAACTGGGAGAAGCACTTCGAGCTCGCGTTCGACCCCGACACCGCCCGCGCCTACCACGACGAGGACCTCGACGTCGACACCGACTTCTGCGCCATGTGCGGGCACGACTGGTGCAGCGTCCGCATCAGCAAGGAGATCCAGGAGTTCGCCAGCGGCAAGGCCCAGGGCTTTGAACGCGTCGGCGCTGGCGGGAAGGCCGGGGCCCCCGTCAAGTCCGCCGCGCTCACGCCCGAGCAGCAGGAGATCCTCAACAAGCGCGGCGTGCTTTCTCCGGACGAGATCCACAAGCTCGCCAGCAAGACCAGAAAGGCCGTGGGCGCCGACGCCGGCAAGGCATCCTGCCACAGCGACTACGTCGATCCCGACCAGGCCCGGCGCCTGCTGGCCGAGAAGACCGGCGCGGCGCTCGTGCAGGTCGACGTGCGGCCGGCGCTGGGGATTGCGAAGGAAGATCGGTTGGTGTGATGGCGCGGGAACCCCCTCAGTTCGTCCACCTGCACGGTCTGAACAGCGAGCGGGTCGTGCTCGGCTGGCGCCCCCGCGATGCGAGACAGAGGCTCGCCAGACGAGTCGGCTGGGGCGATGAGTCATGGCTCCGCGTCCACGGCGAAGTCAAAGGACCCGACGGCAACTGGTCGTTCAGCGACCCGGCCATGATCGAGCACGAGGCGCGGGACCTGGCCGACTTCCTGGACGTGCGCCCATGGTCGTGCCCCCGGAAGTTCGAGTGCATCGAGCCATGCCTGGCCTTTGTGGCCAAGGTCGAGGAGGGCGGCGTGTTCGCGCTCGGGATCCGCTTCCGCGCTGAAGCCGCCCCGCCCTGGATCTGGGGCACCGATGCCCAGTGGACGGAGGGCTACACGCTCGAGATGCAGGTCGCGGACCGGGAGCTCAGGCAGTTCACCGCGGGCGTGCGACGCCTGCTCGGGCTTGTCCGCTAGGGTCTCGCGGCGATATACGCGGCTGTTCCCCAGGGCGGTCAACAGCAGGCAGAATTCCGTTGTTCCTCGCGGGGTCAAGCCCGCCGCCCCGGATCCGACGCCGATCGGCACCGCCCAGAGGGGATGCGAAAACGCGTCCTGCGACCCGTCGAGTGCGAGCGGCGAAAACTGCCCGCCGCAGCGACCTCACTACGATCTCACGCGATGTCACCAGACGCGATCGCGATCGAGCCTCTGCCGTCTGACCCCGCGCCCGGAGATCTCGACGACCTGGCGCACCTGCTGTGCAGCGCCGTCCAGGCAGGCGCCGCCGTCAGCTTTATCGCGCCGCTTTCCCATCAGGACGCCCGCGCCTGGTGGCAATCCACGATCGCCTCGCTCCACCGGCGCGCCGTTGTTCTGGTCGCACGCGACCGCGCGTCGGGCCGCATCGTCGGCACCGCCCAGCTCCAGCCCGCCTGGGCCCCCAACCAGCCGCACCGCGCCGAGGTCTGCAAGGTCATCGTGCACCCCGACGTCCAACGCCGCGGCGTCGCCCGACGCCTCATGGGCGCGATCGAGGACGCGGCACGCGCCGGGGGCTTCACACTGCTGACGCTCGACGCCCGGGCCGACGGGCCGGCCGACCGCCTGTACCGCGCCCTGGGCTGGACGTTCATCGGGCGCATCCCCGGCTTTGCGCTGGACCCCGACGGGCGAGCCCTGCACGACGATGCGTTGTTTTACAAGCCCGTCGCACCGGCCCGGAACACCGGCCCGGTTTCCGCTCCCCCGCATCGACTGCACCACGTCGCCGTCATCTGCTCCGACTATCAGCGCTCGCGCGACTTTTACGTGCGGATTCTCGGCCTTCGGATCGTCCGCGAGTCATTCCGTCCCGACCGCCGGTCCCACAAGCTCGACCTCGCGCTGCCCGACGGCGTCCAGATCGAGCTGTTCAGTTTTCCCGATCCGCCCCCGCGCCTCACGCGGCCCGAGGCGTGCGGGCTCCGCCACCTGGCGCTGGCCGTTGCGAACATCGACGCCGAACTGTCGCGCCTGGCATCATTCGGCGTCGCCGCCGAGCCCGTTCGGACGGATGGTCATACCGGCCGGCGCTTCACCTTCGTCCGAGATCCCGACGACCTGCCCATCGAGCTCTACGAACAGCCATGATCCGCGCCGACCGGCGTACGCGAACCAGAGCGTTCCACGCGGATACCCTCCGAACCCGGCCGATGGACGTACAGGCACGATCCCGGATTCCCATTGTCCCGGCCGAGCGGAGCAAACCCAATGAAGTGCCCTGCGTGTGCGACGGCGGACCTGATGATGACCGAGCGCGCCGGCGTGGAGGTGGACTACTGCCCCAAGTGCCGCGGCATCTGGCTTGATCGCGGGGAGCTGGACAAGATCATCCAGCGCGCCTCGACGGAAGAGCGGGGCTCGACCGCGCCGTCACCGTCGGCGCACGTTCAATCGGCCGTGCCGCAGCAGCCCCCGCACCCGATGCCGCACCGCCACCGGTCGGACCACGACTCCAAAGACGACAGCAAGTACGGCTACAGCTACCAGCAGCCGGGGCAGCCGTACCGCAAGAAGAGCATCTGGCGCGAGCTGTTCGATTTCTGAACGCCGTTCCGGCCCGCGGCCGGATCGACGATGAAACAGCCTCGCAGCGGGCGATAGGAACAACTCGGCCGCGTCAGCCTGTGTCTCGGCTCGGGGCCGCGCGTGTGCGCGGGCGGCCGACTTAAGGCACGCGCCGGTACCGCATCGAGTACCCCCGCTCCTTCGACTCCGGGGCGAACGCCACGTCCACCAGCAGCTCGTCGGGCCCCTGAAGCCTGTACACCACGCTCACCACCTGCGCCGAGGCGCCCGTCCCCGAGAACTCGCATCGATTGCCCCCGGCCGAGACCAGCCGGAAGGTCGAGATCTCGCGCCGGCGCTCCGGAACTTCCAGCAGCGCGTGCAGATGCCGCAGCCGCAACACCACGCCCTCGGCCTCGGCCGTGATCAGCGATACCTCGTGCAGCGCCGGTCGGCCGTCGCGACGCACCTGCCTGAACAGCGCCGCCATCGAATTGCCCCGCGGCTCCGTCCACATCTCGTCGTTGACGGTCCCGTTCGGGTTCACCCCGACCCAGCGGCCGGCCAGGAATCCCAGGTCCGCCAGCGCCGGGGCCGGCCGGGCGCTCTCCGGCCGCGACGCCGCCCGCGCGTCGACTGCGCAGCCTGCCGTGAATCCCGCCGAGGCACGCCATCAACTCCGGGCAGGTGACCAACCCTTCGAACGAACCGGCGTGCGTCCATCATGCCCGGATGGTACTTGCGCCGCTCATCCGGCGGCCACCGGAGGCCCCTCGAACCTCAGATCGAACTTCCCAAAGATCGCCGTCAGGATCTCCGGCGTCAGCGGTCCGCGCCGCTCGGCCGCCTGGCTCTCGCGGAACGGTCCTTCCAGCCCCGCCGGCGAGGTGATCACCAGCATCCGCCCCTCCCCGGGCCCCGCGTTCACGAAGCCGTGCAGCGATCCGCGCGGCGCCGCCACGAACGCCCCCTGCTCGGCCACGAACTCGCGCCCGTCCATCACGAACCGGTACCGCCCCTGCAGCACGTAGAAGAACTCGTCGTCCACACCGTGCCGGTGCAGCGGCGGTCCGAAGCCCGGGGCGCTCGTCTCCACGAAAATGAAGCACCGCCCGCCCGTCGCCGCGCCGTCGGCCAGCACACGCACCCGCTCGCCCATGAACTCGATCTGCTCGCCCTCATTCGGGCCCAGCGTGCGCGGCGTTACGCCGCCGACCATTGGTTTGTGCACAGTGTGTCTCCCGACGGGCGTTCCGATCGCCCGAGCCACACCGTACGCTCCGCGCGGCGGTCAATTCCGTTGGCCCGCTGGCTTCACACGGCCTTGGGCCACAACCAGGCGAACGCCCCGGCCGTCAGCAGCGCGTACACCACCGCGTCGAACAGCGCCCCCGGCAGGTGCGCCCACGGTCGCCCGCGCCAGATGCTGTCGCACATCGCGTTGCCGCCGTGGGCCAGGAATGCCGCCGTGCCTGCAATGCGGAACACGCCCAGGTACGCCTCGCCCGGCTTGCAGGCGTGGCTGGCCAGGTACCCCACGAACAGCGACACCAGCAGCAAGTTGAGCATCCACAGGCCGAGCATGGGGCCCATGCTCGGGGCCTTGGAGGAGATCGAGATCACACCCCACGGTCCCTGCTTGAATCGCTCCATCGCCGCCGGGTCCTTCAGCGCGTGCGGGTCGCACGCCGGGAGCATGTACTGCGCCGCTTTGCCCGCGAGCCCGGCGGCCCGCAGCGCTTCCATCACCGGCCCCTCGGCCGCGCCGAGCTTGAGGTAGTCCTTCTTGTGGATCGGCAGGGCCATCCAGATGATGCTGCTGGCGAAGAACACCAGCACAGCGCTGACCAGCATGGGCATCCACAGCGACGTCAGTTCCACCATGGTTGACTCCTGAATCATCCCTCGGCCTCGGAACCCCGAGATCACCGGCACCCGCGCCGAGCGCATCGGTTGCGGGCTCGCACGGGCGTCTATCGGCCGGTTGGGTTGAACCTGGCGCACCGGCCGCGCGTATACTGGGGAGAACCCTGGCGCGTTGATGGCATGCGTTCATGCCCGCCTCGGCCTGTTCGCGGCGGTGGTGGCTCGGTCGTGCTCCGCGCGGCCGAGAACCGATTGAGGCGCTGCATGACCCAGATCTCCACTGTTCCGACAATCTCGACGGCGCTCCCGGTTGAAGCCGGCCATGTTCCGCACATGGCGCCGCTGAGCGTGCGCATCATGTACGGGTTCTTCATCGCGGTGCCCCTGCTGGGGCTGGTGGCGTCCATCATCCTGCTGTGGGGCCCGGGCATCGACTGGATTCACCTTGCCCTGCTCGGCGTCGGGTACATCCTGACGGGCCTGGGCATCACCATCGGGTACCACCGTCTGTTCACCCACAAGGCCTTTGCCACCCCGCGCTGGATGATGCTCTTCTGGGGCGTCCTGGGCTCGATGGCCGCCGAAGGCCCGCTGCTGACGTGGGTCGGCGTGCACCGCAAGCACCACCAGCACTCCGACGACGAACTCGATCCGCATTCGCCCAACTTCGGCCGCTCGGCGGGGCTGCTCGGCGTGCTGCGCGGCTGGCTGCACGCCCACGTGGGCTGGATCGTCATGGCCCGGCCCAACAGCGGAGCCTCGGCCCGATACACCGCCGATCTTCGCCGCGACCCGCTGATCCGGTTCGTGGATCGGTATTGGTGGCTGTGGATCGCGCTGGGCCTGTTGCTGCCCGGGCTGATCGCCTGGGCCGTGACGGGCACGGTCTGGGGCGGCGTGCTGGGCGTGCTCTGGGGCGGGCTGGTGCGCATCCTGGTGGTGCACCACATCACCTGGAGCGTCAACTCCGCCTGCCACCTGTGGGGCTTCCAGTCCTACCGCAGCCACGACGAGAGCCGCAACAACCCGGTCTTCGGCGTGCTGGCCCTAGGCGAAGGGTGGCACAACAACCACCACGCGTTCCCGACCTCGGCCCGGCACGGCCTGGCCTGGTGGCAGTTCGATCTCTCGTGGCTGGTGATCCGCGCCATGCAGGCCGTCGGCCTGGCGCACCAGGTGCGGCTGCCCACGGCCGAGCGCATGGCCGCGCTGTCAACCGCAGAAGAACCTACAGCTCCTCGAACTTCGCCGTGAAGTGCCTCAGCACGTCCGGCGCTTCGACGATGCGCAGCCCGCGCAGCGACGACCGGCTCGCCAGCAGCTCCGCGCACGCCTCGGCCACGTAGTCCATGTGGCTCTGCGTGTACGCCCGGCGCGGGATCGCCAGCCGCACCAGTTCCTGCGGCGTGCTCATCCGGATCGGTTCGAAGCTCTCGACCCGGAATCGCTCGATCGATTCCATGGCGCCGCTCATAACGGATGTGCCAGTCAATATCTCGCCAAAGGCACCCCAAACGGCATCCTCTCCCTGCTCGGGGCCCCGCAAGAACCAGCCCTCAGGCCCGGACGTAGACTCACCCGTTCGCGGGTTCCGCGGCGGGCAGGCCGCGCGAGCCCGTCCGGCCCGGCCCGGCATCTAACCCACGGGCCCGGTCCATGGATCCGTCAGCCGTCCCCGCCGACCACCCGCGCCCCCGCACGCTCGGAGCGACCCTCATGAAACTGCTTTCGTTGGCTCTTTCCGCCTCGCTGCTGGCCGCGGGCGCGTTCGCCGCGTTCAAGCCCGTCGGCTGCTGGTTCGGATCGTGCGGCACGTCGGCGTTGGCCCAGCCTGTCCAGGCCATGACCCCGACCCCACCCACCCCCTCCACCCCCGCCGATTCCAAGCCGGATGCCTCCATGCCCACCACCGCCACGAAGCCCTCCGCCCCCGTGTATTCCAAGAGCCTGTACGACATCACGCCGCTGCCGAAGTCCCGCATCGACGAGCTGGCCAAGAAACTGACCAAGGAAGAGGCCGAGGTCATCCTCTCCAAGGGCACCGAGCGCCCGTTCTGCGGCACGCTGCTCGACAACAAGAAGCAGGGCACGTATGTCTGCCGCCTCTGCGGTCTGCCGCTGTTCGCCTCCGATTCCAAGTTTGACTCCGGCACGGGCTGGCCTTCGTTCTTCAAGCCGTTCGATCCGGCCCACGTCGCGACCCGGCGCGACACCAGCCACGGCATGATCCGCACCGAGATCAACTGCGCCCGCTGCGACGGGCACCTCGGGCACGTCTTCGAGGACGGCCCGCCCCCCACCGGCTTGCGCTTCTGCCTCAACTCCGCCTCGCTCGATTTCGTCGAGAAGGGCCAGCCGATGCCCGAGGCGTCGCGCCCCGTCGCGGCAGCCACCGCCTACTTCGCCGGCGGCTGCTTCTGGGGTGTTGAAGACCGCTTCCAGCAGTTGCCCGGGGTGATCGACGCGGTGAGCGGCTACATGGGCGGCCGCATCAAGAATCCAACCTACAAGCAGGTCTGCTCCGAAGGCACGGGGCACGCCGAGACCGTGAAGGTCACGTTCGACCCCGCGCGGATCTCCTACGACCAGCTCCTGGGCGCGTTCTTCAAGTTCCACGATCCCACCCAGCTCAACCGCCAGGGTCCGGACATCGGCGACCAGTACCGATCGGCCATCTTCACCGACAACGAGGATCAGGCCAAGGCCGCCCGTGCGTTCATCGAGAACCAGCAGGCTACCGAGCGCTTCCGCAACCGCCGGATCGTCACGCAGATCGTCCCCGCTTCCCAGGCCGGCGCGTTCTGGATGGCCGAGGAGTACCACCAGGACTACCACCTCAAGAACGGCGGCCACTGCCCCATGCCCGGCGACGGCTAAGGGCAAGCCCCGCGGCCGGGCCACTACGCTTGGCCATGATGCCATGGATCCTGCTGCTGATCGCGGGGCTGCTCGAAGCCGTCTGGGCCGTGGGCCTCAAGCACACCGACGGCTTCAGCCGCCTGTGGCCGAGCGTCGGCACCGTCGCCGCCATGCTCGTTTCGTTCGTTCTGCTGGCCCGTGCCATGCAGGCGCTGCCGCTGGGCCTGGCGTACACCGTCTGGGTGGGCATCGGCGCGGTCGGTGCGATCGTCGGCGGGGCCTGGTTCTTCGGCGAACGGCTGACGCCCGCGCAGTTCGCCTGCATCGGGCTCATTGCCGTCGGCATCGTCGGCCTCAAGGCCACACAGGCCGGAACCGCCGCGGCCTGACCCCTTCGCAGGCCCGGGCGATAATCACCCCATGCCGAAGCACGTTCCGCCGGGCACGCTCCTGATCAACGGCGACCAGCCGCTGGGCCCCCAAACCGGCGACGACGAGCTGTCCGACCTGGCGCGACGCTTCGGCGGGGCGGTGCGCCTCGGGCCTGGCGGCTCGACGGTCACGTTCGACGCGGTCAACATCGCGCCCGGTCCCGACCGCTTCCACGTGACCGTCCACAGCGAGCAGGGGCGGGTGCACGCGGTCGATCTGGTGCTGCGCGCCCCGGACGACGGCCCGGACTGGAAGAACTGGGCCCTCGACATGGAACTGGCCCGCAAGGCCCGGCACGAAGCGTGGGCGCGCCTGGCCTTCGGCCTGCCGCTGGAACCGCTGCCGCTTGCCTACGACGAGGAAAAGCCCCCGGTGCTCCCGCATGACATCACGCCCGAGCACCCGCGCACCGCCGCCTACCCCTGGGGCGAGGTCGGCTCCTATTACGATTCGAAGGCGGGTTTCTCGTTCCTGCGCATCCGCTACGCCCGGATGCGCGACTTGACGCCCGGGCTGGCGTAACCCCCGCCGTCGCGCCCATCGCGGCGCGGTAGCATGCCCCGGCCCTCGGTGGCCGTTCGGGTGAATCCACGGGGCGGATCATGACCATCGGCTTCTTCTTCCTGTGCCTTGGCGTGCTCGCGGCGGGCGTGCTGCTGATGGCGCTGGCGTGGCGGGGCCGGCGCATCAACGACCACCCCACCTGCGCCTGGTGCAGGTTCGACCTCAGCGGCGTGCTGCCCGCCGGCGTGACGTGCCCGGAGTGCGGCGCCGGCCTCAAGCGGCCCGGGTCGGTCCGCGACGGGGCCCGCCGCCGGATGCCCCTGCTCGGGCTGCTGGCCGGGCTGCTCATCCTGGCGCCCGCCGGCACGCTCGGCCTGGCGTTCTTCGCGGCGGTCACCGGCGCGAACCTGCACAAGCACCTGCCGGTCGGCGTGCTGCTGTGGCAATCGCGCTTTGCTGACCGGCCGATGAGCCGGGCGATCGCCGACGAGCTGCACGACCGGCTGACCAACAAGCGGCTCGATAAGGCGCAGACTGCACAGGTGCTGACGCACGTGCTGGACCTGCAGGGCGACACGAATCGCCCGTGGGATGACGCCTGGGCCTCGCTGATCGATCGCGTGCGGCTCAACGGCGAATTCGACGAAGCCTCGGAGCGGCGTTACTTCCGACAGGCCGTCGTGTTCAGCGCGGCGTCGCGCGCCCGCGTGCGCCCGGGCGACCCGCTGCCCGTGCGGCTCACGGTCGCCGACCCGCGCCTGAGCCCCAACGACTCGCTGATGCTCAACGTGTGGCTGCCCAGGGGCTCGCTGGGCGACAAGCCCGTCAGCCGCGACGGCCGGCAGGGCATGCTGCCGCTGCTGCGGGGCGTGGCGCCCCAGAGCGACCTGCTCGGCACGCTTTACCTGGTTGCGTCCCGGCCGAACGCCGTGTTCTGGGGCGGCGAGCGCACGCTCGATGTGGCCATGCGCTGCCCGCGCACCGTCGCGCCGGGGCGGCACACGCTCACGCTCGACGTCATCTGGAAGGCCCAGCTTCAGAACGGTCCCGGGAACGTGATGATCGGCTTCCGAGCGCCCGAAGCGGACGACCCCAAGGCCGACCGCGTGCGGCTGGAAGTGCCCATCGAGGTGCTGGCGCCCGAGCGGGACTCGGCCGTTGCGGTCGAACCCAGCCCGTCGGACCTCGCGGCGCTGACCAAAGCGCTGCAGCCTCAGCAGGCGATCGTGTCGAGTCCCGCGCCGATTTCGTTGGGAATGGGATCGCCGCGCGATCCAGCCCCGCGGCAACTGAACCTCGTGTTCCTGATCGATGCGCCTCCGATCGGCTTCGCGTTCGATGTGTACGCCGAACAGGGCGACCGCCGGTGGAAGCTCGGCGCGATCACTTCCGGCGATCTGATCCAACCCGACGATTCGACCGAAGGCTCCGGCCCTTACGTCTGGACCGGCGGCCCCGCCGCCAACACCAAGCGGCGCATGATCGTCGGCAGCGTGCGTGGCGCCGAGGGAGACACCTTCGATCTTGTCTTCAAGCCCAGCCCGGATACCGCGCGCCGCACGCTCAACCTCACGGCCTACTGCGCCCAGGAGGTCGTCATCCGCCGCGTCAAGGCCCCGGCCCGCGCGAGCCGCTTCGGAATCCCCGGCGGCGGCGAATCGGAGCCCACCCAAGACACGCCCGACGAGCCCCCGTCGGAGCCCGAGCCGTGAGCCCAATTCGCCGATCCGTCGCCGCGGCCGCGAGCCTCGCGCTGCTGTCGGCCTGCACCCACGATGCGCTGCCCCCCGGCGCGGCGATCCCGCTCGACGCGGTGCCGTTCGCCTGGGGAACCGGCGGCACGTTCCACACGACCATCGCGCTCTCGCCGGACGACCGCGCGGCGATCCGAGCCGCGTTCACCCCCGCGCCGGCCGATGGGGTCGGCGAACGGCGTGCCATCGCCTCGGCCGTCCACCGGATGCAACTGGCCGCCTGCCGCCAGACGCCGGTGCGGCACGCGCGGGGCTACAGCGAGGTCGATTCCGACGGTCAGGGCCGCATGGACTGCGTGGACTGTTCGACGGCGACAACGGTGTTCCTGCGCGTGCTCGATCAGCAGGGCCTGCTGCGGCGGCACGAGGTGATGGAGCCGCTGTGGCGGTACGCCGGCGGCGTCGTGCCGGTGCACCGCTCGGCGGTGATCCGCGAGCGCGCGACGGGCGAGCGGTTCGCCGTGGACCCCTGGCTCGGTCCGTACTCCGAGCCGCCTCGCGTCATCCCGCTGGAGCGGTGGAAGCAATTCGAGGACGATGCGCCCGGCGCGTGATGCGTCGGGCCCGGCGCCGCTTCACAGCACCGGCTCGAGCAGGCGCGCGAGTCGCGCCGAAAGACGAAACGGCCAGGACCGGCCCGTGAACTCCTCTGCGCCCACTTCACGGCAGCGGGAAAGGTCGGCGTGGAGCATGGCCTGTACGCGGGCGGCGAAGCCCCGGTCGCACACGATGACGCTCTGCTCGAAATTCAGCCGCATCGAGCGGTTGTCGATGTTGACCGTGCCGACGTTGGCCAGGTCGCCGTCGATCAGCCACACCTTCTGGTGCATAAACCCCTCGGTGTAGCGGAACACCCGCACCCCCGCGCCGGTGCACGCCGGCAGGTAGGTGAACGACGCCAGCCACGCCGGCAGCGTGTCGGGCCTGCCGGGGAGGATCAAACGCACGTCCACGCCCCGGAACGCCGCGGAACGCAGCGCCTCGAGCGTCGGCGGGTCGGGCACGAAATAGGGCGTGGCGATCCACAGGCGCGTCCTGGCGCTGTTGATCAGGTGCAGGAGCACCGGCGGAAGGGCCTCGGGGTCGTCGGCCGGGCCCGAGGGCAACGTGAGCACGCCCGCCAGGCCGTCGTGGTGGATTGGAGGCGTCCACGGCAGGTTCGGCAGGCCCCCGGCGGCCCAGTACCAGTCCGCGGCGAAGGCCCGCTGCAGGTCCATGACCGCCGGCCCGCTGATCCGCAGGTGCGTATCGCGCCAGGGGCTCAGCGGGCGGTGCAGGCCCAGGTACTCGCGCCCGATGTTGATGCCCCCCACGAACCCCACCTTGCCGTCGACGATCACGGCCTTGCGGTGATTGCGGAAGTTGATCTGGATGCGCAGGCGCGGCGCCCGCGCGGTGCGGAACGCGTACACGTCGGCCCCGGCCTCGCGCAACCGCGCCGCGTACCGGCTGCCCAGGCCGAACGAGCCCAGGTTGTCGTACAGGACCATCACCCGCACGCCCTTGCGCAGTCGGGCCACCAGCAGGTCCGCCAGTTGATGCCCCACCTCGTCGTCGCGCAGGATGTAGTACTGCACCAGCACGTCGCGCTCGGCCGACCGCACGGCCTCGAAGATCGCCTCGTACGTCGCCCGGCCGTCGATCAGCAGGTCGGCCGTGTTGCCCCGCGTGAAGACGTGCCCGCTGATGCGCTCGATGACGGCCTGGTCGGCCGCGCGATCCGCCGGCAGCGTCGCCCGCAGGGCGTTCAGAGCATCGTGCACGGTCACGGTGTGGCCCCGGTGGCGCGAGACCGTCAGCCGCAGCCGCCGGCGGTAACCCTCGAAGCGGTCGTAGCCGAACACCCAGTAGAACGGCAGCGCGACGTAGGGGATGAAGATGAGCGACAGCGCCCAGGCGATGGCCCCCTGGCTGGTGCGGGTGCGCATCACCGCCGCCAGCGCCGACACCGCCCCCAGCACGTGGCAGATGGGTACGGCCCAGGCGATGAACGTGCCGAAACTCACGCGAACCCCTTTGCCCCCGAGCGTACCCGAACCGGGCCTGCGCCGGTACCCTGTCGCCATGGTCGCTTGGGTCCGATGGTCCCTGCTCGCGGCGTCGGCGGTCGCGGCCCTGCTCGGCGGCTGCTACGGGCCCCCGCCCGCGCTGCGCGCCGACGATCCGCCTCAACTGGTGGCCATCCAGGACGCGTTCTCCAGCGCGGTCCGGCGCGCCAGAGCCGCCGACGATGCCTCCTGGCGCTCGGGCTGGCACGGAAACATGATGGTCAACGTCGTCGGCGGTCCGAACCGCGGCCTCTGCTGGCAGTGGCAGCAGATGGTGTACGAGGGCGTCGTCGAGACCGTCGGGCGGCTCGGGTGGGATGCGACGGGCGTCGCGCTGGACGCCGGAACCGCCAACGAGCACCACGCCGTCCTGGTCTGGGACCCCAAGCGCGTCGAACGCTCCAACCTGCTGACCACGCCACGCCCGCGACCGGTCTGGGTGCTCGACGGCTGGCGGAGGGGCGAGCCGGACCTGTGGCCGCTGGACGCGTGGATCGACTCGACCGTGCCGTTCCCGGCGCGCATCGAGCTCGAGAAGCTCTGGGTCCGCTCGCGCCCCGGGCCGGTGAGCCCGCTGGTCGATGCGCCCGGGCCCGCTGCCGGGCCCTCGGCGGGAGGCTTCACGCCCCGCTGAGCACCTTCTGCCGGCGCGGATCGGTGCGGGCGATGATGTCGCTCACGCCCTTCTGGTTGAACCCCTTGAAACCGTCGTTGCGTTCGAGGTTCTCAAGGTGGGAGCCCAGCGCCCCCTCCACGCGGAACGTCTCGGCCTGCATCGCGTTGATCTGCCCGGCCTTGAGCAGCCGCTCGATGCGCTCGGGCTTCACCGGCCAGCGCTCGCCCTCGGTGAACGCCTGCCGCAGGTAGGGGAACGTCGTGAACGGCGCCATCGTCTTGATGTGCGCCTCGTGCTCGAGCTGGCTCACCAGCGCGTGCCAGTCGAATTGGCACTCCAGGTGGTGCATCCCCGCCTGAAGGAACGCCTCGCCGTGCAGCGCGCACCAAAGTCCGACGGTGCCCAGGTCGGCGCGGGCCGCCAGGCCCTGGTGCGGGAAGTCGCCCAGGAGTTCCTCGGGGCTCATGTCCACGTCCGCGAAGATCGTGATCCCCGTCTCGTGCTGCTCCAGCACCTGCGCGCCCCAGCCCGCCTCGGCTCCCGCGTAGAACCGTTCGCGGCAGGCGAACCCGAGCTTCTCCAGCGCCGCGATCAGCGGCTTGAAACACTGGCGGCTGCTGCGGTACGTGTGGTGGTCGTGGTTGGCCCACCCCAGCCCCAGCTTCCGCTGGCGGGCGTGCTGCACCTGGGCCGCGTAGTTGCGGCTCATCCAGTACCGCCGCTCGGCTTCGAAGAACAGATCGCAGGCCCAGTCACGCCCCAGGTCGCGCACCGAAGCGTCGATCAGGCGGTTGGTCGCGGCGAACCCATCGGCGTCGCTCGGCCAGTCGCGCCGGCGCGTGCAGAACGCCTCCAGATGGCGCAGGGCCGCGATGAGCCGCGATGGGTCATCCGCCGTCGGCTCGAAGCCGCGGTACCCGTGGCGCTCGACAACCCAGAGGCTCGCCTGGGCATCGCCCCAGCACATCGCCGCACGGAACCGCGAGCAGGGCTCGCCCGCGATCGCGTGCTGGTCCTCGGCGGCGATCCGGTGCGTCTGAAGGAACTCAGCCACCGAGTCCACCTTGATCGCCACCCGCAGGCCACACCCCCGGGCCAGCACCACCGCCGGGAAAATCGCGCCGTGGTGGACGTAGCAGTCCTTGCCGCCCGGGCGCGGCGTGTGGGTAAACCCCGCCTTGAGCAGCGCCGCCTTGAGGTCTTTGTGACCGGTCGCGTCGGCGTCGATGCGGACGTGGTCGATCCAATCGGCGAACCGCGTGGCGGTGTCGTGCTTCATCGCCTCGGCAAGCTTGCGTGCCGGAGGGCACGCGGTGAGAAACTCCCTGACGAGCGCCGAGATGATCTTCTGGGCCGCGGGCTGCGGCTCGAAATGAAACTCGCGCAACGCCGCCACCCCCGAAGTGGGGTGCGGATCGCTGTCGGCGGTTGTCCTGCTCGTTGCCATGGTCGTCCTCTGAGGGAAATCCCCGTGTTCCCAGCGTGCACGGATCGGGGGGGCATCGTTGGCCCGACCGGGAGGCGCGGCCACCGGGCTGCCGCGAAACCCCAGTTTTGAGACGATCTGCGGGCGTTTGCCTTGACCGTGAGACAGGTTGTCGTCACCATGCTCCACCCCGGGGGTTGACACGCGGTCCACCGGGACGACTCACTCGTGTGGAGGCGATCACGTCCATGCGTCAATCGGAGATCCATGCTCCGGCGGCCCGGCCCGCCCTCGATGTGCTGTCGGCCCGGGAGCGGCAGGTGCTGGCGCTCATCGGCGAGGGCCTGACGATGCGGGAGATCGCAGAGCGCATGTTCCGCACGGTCAAGACCGTCGAGTGGTACCGAGCGTGTCTCGGCCGCAAGCTGAACATCCGCAACCGCGTGCAACTGGCCCGGATCGCGATCGACGCCGGACTGGTCGGTCCCGACGGGAACAACGGGCGCGGCGCGGACCGATACTTCCGCGCGGTCGCGGCGGCCGGGGCATGCGTCTTTGAGTTCGATCCCGGGCGCGGCGACCTCTATCTCTCCGAGCACGGCGCGGACATGCTCGGCCTCGATGAGCGTCCGATCGGACCGGCCGGGTGGATGGAGCGGGTTCATCCCGACGACCGGCGCACGGTCTCCGATGCCGCGCGGGCGGCGCTGGCCGCGGGCGCTGCGACGTCGCAGGTGGTCTTCCGCGTGCTCGACGGCGACCGACGGCCGGTGCGCGTGCTGGCGCGCGGCTCGGGCAGCGGCGACCGGCTGACGGGCGTGCTGCTGCGTCTGGGCGAGCGGGACGGCGCGGCGACGTGAGCCGCCGGGCCGGGCCGCCGAAGGGACAATGGAGCGGAAGGGACTCGAACCCTTGACCCCGAGCTTGCAAAGCTCGTGCTCTACCAACTGAGCTACCGCCCCGGCGCGCCGCGGGCCCGGCCCGTCAGGCGACCGTGATGGCCTTGTCCAGGTACACGTCCTGGATGGCGTTGAGCAGTTTCACGCCGTCGTCCATCGGCTTCTGGAAGGCCTTGCGACCGGAGATGAGGCCCATGCCGCCGGCCCGCTTGTTGATGACGGCGGTCTCGACCGCCTCGGCCAGGTCGCCGGCGCCCTTGCTCTCGCCGCCGGAGTTGATGAGCGGGACGCGGCCCATGTAGTTGTTCAGCACCTGGTAGCGGCACAGGTCGATGGGGTGTCCGCCCTTGCCGGCCTCGTCGCTGCCGCACAGGGCGGTATAGACCCGCTTGTCCCACTTGCCGTACGAGGAGCCGCCGCTGTTGAGCGCGGCGTAGCCGCCGTTGTTCACGGGCAGCTTCTGCTTGATGATGTCGGCCTGGATGGTCGCGCCCAGGTGGTTGGCCTGGCCCGAGAGGTCCGCCGAGGCGTGGTAATCGGTGCTCTTGCCGTCGGCGCCCTTGACCTTGAACGAGCTGTTGCGCGTGTAGCACCACAGCACCGTGACCATGCCCAGCGAGTGCGCCTCCTCGAACATCTGCGAGACGTAAGCGATCTCCTCGCGGCTTGTGTCGGAGCCGAAGTAGATCGTCGCGCCCACCGCGACGGCGCCCATCTCGTAGCACTGGCGCACGCTGCCGAAGTACGACTGCTTGAAGATGTTCGGGTACGTGAGCATCTCGTTGTGATTGAACTTCACCAGGAACGGGATCTTGTGCGCGTACTTGCGGGCCACCGAGCCCAGCACGCCCACCGTGCTGGCGACGGCGTTGCACCCGCCCTCGATCGCCAGTCGCACGATGTTCTCCGGGTCGAAATACGCCGGGTTCGGCGCGAAGCTCGCCCCGGCCGAGTGCTCCACGCCCTGGTCCACCGGCAGGATGCTCACGTACCCCGTGCCCGCCAGGCGGCCGGTGTTCATGATCGTCTGAAAGTTCCGCAGCACCGCCGGCGAGCGGTCGGTCTGCGACATCACCCGATCGATGAAGTCCGGGCCGGGCAGGTGCAGGCGGTCCCGCCCCACGGTCTTGCAGGTGTGCCCCAGCAGCCCCTCGGCGCGTTCGCCCAGCGTCTGGCGGACGTTCGTCGTCGGTTGGGCGTGCCCGTTGTGCAGGGCGATGGGCGTGGAGGGCGCGGCGGTGGCCATGGTCGGACTCCGGTGCGGGGTTGTGATCAGTTTATGCCCGCCAGCCACGGGGCCGGGCCGGAAACCTGACCCCGACACGCCCCGGCGGTCGAAACAGAGTGCATGGAACGGGGTCAGGTTGCGCCCGCGTCTTGCCCCACCCGCCCGCACCGGGCCGGCTGGGGATTCCGCATCGGCGTCGGGGTGCTGGCGCTGGGGCTGTTCGCGGGACTGTCGGGGTACCTGCGATCACTGGAGCGTGCCGCGCTCTCGGGCGGGGTGTCCGACGACCCCGACGCCGGGCGCACCCGCACGATCGCCAGGGTGCGCCAGATGGTCGGGGCCATGAAGCTGCTGACGGTGGAGCTGCTCACGACCGTGAACTACACCGCCGGCGATGAGTCCTGGCGGGGCGACGTGTCGGCGACGGTCGAAGCGCCGGTGAAGCTGCACTTCGGCACCGACCTGGCCCGGGCCCGCGTGGAGTGGGGCGCGATCGGCCCGGCGACGCGCGTGGTGCGGATCACGGCGCCCGTGCCCGAGCGGCTGGCGACCGAGGTCGTGGGCGAGGCCGAGGCGGTGAACGTCAGCGTCGGGTGGCTGCGCTTCCGCAGCCGCGCCGGCGAGTATTACCTCGGCCTTGCTCGCAAGGGAATCTACGACGCCGCTCGGCGCATGACCCTCAGCGAGAAAGACGCCGCGGACGTGCGCGAACTGACCCGGCGCAAGCTCGCCGACGCGGCGCGCCTGATGGCGCCCGACGAGGGGCTGGACTTCCGCATCGCCTTCGCCGACGAGTGAACCCATGAGCCGCGGTCTGGCCTGGAACATCCTGCGGGCGACTCTGGCCGGGGCGTTGCTGTGGTTCGTCGCGGCCGACACGGGGGGGCGGCTGGCGCGGCTGCGGCTCGCGTCGGCGCCCGACTTTGACTTCCCCGCCGAGGTGCGCTCGCTGCGCGAGGCCGGGCGCTACGGCGAGGCGCTGATGGTGGCCGACCGGGGCGAGGCGGTGCTGGGGCCCAGGGCCGAAGCGGGCGACGCCCGGGCTCGGACGCTGCTCGAAGAACTGCGCCGCCAGTCCGAGCAGACGCGGAACGAGCAATCGTCGCTGCTGCGCCGGGTGCGCGACCTGGGCATGGGCGCCCTGTCGGGCCGGGGGACCTCGCTGGAGAGCCTGCTGGGCGCGGTGGCGACCGACTTCTTCGTGGTCGGCGACGTGCGCGACATCGTGATCCAGGGCGGCAAGCTGCTGGTCGACGGCGACGCCGACGAACTGATCCTGCTGCTGTCGGGCGCCGGTCTGGCGACGACGATCGCCCCGCACGTCGACTGGTCCCTGAGCGTGCTCAAGGTCGCCCGCAAGAGCGGCACGATGACCCGCCGCATGGGCCGGTGGATGACCGACGCGCTCAAGGCCGGCAAGGCCGACGAGGTGGCCAAGGTCGCAGAGGACGTCGCCACGCTCAGCAAGCGTGCGAGCCCCGGCGGCGCTGCGCGCCTGATGCGTCTGGCCGACGAGCCGGCCGATGTCACCCGGATGGCCCGCTTCGCCGAGCGCCAGGCCGCCGGCTCCGGCGGCGCGTTCGCGCTGCACGCGCTGGGCGACCAGGCCACCGACACCCTGCGCCTGGCCGAGAACACCGCCGACGCCGCCAAGGCCGAAATCGCCGTCGTCAAGGCCGCGGAAAAGGGCACGGCCGGGGCCGCGTGGCTGCGTTCGGGCGCCTGGCGCGCCGCCATGTCGCCGCACCCGATCATCGGCCTGCTCAAGGGCTTCTACAAGGGGACCATCCCCGACCTGGTGCAGCGCGCGATCGACGCGCTGGGCGGCGCGGCGTGGTGGCTCATCCCGCTGCTGGCCGCCTGGCTCTTTGTTGAGTTGGCGCTGCTCGCCCGGAGATTCTCCGGTCGCTCGACCGGCGCAGCGCCGGCGCGAACCGGACCGAGCCCGGCCTGAGCACGCGGGCGCTTGGATTCACCGTGCGATCACCGCCGCGGCTTCGTCCAGCAGCGCCACGGCCTGTGCCCGCTCGGGGGCTTCGGCGATCAGCCGCATGATGGGCTCGGTGTTGCTGGCGCGAACGTGCAGCCAGGCCCGCCGGTCGTCGAAATCAACGCGCACGCCGTCCTGCAGATCGACGCGCTGGTCCGCGAAGGCCCTGGCGATCTTGCGGCCGGCCTCTTCGGCCACGTCGCGCGACGCCAGCTCCACCTTGCGCTTCTCGATCGCGTACGCCGGGACTTCGGCCACCAGTTGCGAGACGGTCTTGCGTCGCCTGGCAAGCAGCCACAGCACCAGCGCCATCGCCCCCAGCGAGTCGCGGATGTAGGTGACCTTCGGCCAGATGACCCCGCCGTTGCCCTCGCCGCCCAGCGGCGAGCGGTGCGACTTCATCGCCGAGACCACGTTGGCCTCCCCCACCGCCGTGCGCACGACCCGGCAGCCATACCGCGCGGCGACGTCCTCGATCATGCGGCTGGTCGAGAGGTTCACGGCGATCGCCGAGCGGCGCGGCAGTTGCCCGAGCTCTCCCAGCGCCATCGCCGCCAGTACCAGCGTGTACTCCTCGCCGATGTAGCGGCCCTGTTCGTCGATGATCGCCAGCCGGTCGGCGTCGGGGTCCTGGGCGAAGCCGACGTGGGCCCGGTGCTTCCTCACCAACCGGCACAGGCTCGACAGGTTCTCGCGGGTGGGCTCGGGCGTGTGGGGGAAGACGCCGCGATCGGCGGGCCGTTCCAGGTCCGCGCTGGACTCGTACGCCTGGCGCACGTCGGCCCTGGGCGCGAGCGATCGCAGGGCCCAGTCGCTCATCACGGCGCCCGACATGCCCAGATTGTCCACGACGATCGTCGGCGCGAAGCGGGCGAGCTTGCCGGCGGCGGCAACGCCCAGCGCCGCGCGCACCTCGAGCTGGTGGCGATTGCCCAGCTCGCACTCCACTCGCGCGTGGCCCAACGAGCGCCAATCGCGCACGGTCGGCGTTGCCTGTTCGCCGAACCGCGCGATCAGTTCGCCCGCGACGGCCTTGCCGGGGGCCGAGGCATCGACCACTCCGGCCCGTGCGCCGGGACGCCGGACGATCGGCTTCAGGCCGCACCAGTTCTGCGGGTTGTGGCTGGCGGTGACCACCAGGCCCCCGTCGAGCCCCAGCCGATCGACCATCACCCCCACCGTCGGCGTCATCGCGATGTCCAGGTCCACCACGCAGCACCCTTCGGCCAGCAGCGCCGCCCGCGCCACGCCGGCGAACAGGTCGCTGCCCCGCCGGCCGTCGCGCCCCAGCGCCACGTCCACCGGCTTGCCGCCCCTCTTGTTCGCCTTGAGCCAGCCCGCGAACGCCGCCGCGAACCGCTGCGCCACCTCGGGCGTGAGCGAGCCGCCGATGGTGCCGCGGCATCCGGAAACAGAGAGCATGAGGGCATCGGAACTGGACATGCGAGAGAGCTCCAGGGGCCGGCCGCGGGCGTTGAAGCCCGGGGGCGCTGAAGATAGACGAACCGCCGGGGTCCCGCCCGTTGGTCCCGTACGATGTCGGCGTGTACGCGCTGGAACTGAGCACCGTGTTCTCGGCGGCCCACGCCATCGTCATCGACGGGCGGCGCGAGGCGCTGCACGGCCACGATTGGCACGTGACCGTGAGCCTGGAGGGCCCGGAGCTCGACGCCGACGGTCTGTTGCTGGACTTCCACGAGGCCGAACGCCACCTTCGGGAGATCGTGGCGCCGTTCCGCAACGCGAACCTGAACCAAACGCCCCCCTTCCACCGGGTGAACCCGACGGCGGAAGCCGTGGCTCGCCACATCGCCGAGTCTTTGCGCGACCGGCTCGAAAGCGGCCCCCCGAAACGTCCGAAAACCGTGGGGAAGCGCAGACGGGGCGCCCGGCCGTCCGTGCGCGTCGCCTCGGTGCGGATCACCGAAGCGGTCGGGTGTGCGGCGGTCTACCGTCCGCCTGCCCCGTCGGCACGGGCGCGGAGGCGTTGAGCGATGTCGGTGGTCGATCCCAGCACGCCGGGCGTCGGGCCCACGCCAGCGGAACGCGCCGGCGAGGGAACGATCCTCTCCGGGCTGTCCGCCCAGAGCGGCCGGCCGCCCGGCGCACCGGGCGACGAGACGCTGGAGTACACCCCCTCGCCGCGCGACCTGGCCCTGAGGCCGGACGTATTCCCCGATGCGCGCCGGCTGAACCGGGACCTGTCGTGGCTGGAGTTCAATGCGCGGGTGCTGAGCCAGGCGCTGGACGAGCGGATCCCGCTGCTGGAACGGGTGCGGTTCCTGGGCATCTTCACGAGCAACCTTGACGAGTTCGTGATGAAGCGCGTGGGGTACCTGCACAAGTGCATCGAGTCGGGCGTGGACTCGGGCGACGAGTCGCTCGGCCACGCGCAGATGCTCCACGCGGTGCGCAAGACGTTCGAGCACCTGGAAGAGCAGCAGGCTGCGTGCTACAGCCGGTCGATCCGCCCCGCGCTGGCGCGGGAGGGGATCCACCTGCTGGAGTACCGCGAGACCGACCCGCAGGAGCGAGCCCGCCTGGACGAGTGGTTCCAGCGCTCGGTGTTCCCGGTGCTCACGCCCCTGGCGGTGGACCCCGGGCACCGGTTCCCGTTCATCTCGAACTTGTCGGCGAACATCGGCATCCTGCTGCAGGAGCCGGGGGCGGCCGAGCCGGTCTTCGCGCGGGTGAAGGTGCCGCCGACGATGCCGCAGTGGGTGCGCATCCCGCCCCCGCCGCCGGCGCACGGCGTCAAGCAGCGCATCGACCCGGGCCGGGGGCGGTTCGTGGCGCTGTACGACCTGATTCTGAACTCACTGGCGGGCCTGTTCCCCGGGCTGCAGATCGTCGAGGCGGTGCCCTTCCGCGTGACGCGCTCGGCGGCCGATGAGGACCGCGCCGCCGCCGGCGACGACGGCGACGCCGACAACCTGCTGGACTTCGTGGAAGCCGAGCTGAAGCGGCGCCGGTTCGCCAAGGTGATCCGCCTGGAGGTGCCCGCCGAGGCCTCGCCGCGCCTGGTGCGCCAGCTGGTCGAGATGCTCCGCATCAAGCCCGAGGACGTGGACCTGCTGCAGGGCCTGGTGGACTTCCGTTCGCTGTACGAGATCGCCGACCTGCCGCGCCCGGACCTGCGTCAACAGCCGTGGACGCCCGTGACGCCGCCCCGGCTGGCCGACCGGACGCAGAGCATCTTCTCGCTGATCCGCGAGGGCGACATCCTGGTGCACCATCCGTACGAGTCGTTCGGCGACTCGGCCGAGCGGTTCATCGCGCAGGCGGCGACCGATCCGCACGTGCTGGCGATCAAGCAGACGATCTACCGCACCAGCCGCGATTCGCCGTTCGTGCAGCACCTGATCCGCGCCGCGGAACTGGGCAAGCAGGTGGCCTGCCTGGTCGAGGTGCGTGCCCGGTTCGACGAGGGCCGCAACGTCAACCTGGCACAGACGCTGGAGAAGGCCGGCGTGCACGTGGCGTACGGCGTGGTGGGGCTCAAGACGCACTGCAAGGCGGCGCTGGTCGTGCGCCGCGAGAAGGACGGCATCCGCACGTACGCCCACCTGGGCACGGGCAACTACAACCCCTCCACCGCCAACCTCTACACCGACCTGGGCCTGCTCACGTGCGACCCGCAGATCACCGCCGACGTGGTTGACCTGTTCAACCAGCTCACCGGCCGCAGCCGCAAGAACGACTACCGCCGCCTTCTCGTCGCGCCCACCGGGATGAAGAAGACGTTCATGGACCTGGTGGCCCGCGAGTCGCTGATCGCGCGCGAGCACGCCGCCGGCCTCAGCCCCGTCGGCGGGCGCATCATCGCCAAGATGAACGCGCTCGAGGACGCCGCCGTCACCAACGCCCTCTACAAGGCGTCGCAGGCCGGCGTGCAGATCGACCTGATCGTCCGCGGCTTCTGCTGCCTTCGGCCGGGCGTGCCGGGCCTCTCGGACAACATCCGCGTCACCAGCGTGGTCGGTCGGTTCCTGGAGCACTCCCGCGTGTTCCACTTCGGCGCCGGCAAGGCCGACCCGCTCGACGGCGAGTGGTTCCTGGGCTCGGCCGACTGGATGTACCGCAACCTCGAGCAGCGCGTCGAGGCGATCGTGCCCGTCGCCGACCCCGAGGCGCGTCGCCGGCTCAAGCGCATCTTCGACGTCATGCTCGCCGACCGGCGCAACGCCTGGCGGCTGCTGCCCGACGGCCGCTACGCCCGCCTGCCGGCGCCGCGCGACGCCGCGCCCGATTCGCCCGAGATCCTCGGCACCTTCGAGACGCTCATGCGCGACGCGCTGGCCAGCCAGGCGTAGCCGGTCCGTTCAGCCCGCCAGGCGCGAACCGACCAGCGCTTCGAGAGCTCCCAACCGTTCGGCGCTGTGCACCGGCACGGGCCAGGTACGGTCCAGCAGCAGCGCATCGTCGCGCAGCCGCTCGGCCGCGGACCGCGCCGCCGCCGTCAGTGCCGCCATCTGGGCGGCGTGCCGCTGACGCACCTGCGCCAGCAGTCCGTGCAGCTCGTCGTACCGCTCGCGGCGCAGCCGCCGATCCCGTTGGGCGGCGATCTGAGCCACCAGCGCCCGTTTCCGCGCCGCCGAAGCCTCGTCGCCCACCACCGCCGGGTCGTGGCTCGCGCGATGCGCCAGCCACGCCGCCCGGTCCGCCTCGCGCCGGTCGGTCCGCGGCGAACGGCCCAGGTCCGCCAGCAGCGTGCCCGTCGCCAGCACCGCGGGCGCGAGCTCCACGCCCAGCCACGATCGCATCCACGCCTCGGCCGCGGCGTCGTAACCCGAAGCCCCGTCGGCCCCGGCCCCGCCCAGGCCGTGGATGAACAGGTCGCACACGCCCCGGCGCAACAGCGCGGTCATCATCAGCGCGCGGGGAGCGAGCTCGCCGGCGGGCACGGAGGCCAGATCCGTCGAGAACACCCGCCGCCGCGCCAGCCCCGGCGTCAGCCGCCACAGCGGCAGCTCGTAGCGCCCGCGGGCTTCGTCGGCCGCCAGCGGCCGCAGGTGCGCCGCGGGCACGCCGGCCACCGCCGCGTTGTACGCGCGCACGCACGCCGCCGGGTCGCGGCGCATGTCGTCGATCATCGCGCCGAACATCGCCGTGCGCCCCAACGCCGTCGCCATGATCAGCGGCGGCTCGGGGCAATGCGTCCGCAGCAGCGCCGACACGGCGCGGGCCACCTGTTCCGCGGCCGTGGCGGCCGTGGAGTGCAGCCGCAGCGCGCCCTGGAGCGCCTCCAGACCCGATCGGGCCGTCGCGTCAGCGCCCTGGACGGCCGGAGGCAGCGCCGTGGGCGAGAACGGACCGATGAGCGCGGGGGGCTCGTCGGCCCGGAGGCGCGTGCCGACGGTGTCGGGCGCGCAGCGCCACACGCCCTGGCCCACGCTGGAGCCCAGCAGCAGCGGGAAACGAACGGCCGTGAAATCCTCGGGGTCCTGGTCCACCACCAGCCACGCGCCCGCCGCGCCGAGTCGGTCGCACGCGTGGTGCAGGGCGAACCACTTGGCCGCGATTCCCGCGTGCCAGACCGTCGCCTGATGGCCGGACAGGATCACGGGCCGGTCCGGCGGAAGCCCCAGCGAGCGCCGGCTCTCGGCCCACGGGCCGCCCCGCCGTGCCTCGCCCAGCGCGAGCAATTCGCCCCAACGCGACGCCGGCGGCTCGATGTTCACGCTTGGCGGAAGGTGCATGGCCCGCTACACCCGCGCCGGACGCCGCCGCAGCGCCGGGTTGCCCAACTGGCCGCACGCGGCCATGGTGTCCCGCCCCTTGGTGCGCCGGCGCTTGACGTACACGCCGCGAGACTTCAGCCGCTCCATGAACGCGTCCACCACGGCCTCGTCGGGCGCCGGCCAGGGCGAGCCGTCGCGCGGGTTGTACGGGATCACGTTCACCATCGCCGTCAGGCGCGGGCCGTCGTAGCGCGGCTCGCCGCCCGCGGGCCGGTGCTCGGCGCCCAGCACGAACGACGCGACGGCGTCGGCGTGCTCGTGCCGGTCGTTCACGCCGGGGATCAGCACGTACTCGATGCACTGGTGCGAGCCGCCGTAGATCGGCCACTCGGCCAGCGCCTCGCGCAGGCGTGCCAGGGGCATCGCGCGGTTCACGGGCATCAGCCCCGAGCGGATCTCGTCCGTCGGCGCGTTGAGCGACACCGCCAGCGCCAGCCGGTGCCATCCCGGCCGGTGCACGTGCCGGCCGAGCGCCCGGATGCCGTCGATCCGCCCGACCGTGGACACCGTGATGCGGGACATGGCCAGCGCCGGCCCGCGCGAGTCGGTCAGCACCTCGATCGCCCCCACCACCGCCGCGAGGTTGTCCATCGGCTCGCCCATGCCCATGAACACGACGTTGGTGATGGGCGCTTCGGGGTCCGGGCGGTCGATCAGGTGCCGCGCCGCGTACCACTGGCCGACGATCTCTTCGACCGTCAGCGACCGCAGCAGGCCCATCTGGGCCGTCTGGCAGAAGCCGCAGCCCATGGCGCAGCCGACCTGCGACGACACGCACAGGGTGTAGCAGCGCCCGCGCGTCCGGCCCACCATGGGGATCAGCACGCTCTCGGTTTCGACCCGGTCGTCGCCGCCGCTCACCGCAAGACGCACGGCCGCGTCGCCGGGCGTTGGCTCGGCCCCGAGCCGGCGCGGCACCAGTTGGGTGAACTTCACCACCTGCCCCTCGGGCGAGTCCGACACCAGCCGCCGGTGCACGGGCGCGGGACCGGCCGATGGGCCGGGGGCTTTAAGGCCCGCGGGCCCGAGCCGGTAGAACCGGGCGTAGCGGTTGAGCGCCTCGCGCCCGCCGGGCAGGCCCGACGCCGCGCTGGCGCGGGCGTACGCCTGGGCCGTCATGGCCAGCGGATTGGGCGCGCCGGGAGTCACGGCCGATCGTAGAGAGCCGGCCGGGGCATGGCCGCGACGCGCCGCAGAACCCGATCGCCCCGCGCCCGGTACCATCGGGAGCATGGAGGCTCAGGGCCAGACCCCGACACCCGCGGCGGCGAGCACCGGGCGGCCCGCCGAGGCCGACGCGCAGCTCTACCTGCACCCGCAGACGCTGGCGCGCCTCGGCTCGCTCGAACTGCGGGCCAAGATGATCGTTGAGGGCGTCATGAGCGGCGCGCACCGCTCGCCGTATCAGGGTTACAGCGTCGAGTTCGCCCAGCACCGCCCCTACGTGCCGGGAGACGACATCCGCCACCTGGACTGGAAGGTCTTCGGCCGCACCGACAAACTCCACCTCAAGCAGTACCAGCAGGAGACGAACCTCGACCTGGTCGTGCTCGTGGATTCCTCCGGCTCGATGCGATATGGATCGCGCTCGTTCCAGGAGGCCAGCGGCGCCGGCGACAAGCTCGGCCCGCACGGCCTGGCCGCGTGGACGAAGTTCGACCACGCCACCGCCGTCGCGGCGGCGCTGGCGTACATCTGCCTGCGGCAGGGCGACCGCGTCGGGCTGGTGGTCTACGCCGACGAGGTGCGCCGGTGGGTCAAGCCCTCGAGCGCCCCGGGCACGTGGCGGCAGATCGTCGGGGCGCTCTCGACCAGCCCCATCGACCGGCCGACGGACCTGGGGCGCGTGGTGGACCAGGTGCTGGGCAAGCTGACCAACCGGTGCCTGATGGTGATCGTGAGCGACCTGTTCGAGGACGCCGAGCGCATCCGCCAGGCGCTGGCCCGCGTCAAGTTCCGCGGGCACGACGCCGTGCTCGTCGAGCTGCTGGACCGGCAGGAACGCGAGTTCGATCTGTCGGACGAGGCCCCGTTTGTCGGGCTCGAGGGCGAACCGGCGCAACGCGTGGACCCGCGGGCCGTGCGCGAGGCGTACCTGGCGGCGCTCCACGAGCACCTGGACAAGGTCGAGCAGGCGGCACGCGGCTTCGGGTTCGACTGGATGAGCCTCTCCACGCACGACTGGCTCGGCCCGCCGCTGAGCGCCTTCCTGGCCCGGCGCGAGGCCGCCCTGAAACGGATGAAGTCCCGCTGATTCCGACGTGAACTTCCTGCACCCCATCGTGTTCGCGTCGGGCGCCGCCTGCGTGCTGGTGCCGATCATCATCCACCTGCTGATGCGCCGCCGGCGCAGGCCGGTGGAGTGGGCGGCGATGCGGTTCCTGCAGGAGGCGCTGCGCCGCACGCGTCGCCGACGGCTGATCGAGAAGTGGCTGCTGCTGGCCGCCCGCTGCCTGCTGGTGGCCCTCATCGCCGTCGCGGTGGGCCGCCCGCTGGTCGGCGCCGGCGCGGCAACGGCTGCCGCCGGGCGGACCTTCTACCTGGTGCTCGACAACTCGATCGCCTCGGCCCTGACGGGCCCGGACGGCCGGTCCAGCCTCGCCCGCCACCAGGACGCGGCCCGCAGGATCCTCGACACCATGGGCGAGGCCGACCGCGTGGGCCTGGTGCTGCTGGCCGCTCCGGCCGACGCCACCGTGGTGCCCGCCAGCACCAATCGGACCGCGGTGCGCTCGCTGATCGAGGGCGCCACTCCGGCCGACAGCGGGGCCGATTTCGCCGGAGCCATGAGCCGCCTGGGCGCGGCGCTGTCGAACCCCGACTCGCCCGGCGAGCGGCTGGTCGTGCTGCTGAGCGATTTCCGCACGGGCAGTGCCGACGTGCAGAGCGGCCTGGCACGCCTGCCCTCGGGCGTGCGGCTGGTGGCGTCCGAGCCCGGCGCGGCCCCGGCCGACAACGTGAGCATCGCCCGGCTTGCGGCGCTGCGTCAGGTTGTGCTGCCCCGGGAAGACGGCCAGGCCCAGACCGCGACCGCACAACTGGAGCGCAGCGGCGCAGGCGTGGACCGCCCCCGAACCACCACGGTCAGGCTGAGCCTCGTCACCGCCGACGGGCGCTCACTGGCAACCGGCCAGGGGGTCGCGCGATTCGGGCCCGGGGAACGCACCGCCGCAGCGACCGTGGCGCTGGACCTGAGCGGATCGGCGTCAAGCCTGGCGTCGGGCAGCGGCGCGATGCTCGTGGGGCAGATCGACGCCGACGCGTTGGTGCGCGACGACCAATGGCGGCTTCCCATCGAGACCCGCGAGACGCTGCGCCTGGGCGTCGTGTCCGAAGGCTCCTGGCGGCCCAGCGCCGGGGCCGAGTCGCTCCGGCCGGCGCAGTGGGTCGGCCTGGCGCTGCGGCCGAGCGAATCGGGCTCGATCGAGCTCATGGACTTGGACCCGGCCGCGCTCGACGCCGCTCGGCTCGCGGGCCTGGACGGAGTGGTGATCACCTCGCCGCATCGCGTCGGCGAGGAGGGCTGGCGCCGGGTGGGAGCGTTCGCGCGTTCCGGCGGGCTGGTCATCGTGTTCCCCGCCGCGGAGTCCACCGTGCAGGGTTGGACCGACGCCATGACGACCGGTCTCGGGTTGGAGTGGACGTTCGCCCGTGAGGCGCTCACCTGGCCCGACACTGGCCGCCCCCGTATCGCCGGAGGGCTGCCCGCCGGCACGCCGGCCGAGGACGACCTGCTCTCGGCCGTGCGGGGCGAGCTGTCCGAGCTCACCCGCCCCGTGTCGGTGCTGCGGCTGCTGCCGGTCCGTGCCGAATCCGACTCGGGCCGACCACTGCTGGCACTGGAAGAAGGAACGCCGCTGGCTTTCTCCGGGCGGCTCCGCGCCACCCGTCCCGCCGCCGGTCCAGGCGGCGCTCCCGTTGACGGCGAAGCGGCGACCCGCGGCGTGGTGGTGTTCGTCGCGGTCGCGCTCGAGCCGGAGTGGACCGACCTTCCGGCCAAGCCGCTGATGGTGCCGCTGGTGCAGGAACTGGTGCGACAAGGCGTCGGCAAGGCACGGCCGGCGCTCTGGGCACGGGCGGGAACGCCGCTGCGCGTCCCGGCCCAGACCTCCGAGTTGCGCCCCGCGGCCGGCACCGATTCGCCCACGCTCGCCGTCAGCGACGCCGGCACCACCCGCGAACCCGTGCGACGGGCCGGGGCCTTTGTCGCCGCCGACGCCAGCGGCGGGCCGCGCGGACTGATCGCGACCAACCCGGACGCCGCCGCCGCGCGCGTCGATGCCCAGGACCGCGCGGCGATCGGCGCGTGGCTCGGTGCGTGCATCGAGGGCGGACCGGCGGGCATCGTGTGGCTGGATGAATCGGCCGCGTCCGCTTCCGGCGGGGCCCTGGCCCTGGCGCTGCAGGCGAGCCAGTCGGGCGCGCCGTCGGGGCCGGCGCTGCTGGCGCTGGCCGCGCTGATCGCTCTGGTGGAGACGGCGATCGCCCGCTGGAGCAGCCACGCCCGCGGGGAAACGGCCCAGACAGGAGCGTCGCGTGCGTGAAGCGATCGACTGGCTCCTGGGTCTGCGCACGCTCCGCCCCGGCGACGAGGGCGTGCGTTTCGGGTTCACCTACGAACTGACGCCGTGGCAGTGGGCGCTGATCGCGTCGCTGGCGGTGTTCGTCGGGACGTGGTGCTACCGGCGGATTGAGGGGCCCCGGTGGTGGCGCGGCGCGCTGGGCGGCGCCCGCGCCGGGCTCATCATGCTGCTGGCCGTGCTGGCCGCGGGCCCGCGCCTGATTCGCTCCAACGAAACAGTCGAACGCGACTGGCTGATCCTGCTGGCCGACCGGTCGGGCTCGATGCGCATCGCCGATGTGCCCGGGTCCGGCGTGAACGCGCCGCCGATCTCGCGCGATCAGCAACTGGCGCAGATCCTGCGTGAGCATCAGACCGGCCTGGGCGCCGCCCAGCGGGGCCGGGTGTCGCTGTGGCTCGGCTTCGACTCCGGAGCCTACGAACTCAAGCCCGGGCCGGCGGCTTCGCAGCCCGACGCGGCCGCCACACCGACGCTCAACGCGCCCGACGGACGGCGGAGCGACCTGGCCGGGGCCATCGAGTCGGCGTTGGCGCGGGCCGCGGCGCGTCCGGTCTCGGGCATTGTGTTCTTCACCGACGGGCGTGCCACCGACACCGTCGGCCGTGCGACGCTGCGTCGGCTGGGGGCCGAGCGCATCGGTCTTTACCCGGTGGCGTTGGGCAGCGCCGAGCCGCTGAGCGATCTGTCGGTCCGCTCGGTCAACGGACCGGGCATGGCGTTCGTGAACGACGTCGTTCCGGTCGAGGCTGTGCTGCAGCGCGCCGGCAGCACACGCTCCGCCACCGGCGCCCGCGTGCAGTTGATCGACACCTTGACCGACAAGGTCCTGGACGAACGCCGCGTCGAGTTCGACCCGGCGCCGTACACCGCCGCCGGCGACGACGCCCGCGTCCGACGAGTGACGCTCACCGGCACCCCCGCCACCGCCGGCGGCGCCCAGTGGCGCGTGCGCATCGTCCCCGATTCGCCCGACCTCGTGGCCGAGAACAACGCGGCGTCGATCGCCATCGACCTGGTCGACCGCCCGTTGCGGGTGCTGTACCTCGACGGGTACCCGCGCTGGGAGTACCGGTACCTCAAGAACCTGTTCGCCCGCGAAAAATCGATGCACTACGGGGCCATGCTGCTCACCGCGGGGCGCCGGTTCCTGGCAGAGGGCAGCGAATCCCAGGTCACGCTGCCGGCAACGGCCGAGCAGTGGAACCAGTACGACGTGATCGTGCTCGGCGACCTGCGGCCCGACGTGCTCACGCCCGAGCAACACGAGCAGATCAAGCGCCGCGTGCTCGTCGGCGGGGCCGGGCTGCTGTGGATCGGCGGCGAGGGCGCCACGCCCTCCGCGTGGCGCGGCACCGCGCTGGCCGACCTGCTGCCGATGACCGTCGGGGCCGATGGCGCCCCCATCCGCCCGTGGGATCAGGAGGTCACCGTCCGGCCGACGCCCGCCGCCGAGCGGCTGGGCGTGCTGCGCCTGCTGGAACAGCCGTCGGAAGGTTCCTGGTGGCCGGCGGCGGTATCCGACCCCACCAGCGGGTGGTCGCGCCTGCGCTGGGCGCAGCGCGTCGAGCGCGCCTCGCTCAAGCCGGCCACCGAGGTGCTGGCCGAGGCCGAGCCGATCAACTCCGGCGCCGAATCGCGGTCGGCGCTGGTCACCACCATGCGGTACGGCGGCGGCCGCATCGTGTACGTCGCGACCGATGAGATCTGGCGCTGGCGCTACGGGCGGGGCGAAGACCTCCCGGAGCGGTTCTGGCTGCAACTGGTACGACTCTTGGGGCGCGAGGCGGTCGGCCGCGCGGGCAAGCCGGCGATCCTGACCGTCACGCCGGCGCGGAGCGAGGTCGGCGCGCCCGTCCGCGTGAGCGTTGAGCTGCTCGACCAGCGCCTGCTCGACGCCGCCCCGGCGACCGTGTCCGTGCGCCTCGGACGCATCGGCGACCTGCCGGCGGCCGGCGCCGCTCGCCCAACCGGGCCTGACACCCCCACGCCCGGCGACGCCGTGGAACTGGTGCTCCGCCCCGCGGGTGACGCCGGCGCCGCCGAGGGACGCAGGGTGTTCAGCGGCACCTGGGTGCCGTCGCAGACCGGGCTGTACCGGGCCACGGTATCCGACGCGCTGCTGTCGGGTGATCGCGTCTCGACCGACGCGGAGATCTGGCTGCCCGACGATGAACTGGCGCGGCCCGAAGCGGACCACGCGCTGCTCGCGTCGCTCGCGCGCGAAACGGGCGGGCGCGTGCTCTCGCCCGCCGATCTGGACCGCCTGGACCAGATCCTGCCGCGCCGGGAAGTACGCCTCGCGGGGGTTCCCGACGAACAGACCTTGTGGGACGCCCCCCTGGCGCTTATCCTGCTGGTGCTGCTGGCCGGGTTCGAGTGGGCCGGCCGCCGGCTCATCCGGTTGGCGTAAGCCGCACGCTTCGGCGCGCGGCGGGCGTGATTCCCGAACGCCCGCTTCCACCCCGCGGCCCTGACGAACCGGACGGTCCGTTGAACCTGAAGCGGCTGCGGCAGCCTCAATCCCTGAGACCCGCCGGCGTTGCCCAGAGTGACACTCGGGAGCTTCCGACCTTGGCCACGCGATCCGGGTGCCTCCCCGGTGCGTACCGACGGGAGACTCGCCGGTATAACACTCCTGAGCCGGCCGCCGCCGGTGCCGCGAACGGGCTGCCCCATTCCGGGGCATTCTCGGGCGTTGAGCGGCGTTGGTCACCGTGAACGGGTGTCCGACCCGGCAGCGCATCTCTGGCCGATACCTTCCGTGTCAGGAGTTCTCGCCGGCCATGCAGACCACTCGATCAACCACGCCGACCTCCGAGGACGCCGCGCCCCAGATGAAGGTGGCCTTGGCGCGCCTCGCCCGGTTGCGCACGCTGGCGCAGGTGCTGCTCATCGTGCAACGCCTCGGCTGGATCTTCGCCGGGCTGGTCGCGCTGGCCGTCGGAGCCGGGCTGGTTGACTTTTTCATTCGTTCGCCGGGGTGGATGCGCGGGATCGCGCTGCTGTTCGGCTGCTCGCTGGCACTGGAGGTCCTCCGCCGGCGCGTCCTGCCGGCGCTGCGGTTCAGCCCGCCGCTGGAGGAACTGGCGCTCCGCGTCGAGCGCAGCGTCCCGGGGCGGAGCGTCGGCCTGACCGACGTTGCCGCGTCGGGCGTCGGGCTGGCGCTGCACGGAACGGGCCACGCCGGGCCCGATGCGCCGACCGCCGCCGCGCTGGCCGCGCCCGTGCAGAGCGAGGCCGCCCGCCGGCTCGCCGGCGTGGGGATGTTCCGGTTCGTGCAGTATCGCCCCGCGGGTCGGAGCGTTGCGGTGGCGGCGGCGGCGATGATCGCGGTGCTGGGCCTGCTGGCGGCGCAGCCCCGACTGACCTGGATCGGCGCCGTGCGCATCCTGGCTCCGTGGGCGGGAATGGAGTGGCCCAAGCGTGCCGACGTGGAGGACGCGACCAACGTGCGGTACCACGCGCTGGGCACGGCGCTGGCGCTGCGGGCGGGCGTCATCCGCTTCGACGGCTCGACCGCCGGCGACGACCAGGTCGAGGCCCGGTACAGGCTGATCGAGAACGGCCAGCCCGGCCCGGTGCGTCGCATGCTGCTGACGCGCCAGGACCGCACCGAAGCGATCACCATCGCGGACGAGCGCGGCGAGGCCCGGAGCGTGCCCGCCCTGCTGTACGAGAGCCTGATCGAGCCGGCGGCGCTGGCCGCCTCGCGCGCCGAGTCGGGGGCGGCTCCCGGGGACGTGGAGTTCGAGTACTGGTTCACGACGTCGGACGACCGGACCGAGCCCAAGCGCGTGCGCCTGGTGGCGCCGCCGGCGGTGCGTTCGGCCCAGGCGGTGGTCACGCCGCCGGGCTACGCGGCGGGCGCCGTGCCCGAGCGCACGCAGGACCTGGGCGCCGGCAACGACGAGCGGGCGACGGTGGCGGGCGTGCTGTCGGGCTCGACGGTGACGCTGACGATCCGGCTGAACAAGGCGGTTCCGCTGCCGCCGGCCAGCGCCCCCGCCGTGCGCGACTGGCTGTTCGCGACGCTCGGGCCGGAGGCAACGGGCGTCACGCTTCAGCCCGGGGGGCGTGCTTCCGACACCATCACCCTGACGATGACCGCCGCCAAGCCGGTGCGGCTGGTCGTGGCGCCCAGCGATGAATTCGGCATCCGCGCCGCCGACGAGAGCGTGCTGCGGCTCGACGTCACGGAAGACCGGCCACCGGAGGCGACGGTGACCCGCCCGGCGGAGAACGCCGACGTGCTCTCGACGGCCACGCTGGAGTTCACCGCCGAGGGACGCGACGACGTGGCCCTGGCGTCGGTCGCGGCCGAATACCGCATCGCGCGGCCGCCGGGCGGCTCGGTGGGCGCCTCGCCCGAGGCGCCGGACACCTATACGCGAGCGGCTGGCCTCGCCGCGCCGCAGGGGCCCGCCTCACGCACGCTCTCGGCCACGACGACGCTGGACTTGTCGGCGATCGGCGCGCGGCCGGGCGACGAGTTGTGGCTGACGGCCCTTGCGGCCGACACGTTCAACCTCGACGGCGCCGCGCACGCGCCCGTGCGGTCGCCCGTGCGGAAGATCCGCGTCATCAGCGAGGACCAGCTCGCCGAGCAGTTGTGGGCGGAGCTCGCGGGCGTTCGTCGCACCGCCATCCGCCAGACCGAACAGCTGCAGCGCCTGCGCGAGGACCGGAGAGCGACGCCGCGGCTTACCTGGGCAGGCCGCCGTGTCGAACGGTAATGCCCCGCCGCTCATCCGAAGTCCGGTGCGCCGGACTGCGATCATGAGCAACGGCCTGCGCGAACCGCGACCTGACCGACGTGATGCGCGACGCCGCGCCAGTTGCTCGAGCAGGCGCGACGTTCGGCTGGTCAGGTACGCCGCCGGGCCGCCGAGGCCGATCGCACGCGCGCGGCGACGGGGCCAACGCGAAAGCCGCGGCCGCGGGAGCAGGCCGAGGGCGCGTTGGAACGCTTGGCCGGGCGTTGGACCGGGGTCAGGACGCCTGGTCGAGCCGGCGCGCCCTGGAGCGGCTGATCCGCGATCAGCAGGCGCTGCGGGAGCAGACGGCCCGCGCCGAGCAGGCCACCACCGGCAAGACCGAGGGCGATCTGACTCCGCAGGAGCGGCAGCAGGTCGACCGCATGGCCCAGGAGCAGGAGTCGCTCGCTCGCCGTGCCGAGGAGGCCATCCGCCAGATGCTCGAGCGGGCGCAGCAGATGCAGCAGAGCGACCCGTCAACGGCCCAGGCCCTTCAGCAGGCGGCGCAGCGGGGCCAGCGCTCCAGCGTTGCCGAGCAGATGCAGCAGGCAGCGCAGCAGATGCGCCGCAACCAGCAGCGGTCCGCCGGTCAGCAGCAGCAGCGCGCCGAACAGGCGATGCAGAACATGCTCGACGAGTTGAAGGACGCCGCCCGCAACCGCGACGAAGTGCTCAAGCGAGAGCTGGCCAGCCTGATCCAGACGCTGGACCAGCTCATCGCCCGCCAGACCGAGCAGATCCGCGCCCTGACCGACGCCCGGGCATCCGGGGTCCTGGCGGGGCTCGACCAGCCCATGGTCCGCCTGCACACGGCGACGCTGGCGGCGCTGGACCAGGCCCGGGCCGCGGGGCGTGAGGCCAAGGCGGCCGCCGATCTCATCGACAGCGCCCAGGGCGCCCAGGCCAAGGCGATCGTGGCGCTCCGACAGGAGCCGATCGACGCCGAAGAAGCCGACCGGCAGGAGCAGATCGCCCTGAAGCAGTTGACCCTGGCCAAGCAGGAGGCCGAGAACGCACGCCGCCAAGCCCAGCAGCGCGAGCAGCAGCGACAGCGGGCCGAACTCAAGAAGGCCTACCGCGAGCTGCTGGTGGAGCAGACCGAGATCCGGCGCATCACGCAGGACCTCGTCGGCCAGACCGTCGACCGCCGGACCCGGGCCCGCCTGGCCGAGGTGGGCGAGCGGCAGGAGCAGGTGCGATTGACAGCGCGCAAACTGCTCGACGACACCGAAGACCTGCGCGAATCGGACCTGTTCAGTTTTGCGCACGAACGGCTCGACCGCGCGGCGGCGGACGCCGCGACCAGCCTGCGCGAGGCCAGCGCGACCGCCCTGGTCGTGTCCCGACAATCCGCCGCCGTGCGCATCCTTCAGGAACTGCTCGACGCCATGGAGGAATCGGAGAAGCAGGACGAGCCGTTCCGCCAGAACGAGCAGGCCGGCGACGGCCAGAACCCCAACGGCGGCCAGCAGCAGCAGAACAAACTCATCCCCGACATCGCCGAACTCAAGATGCTCCGCGGCCTTCAGAACGAAGCGCTGCGCCTGACGCGGGAAGCCGCCGAAGCAACCGACGCCGCCGTGGGCAAGGTCAGCGCCACCGACGCCGCCGCCATGCAGTCGGTCCTGGCCGAGAAGGCAAAGGCCCTGATCCAGCGGCTGCAGCGACAACCGCAGCCACAACCGGCCCCGGAGGGCGCCCCATGAATGCCACCCCTTTTGCCGTCGGCACGCTGTTGCTCCTGGCAGCCGCGGCCCAGGCCCAGCCGGCCGAGAAGCCGCCGGAACGGCCCGCGGAGAAGCCGGCGGCCACGCCCCCCGCGCCGCCCCCGCTCCCATCGCTCGACGAACTGCTGAAACTCAAGCCCGAGGCCAGGCCTGGCACGCCCGCAACGCAGCCGGGCGGACAACCGGCCGCCCCGCCCGCCGACGCCGCCGCGGCCGACCTGCAGCGCCGCCTCAAGGACGCGGAGGTGGAGAGCGGCTTTGCCGAAGCCGTCGCGATGATGGGCGAGGTCGCCCGGCGACTGAGCGAAGCGAGCGACACGGGCATCGACACGCAGCGCACCCAGCAGGAAATCCTGAACCGGCTCGACGCGCTGATCAGCCAGGCCAACCGACGCCGCCAGCAGCAACAACAGCAGCAACAGCAACAGCAGCAGCAGCAGCAACAGAACCAGCAGCAACAGCAGCCCGCCCAACCCCAGCCGCAGGACGGCCAGCGCACCGACGATCGCGGCAAGGACGGCACGAGCACCACGCCGCCGGCGCGGCGCGACGGCGCGCTGCGCCCGGGCCTGGACGCCGCGCGGGCGGCCTGGGGCTCACTGCCGGAGCGGCTGCGCGACATGCTGCTGCAGGGCTCGGGCGAGAAGTTCTCGACAACCTACGAGCGGTTGACCGAGGAGTACTACCGCCGCCTGGCCGAACGCAAGGACTAACCTCTTCCGATGCACCCTTCCGCCGCACTGCTCGGGATGCTCCTGGCCGCCGGCGCCCCGGCGCCGCCTGCGGCGTCACCGGCACGCACCGCGCTGGCCGTTCCCCTGCTGGTGCTGGCCCAGCCCGGCGGCCCCGGCGCTGCCCCGACACCCCGCACCGACGCCGGCGCCCAGAACCGGCCCATGGACGGGGAGATCACGCCCGAACTCGACGCGGCGGTGACCAAGGGCCTCAAGGCGCTGGCCTCGCTCCAGAACGCCGACGGATCGTTCGGCTCGGGGCGATACTCGCGCAACGTCGCCGTCACGAGCCTGGCGTGCCTGGCGTTCATGGCCGACGGCCACTTGCCGGGACGCGGCGAGTACGGCGGCGTGGTCCTCAAGGGACTCGAGTACGTGCTGTCGTGCTGCACCGAGACGGGTCTCATCGCCGGCGACTCGACCAACGGGCCGATGTACGGGCACGGCTTCGCCACGCTGTTCCTGGGCGAGCTGTACGGCATGACGCAGGCCGGCGGCGAAACGCCGCTGGCCGAGCGGACGCACGAGGCGCTGGTTCGCGCCTGCCGCCTGATCGAGCGCTCGCAGAACGAAGAGGGCGGCTGGCGCTACAACCCCGTGCCCTACGACGCCGACACGTCGGTGACGATCTGTCAGATCATGGGCCTGCGCGCCGCCCGCAACGCGGGCATCGAGGTGCCCAAGAGCGTCATCGACCGCGCCGTGGAGTACATCCGCAAGTGCCAGAACCCCGACGGCGGCTTCAAGTACCAGTCCGACACCGGCGTGAGCGCCTGGCCCCGCTCGGCCGCGAGCGTCGCCACGCTCTACTACGCCGGCATCTACCGCGACAACGCCATCGACAAGGGGCTGGACTATCTCGTCCGCAGCGCGATGCCCGAATCCGTCGGCCGTTCCGAGGCGCACTACTTCTACGGCATGTACTACACGGCCCAGACCATGTACCTGGCCGGCGGGCGGCACTGGGCCGCGTGGTGGCCCGCCGCGCGGCGCGAGCTGCTCAACCGCCAGGGCGCCGGCGGCACGTGGAGCGACCCGTCGGTCGGCCCCGCCTACGGCACCGCCATGGCCCTGATCGTGCTGCAGATGCCCAAGCGCTACCTGCCGATCTTCCAGAAGTAACCGCCCCGCGGACCGCCCATGCACGCCATCGTCGCACCGACGCTCACCTGCACGCTCGCCCTGGCGCTGGGCGCCGGTTCGCCCGCGCTTCAGCCGTCGCAACCACCGCCGCCGACGCCTGCGGCCGAGCCCGCGTGGGTGCTGATCGACGCCGACCTGAAGCCGATCCCCGGTTCCCTGCGTTCCCTCGGCTCGTCGGGCGTGCAATGGGCGGGGCCCGACGGCCAGACACAGCCGCTGCCGACGGGCAGGGCCCTGGCCCTGGTCCGCGCCGATGCCTGGGGCCCGGAGCCGCGGCGCGCGCTCTCGCCGCGCGTGGGCCTCGACGCCGCCGAGCGCGGCCAGCGCTCCGGCGCCATGGAACTGACCGACGGCTCGCGGATCGTCGGCTCGTTGCTGCCACGACCGATGGAGGGCGAACTGGTCGCGTGGGTGCACCCGACGCTCGGCCGGATCACGCTGCCGCTGGAGTCAGTCCGCCGGCTGGCGCTCGACGCCGAGTCCGCCCGCTGGCAGGAACCGATGGGCCTCGCCGAATCCCGCGGCAGCAAGGACGCCATGCTGCTGACCAACGGCGACAAGCTCGAGGGGTTCATCGCGGCGGTCCAGGCCTCGGGGGCCGCCGGCGACGCCGCAGAGCAGGCCCACGTGCGCATCGAGGTCGACGGCCAGGGCAGGCTGATCCCCCTGGAGCGCGTGCGCGAGGTGCGGCTGTCCAACCCGACGCGGGCGGCGCGCTCGGGCGTGCGTGCCTGGGTGGGCGAGGGCAGCGTCATCGGCGCCTCGGCGGCCGAGAGCGCCAGCGGCTCGTCGGTCTCTCTCCGCATCGAGCGCGAGCCCGGCAAACCCGGCGAATGGAGCCTGGAGCTCGACAGCCTGCGGGCGCTGCTGCTGGACGCTTCGCGGCTGACCGGCCTGGGGGCGCTGACCATCGAGGCGCAGGAGCCCTGGGCCGGGCGCCGCTGGTCGCCGCCGGCGCGCCTCTGGGACGGCCACGACGGTGACAGCCCCGCGCCCCTGGGCGCCCCCGACGTGCTGCTGCCGGGGCCGATGACGGTGCGCTGGACACTGCCCGACCGCGCCGCGAGCATGGGCGGCTGGCTGCTGCTGCCCGAAGGCTCGCGCGAATGGGGCGACTGCGTTGTGGTCATCCGCTTCGGCGAGCGCGAGGCTTTCCGCCAGCGCATCAACGGCCAGAAGCCCGCGGCACGGTTCGACCTGGCGGTGCCCGCGGGGGCCAGCAGCGTCAGCGTCACCATCGATCCCGGCGAGTACGGACCCATCCAGGACTCGATCGTCCTGCGGCGCGTGCTGATCGCCGGCAACTGAGCGCCGGCGGGGATCGGGTCAGACGCGGAAGATGGCCCCGAGCTTCTTGCCCAGCAGCACGCTGGCCCCGACCAGCGTCGCGGTGAGCAGGGCCATGCCCCACACGCCCATGGCGCTGGCGATCGACACCCCGTCGGCCAGGCGGTTGGTGAAACTGAAGATCGCCTTGGTGATGGGGAAGTCCGACGGGCTCTGCGCCAGGATCAACGAGTCGCTCACCTCCAGCATGCTGAAGCTGAACGCCAGCAGCGCGCCGGCGATCAGGTTCGCCGCGATCAACGGCACGATGATCCGTCGCACCGCCGTCAGGCGCGAAGCGCCCAGGTTCAGCGCCGCCTCCTCCATCTGGCCGCTGGTCTGCTCCAGCCCGGCCACGGTGGCACGCACGATGTACGGCAGCCGCCGCACGGCGTACGCCGCGACCAGAAGCGGGAACGGGTTGGGGTTGGCCCCGATCACGCTGGCCAGCCCTTCCAGCGGCCCGCCCTTGAATGGCCACTGCAGGCTCATCGCGACGTACCCGAACGCCAGCACCAGCCCCGGCACCGCCAGCGGCAGCATGCACAGCGCGTCGAGCAGCCAACGCCCCTTGATCGTCGTCCGCACCAGCAGGTACCCCACCGCCAGGCCGATCGAGAGGTTGAGCGCCACCGCCGCCAGGGACAGCTTCAGGCTGTTCACGATCGACCCGAACGCGTCGGGGTGCGTCAACGCCTCGCGGAAGTTGTGCAGCGTCCATTCCGCCGGCAGCACCGACCGGTACCACGTGCCCTTCTCCGCCAGCGCCGTGAGCACCACGCCCAGGTGCGGCAGCAGCGCCAGGCCGATCACCCCCGCGAACGCCGCCGCCGCCAGGGCCCCGCGCCAGCCCGGCAGGGCGTGCTCGCTGGCGGCCCGCGAGGCCTTGGCGTGCATGGCGTACGCCCGACCGCCGAACAGCACCCGCCCCAGCAGGTACACGCCCACCGCCACCACCAGCATCACCAGCGTCAACGCGTACGGCTGCGGGCTGCTCTCGACCTCCTTGAGGCCCAGGAAGATCTGCACCGGCGTCACCGACTTGTAGTCAAAGACCAGGGGCGTGCCCAGTTCCGTGAACGACCAGATGAACACGATCGTGCCGCCGGCGAACAGCCCCGGCCGGATCAACGGCAGCGTGATCGTGAAGAACCGGCGCAGGAACCCGGCGCCAAGATTCTCCGCGGCTTCGTCGAGCGCCGGGTCGAGGTTCGCCAGCGCCGCCGTCGCGTTCAGGTAGACAATCGGGTACAGGCTCAGGGCCTGCACCGCCACCACGCCCCAGAACTGGGCGTCGCCCAGCAGATCGAAGTCGGTCCCGAGCAGGGTGTTGATCGCTCCGTGCCGCCCGAGCATCATCTTGAACCCGATCGCCCCGACGAACGGCGGCAGGATCAGCGGCACCAGCACCAGCGCGTTGAACACCCCCTTGAGCGGGAACCGGCACCGCACGCTCAGCACCGCCAGCGGCAGGGCGATCGTCATCGCCAGCAGCGTGGTGGTCGCCGCGATGCGCAGCGAGTTGAACAGCCCCCCCACCAACGACGGGTCCTCGAACACCAGCCGCAGGTTCACGAGGGTGAACCCCTTGTGGCCGGCGACGTCGTCGAAGAACGCCCCGCGGGTCGTCAGGAAGATCGGGTACAGCAGCAGCGCGCCGAGCACCAGCAGCATCGCCGTGAGGAAGCCGTAGTGCCAGATCGCCGCCCGTCGCATCGCCGGCGAGTGTACGGGCCAGCGCACCGGTTCGCCGGCCCGCCGGCCCGCCGGTCGACGCCGCGGGGCGTCACACCGCCCCGGCGGGGCCCAGGGTGACCACGGTCGGCTCGGTCCACGGGCGCCGCGCCAGGTACGCGTTGAGCTGTTCGAGCGTCACCGACTCGATCTGGGCCGCGGCCTCGGCCAGGGTGCGGGCCCGCCCCAGGCGGTGCACGTCGCCCGCCAGGGCCGACGCGCGGGCTTGCGTGCTCTCGCCGCTGAAGACCAGCCCGGTGCGTGCCCCGATCTTGGCCCGCTGCAGTTCCTCGTCGCTCACGCCCCCGCCGCCCGATTCCGGGCCGTTGATGCGCCGCATCTCCCGCATCAGCACGTCGAGCGACTCGCGGGCGCGTTCCGGCGTGGTCCCGACGTAGGCCGTGGTGCGGCCGTACTCGCGGTCCGTGGCGTACGAGGCGGAGACCGCGTAGCACAGCGCCCGCTTCTCGCGCACCTCCGTGAACAGACGCGAGGCGCTCCCGCCCGAGAGTACGGCGACCGCCAGCCGCTCCAGCACGCTGTCCGGGTCCCGTTCCGCCGGCGCGTCCCAGGCCGCGAAGATCTGCACCTGGTTCGACGCGTCGGGCTCGTGGAACCGGGTGCCCCTGGTCGGTGAAGGCCCGAGCGTCAGCGGCGTCGGCGTGCCCGCCCAGCCCCCCAGCAGGCGCTCGAGGTGCTCGACCGTGCGCGCCGGTTCGACCGCCCCGGCGATACCCAGGATGCACCCGCCGGGCAGCGCCCGCGACGCCCAGTGCGCCGCCAGGTCCTGGCGCGTCGCGGCCGTCAACCCCTCGGCGGTGCCCAGCGTCGGACGGTTCAAGGGCGGGTGGTTGTGCCGCTGGGCCAGCAGGATCGCGGCACGCTCCTGAGGGTTGTCCTTGAGCCCCGCCAGGGCCTGCAGCGCCAGCGCCCGAGCCGGCTCGACGGCATCGGCTTCGAGGCGCGGCCGCCGGACCATGTCCGCGATCACCGCCAGGGCCTCGGGCAACCGCTCACCGATCATCGTCGCCGAGAGGCGCATGAACCGGGGCGTCACGTCGACGCCGCGGGCCACCCCCAGCCGGTCCATCTCGTCGGCGAACGCGCGGCTCGACCGATCACCGGCCCCGCGCAGCAGCAGCTCGCTGAGCAGCGTGCCCAGGCCCACGCGGTTGGCCGGGTCCGTCCCCACGCCGGCCGGCACCAGCCACGACACCGCCGCCGAACGGACCCCCGCGATCGGCTCGATCACCACCGGCATGCCGCAGGAAAGGGTGTGGCTGGTCAGAGCGGACATGGGCGACTCCGTGCCGCCATGGGCGGCGGCGGGCGAGTTTAGCCGACGCGCACGGCTTGCCCAGCCGGAACAGGCCGCACAACCTTCCACGCACGGTGCGGGGCCCCGGTCGGCGGCCGGGCAATCCGTCGCAGTCAATCCGATGTTCAAGAGGATTCGAAGGTCCGATCGCGCGGGGAGCGGCCCCGCCGGGGCAAGGAACTGCCATGCTCAAGTGGGTGGCCAACATCGTCGCGGTGCTCACGGTCGCCGGGCTGCTCGGCGCTTCGGCGTGGTTCGCACGCCGCTCGGCCATGGACGAGCAGGCCGTGCAGGAGACGCGCGAGGCCGTGCGGCGCTTCGAGCAGACGGTCCGGCTGCGCGCCAGCACGAGCGTTGACTACGACGTGTCCCGCCGCGGATACCCGGCAGTGATCGACCGCGGGTGGTTCGACGGCAAGGTGCCCCGCAACCCGATGCTGGGCTCGGAGAACCCCTGGCTGGAGATCGCCGGCCCGGAGCAGGCCGACCTGCAGAACCCCGCCGTCCGCCAGGCGGTGGACAAGACGTTCGCCGGCCTGTGGTACAACCCGTACCAGGGCATCGTGCGCGCCCGCGTTCCGGTGATGATCAGCGACGAGGCGGCCATGGCGACGTACAACGCCATCAACTCGACGGCGATCACCTCGCTGTTCGACGAGGAGCCGGAGCAACTGGTGCGGAAGATCGCCGAGATGCGCGAGCGCCTGCGGCAGACCCGGGCCGAGCGCGCCGCCGACCCCACGCAGCCGCTGCTCGGCGCCGCGCCCGACCGCTGAGCCGGCCCGATCGTTCAGGCCCCCAGCACGTCCTCGATCGAGTACCACCCCGGCGGCCGCCCCACCATCCGCAGCGCCGCGCGCAGCGCCCCCAGCGCGAACAGGTCGCGGCTCGTGGCCCGGTGCGTGATCTCCACGCACTCCCCGGGCCCGGCGAACCGCACCGTGTGTTCGCCCACCACGTCCCCGCCCCGCAGGCTGAGCACCCGGTCGGCCGGCAGGTCGCCCCCGGCGCGGCGCACCGCCTCGGCCAGCCGAAGCGCCGTGCCCGAGGGCGCATCCTTCTTGGCCCGATGGTGCGCCTCGACGATGCCCGCCTGATACTCCGGGCCCAAGTCGCGGGCCAGCGCCGCCGCCGCCCGCGCTACCGCCGCCACTCCCGGCGACATGTTGGGCGACCACATCACCGCCACGCGCCGCGACGCCTGCCGCAGCCGCTCGGCCGCCGACTCGGTCAACCCCGTCGTGCCGCTGACCAGCGCCGCGCCCAGCCGCTCGGCCAGGGCCGAAGCTTCCTCCACCCCGTGCGGGCTTGAGAAGTCGATCACCACGCGCCCCGCACGCACCTCCGACGCCGCGCACACCGGCGACTCACACCCTTCGACCCGCGTTCCCAGCGCGCCGGAGCCGTTCCGTGCCACCGCAGCGACGGTGTGCGCCCCCACCGAAGCGCTCAACGCGGCGACGCGCCGACCCATCCGACCGGTGGCGCCGAAGACGACGATGGAGTTGTGCACAGTTGACATGGGGGCTTGAACTCTATCTCATGGTCACTCGATGACCGCAATGCACCAGGCCGATGTTCGGGATTCTCATTCAAGCGCAGCATCGGCGCGTTCCGATACACTCCGTTACCTCACCTCCGCGCCCGGACGCAGCGTGGCGTCCGATCTCCGCGGAGCGTTCTAACCACGGACTTAGTTCCGGGGAGCACACTCATGGCGAAGAAGGCCAAGAAGAAGGGCAAGAAGAAGGGCAAGAAGAAGAGCAAGCGCTGAGCTTGCCCGCGCGGCGACGCCGCGTGCATCCCGCCGAGTGGCTCTGGCCGCCGGCGTGTGATGAAAGCCGGTCCGAAGCCCTCGGGCCGCACGAACAACGCGGGGCTGGTCCTTCGGGACCGGCCCCGCTTCGCTTTTTGGTCGCGGAGCGCCCGACCTCCGCCCCCACCCACCGGCGCGGGGCGGCGCCCCAACAATCCGCCGTGCCCCTTCCGACCCGACCCCACCCCGCCCTGGCCGCGCTGCTGGCGCACCGGCACGGCACCCTGGTGCTCGACGAACTGCCTCACCCGGCGCGCTACGTCATCGACGGCAAGTCTGGCGAATTGATCCTCGCCGTGCCCCGGCACGCGTTCGAGGCCGCGCAGTGGGTGCTGCACATCCCCGAGGAGTCGGACACGTCCCTGCAGGTGCTGCTGGACCCCGCACCCATCGACGCCGCCTCCCGTGGGCACGCCACCGACCGCCACGAGGCCTGCCACGGCCCGCCCGCCGAGCCGTGCTGGGCGTCGGGCACGCTCGCGTCCGCCCGGCTCGGCGGGTCCGTGCTGGGTCCCGAGGCTCTGGACCTGCGCAACCCGCTGTACGACGCCGAGACGACGCTGTGCCGGGCGCTCAACGCCGATCGGGCGGCGCTGGCAGCTGCGTGCCGACGCCGTCTGGGCCGTGACGCCGACAGCCCCCTGGCCGTCAGCGTCGACCCTTGGGGCGTGGTTGTACGGTGCCGCTTTGGTGTGCTGCGGCTGGAATTCGACGCTCCCGCGCCCGACGAAGCCGACGCGCGCCGCGCCATCGAGCGACTCGTGTCGGACCGCTGAGCCCCGCGGCACTACGCTTGCCCATGCCCCGCGAGGCGCACGCGCACCTGGCGTCGATCGGCGAATCGCTCCGGATGCCGGCGCTGGACGGCTGTGCTTCCCTGACCGAGTGCCTCGACGCCGTCGCCGGCGCGTGCGCCGAGGCCCGGGCGGCGAACCCCGAGCGCCCCTTCGCCCGCCTGCACTCGGCCCGCCCCCAGGCATGGAACGAGGCCCGCTGGCCCACGCTGGCCGAACTGGACCGCGCGTCGGGCAGGACGCCGTGCGTGGTGCTGTCGTTCGATTTTCACGCCGCCGTCGCCAACACCGCCGCGATGGCGTCCGCCGGCCTGGCGCCCGGCGTGGTGGTGCCGCCCAACGGCACGGTGATGACCGACAAGTCCGGAGCGGCGACCGGGCTGCTGCTGGAGCAGGCGGCGTTCGCCGCGTGGAACGCCGCCCCCGCGCCCGCGCCGGAGGTCCGCGAAACGTTCGTTCACGACGGGCTGGAGCACCTGCGGTCGCTGGGGTATTCCGAGGTGCACGACCTGCACTCCCAGCCGTGGCTGGGCGACGTGCTGGCATCGCTGGAGCGGCAAGGCCGCCTGCCCATGGCGGTGTGGCTGTACCCCAACGTGAACGATCTGGAGGCGGTCGCGGCCCGGCGCCGATCGTTCGAGAGCCGCCTGGTTCGCCTGGCGGGGGGCAAGATCTTCGCCGACGGCACGCTCAACAGCCGCACGGCCCTGATGATGCACCGGTACTGCGAACCCATCGTCGAT
>JAHCJH010000001.1 GCA_026126345.1 Phycisphaeraceae bacterium | reverse complement strand
GGTACGAGATCATCGGCTCGCTGCCGGGCGGCGGGTCGGGCGGGCGGCTGTACGTGGCGCGCCCGACGCCGATGAAGCAGGCGGCGTTCGAGCGGCAGGGGTTCGGGGCGATCGGCACCGTGGGCGACGTCGTCATCAAGAGCTTCTCGGTGCGGGAGGGCTCGAGCCTGCCGCAGATCGTGCGCGAGAGCCGGGCGCTGGAGGCGGCCAAGAAGCTCGGCCTGGTGCTCGAGCACGAGCTGACCCCCGAGCGGTTCTTCTACGTGATGCGGTACGTGCCGGGCGACTCGCTGGGGATCGTGGCGACCCGCCTGCACGCCGCCAGCGGCACCGGGGGCCTGGACGACTCGGGGATGCGCCGGGTGATCGGCTACGCGGTGGACCTGGTGTCGACGCTCGACCAGTACCACCGCTCGGGCCTGTGGCACAAGGACATCAAGCCGGACAACATCATCGTCAGCACGCTCGACGGCCGGGCGCACCTGGTCGATTTCGGCCTCCTGACGCCGATGCGGTCCAGCCTGACGCTGACGACGCACGGCACCGAGTATTTCCGCGACCCGGAGATGGTGCGGATGGCGCTCAAGGGCGTCAAAGTGGCGGAGGTGGACGGCGGCCGATTCGACGTGTACGGCGCGGGGGCCGTGCTGTTCTCGATCGTCGAGAACTCGTTCCCCGCGCACGGCGGCCTGTCGCAGATCACGCGACGCTGCCCGGACGCCGTGCGGTGGATCGTGCGTCGCGCGATGGCCGACTACGACAAGCGCTACCCGACCGCGGCGCTCATGCTGGCCGACCTGCGGTGCGTCGCCTCGGCACCGGACCCGTATGCCGTCAAGCCGGCGGATCTGCCGAGCATGTCCAACGCGGCGGCGATTCCAGCCGAAGCGGTCGCCATGGCTGGTGTTCCGGCCGGAGCGGCGGCGTTCGCCGGACCCGAGCTGATGGTCGCCGGACCGGCGCGGTTCACGCCGGTGGTGCCGGTGCCGATGGCGGGGCCGGCGCGCCCGCGACCGGCCGGCGTGAGCGCCGAGGAACAGGTGCGGCGTGCCCGCCAGCGGGCCCAGGAGCGCAGCCAGCGGGCGCAGGGGCGGTTTGCGCGGCGGAGCGGCGATGCCCCCGCGCCGCGCATGCCCGTGGGCATCAACGCGGGCGTGGTCGTCGCGCTCGTGCTGTTCCTGGGGATCGCGGGCCTGGTGACGGGCGGGCTGGTGTTCACGACGCGCTCGGCGGTGAGCGTCACGTCGGCCCCTGACGAGCGCCCGGCGTCGCGCCCGAAGATCGAAGTCGTGCTCGCTTCGGATGGAACGGGCGGCGCAGCGGCAACCGTTCCCGCCCCGGCGAGCCTGCGCGACCAGCGGGCGGCGCGCCGGGCCGCGGATCGGCCGGCGGCAGTCAGCAACGTCCCGCTCATGGTCATGCGCGAGCCGCTGGCGTTTGACCCGGCGTTCGAGCCGACGGCGCGCCTGCAGGTGGAGCGCCTTCGCGATGCCGGGTTCGCCATCGTGGCCGACGAGGCCGATGGCTCCAGCCCCGGCGAGCGAGATGCCGAGGCGATCAAGGCCGCCACCGAGGCGGCCGCCGATCTGCGCCGCGCGGTCGGCGTTTGGCTGCTCGGCGGGGCGCAGTCGCGCGGAGCGGTAGAGGCGTGGCTGGCGACGCAGGCTGCGTCGGCGGGCCCGATTCGGCCGACGGCGGTGGTCTGGTTCGCCAGGCATGCTTCCGATCCGGCCCGCATGATGGCCTGGCTGGTTCCGGGACCGGGCTTCGACGCCGCTTCGTTGAGGGCCGCACAGGCGGCCCTGACCGTGACCGATCGCACCCCGTGACCACTCGCCCGGGCGACGATCCGCGGGTGCAATCGGCCCGTACCATGCATCATGGAAGCGACGCGTCGACTTGCTCAGCGAGCCGCGCGGCGTGCCCTGGGGCGCGCCGCGGTTCGCTGCCTGGGGGTCACGATGCTGGCCGGCGCGACCGTTGGGCTCGCCAGCGTCGGCGTTGCCAAACTCGCGGGGTGGCAACTGCCGTGGGTTTGGCCGGTGGGCGGCAGCCTTCTGGCCGGCGCGGTGGTCGGCCTGGCTTGGGCGTGGTCTCGGCGATTGTCGCCCTTTCAGGCCGCGGCGGAAGTCGATCGGGTCCTGGGAACGAATGACCGGCTCGCGTCGGGCCTGATGCTCGAGGCCGGCACCCAGCGGCAGTCGGCGTTCGCGGCCTGGGCCGGCGAGGAAGCCGACGACCGCGCTCGGACGATCGATGTGGCGCGGATCATTCGGCCGGCGCTCGGCTGGCGGTGGCTGGCGTGGCCGGCGGTCACGGCCGGGGCGATTGCGGTCGGCATCTGGGCCCCCGTGGACCCGCTTGGGTTGCGACAGCCGCACCGGCCGGGGCTTGCCGCAGGGCCCACGGCCGAAGAAGTTCGCGCCGCCGCGGCGGACCTGGCGGCGGTCGTGCCGGAAGCTCCGGCTCCGGAGGTCTCGGCGTCCGCCGATCCGCAGGCGCAACGTCACGCCGAAGAGCTGCGGGAGATCGAGCGGCAGTTGATGGAGGGCAAGACGAGTCCCCAGCAGGCCCGTCAGCAGGCGGCGACGACGCTGGAAGCAATGGCGGCGGACGCGGAGCGACGTTCGAAATCGGCGGCAGCGGCGCGGGATGCGCTGCGCGACCGTCTGGCACGAACGCAGGCGACGGATCAGGGCAGCGCTTCGGATCTTCAGCGGGCGATCCGCTCGGGCGATGCGGCGGCGGTTCGGGAAGCTGTGGAACGGCTCTCCAGGGAGGCCGGCGCGATGTCACCGGAGGACCGCGCGGCGTTGGCAGAGCAATTGGACGAGGCGGCGCGCCGACTTGAACAGGCGGGGGCCGTCCCCGAGCCGGAACAGGCACCCAGGCCAGACTTGCCGCCGGATGTGGCGGGTTCGGACGATCCACAGAGAATCGAGGAAGCGTTGCGACAGGCCGGCGCAGACCCGAGCACCGCCGCCAGTGAGGCTCAGAGGCTGGCCGAGCAGAATCGGGCGGAGCGGGCACGCCGCGAGGCTGAACGGCAAGCCAAGGACTTGTCTGACGCGATGCGCGATGCGGCGAACGAACTGCGCCAGCCCGCGGCGGCGCCGCCGCCGGCCCGATCGCAACCCAATGAACCCCCTCGGTCGCCCGATGCGCGGCCGCCGGAGCGGTCAAACTCGCCGCAGGGCCAGCCGCAGCAACCCAAGTCGCCTCCGCCACCTTCGGAGAACGAGGGAGGCCCGAAAGGCAAAGGCGGAGGGCCGGAGCGCCCTTCGCAACCACCTTCGCCCGGAACAGAGCCGAGCGGCACTCCGTCCAAGCCGCCGGGTGAGCGGCCGGGAGAGGCCAAGTCTCCCGACCAGCCTTCGGACAGGCCGAACACGAATCAGGGCGAGCGGCCCGGGAATCAGCCCGCGGTTCTGGGATTCGGCGGCGATAGCCTCGCCGGCCCGGCTGATGCAGACGCTAAACCGGCTCCGGCCAACCCCTCTGTTTCGCCCAAGGGCGAGCCGACACAACCCGACGCACGTCGGCCCGGGGAACCCCCGAAGTCTCCCGATCCGTCGGCGACCGGCAAGGACCAGCAAGGTCGCGCCGGAGATCAGCCATCGCAGCAACCGACGACCAGCCCAAAACCAGAGGCTGGACAGCCATCGGGATCCGGGCAACCACAACCCCAGCAGGGTGCCAATCAACAGGGACCGCAGCAGTCCGGTCCATCACCGGGCGCCGATGGCGGCCCGTCGGGTCAGCCGCGACCGCAACCCGTCGGAACCCCGGATGCGCGATCGCCCCAGCCGTCGCCCGATGGCAAGGAGCAGCCCGTGGCCCCACCGCAAGGTGGTGCCCCCCAGCCCAGCCCTGGAACCTCGGGTCGCGATGCTTCGAAGCAAGGCAGCCCCGGCGAAGCGGGCCCGCGTGCCGCTCCCGGCGAGCCCGCCAATCAGCCGACGCCGGGGGGTACGCCTCAGCCCGGACCGAAGGGGCAGGCGCCCGGGCAGGCTGTTCCGCAGCCGTCGCCCGGTGGAGCGGCGTCGCCCGGCCAGCAACCAGAGCCCGGGTCGGCACCGACGCCCGGCATGGAGCGGTTGCTCGAACAGGCGCGGCGGATGGCCGAACGCTCCCGCCAACCGCAGCAGGATGCGCGTGAGGCCGAGCAACTGCGCGAGCAGGCCCGGCGCATGCTCGAAGGGGCAACGCCAGAGAAGCGCGAGCAGTGGCGCCGATTGGCCGAGCAAATGGCCCGCGAGCGGCGGGGCGAACAAGGCGGCGATCGGCCGGAGCCGGGCGGTGGTGATCGCGCCGAGCGGAACGGGATGCCGGGTGGCGGCCCGGGCGATGAACCGGGTGATCGCTCAACGAACCCAACCCCGAGGCCCCTGCCAGCCGGCGAGCAGGCGACCGACGTGATCGATGCCCGTCGCAACCCTTCACAGACCCCGGCTGGCCCGGAGCGTGTCGTGGCCGAGTGGATGGGCAAGGGACGCAAACCGTCACCCCAGGAACAGGCCGCGGCGGCGAGCGTGATCCGCGAGGCGGCGGCCAGCGGTCAGAAGGCGGTAGAAGATCGAACGCTGCCGAGCCGCTACGACGGGCTGCTGCGGCGGTACTTCAGGCGATTGCCGGAGCAATTGGGGTTGCCGTCGGCGGGGCCGGCGCCCGGCGAACCGGTGCCGGCGAAGGATGCGCCGCGCTGATCGCCGACCGGCGTTATTCATGTCCATCCGATTCGAGCAACCCGAGTTTCTGTGGATCACCGCCCTGACGATCCCGATGGCGGTCGCAGGTCTGGCGTGGTTCGGCGCGATGGCGGGGGTTCGCCGCTGGTCGGCTGTGATGGTGCGCACGCTGCTGCTGGCAACGCTCTCGGCCATGCTGGCAGGGGTGAGCACGGTCAGGACAACAGATCGGCTCGCGGTTGTGGCAGTGGTCGACGTGTCGGGGTCGGTGCGGTCGTACGTGCCGGCGGCACCGGACGCCCAGGGCCGGAGCGTCGGCGTGCTGGAGCGGGTGCGTGCGTTCCTTGCCGGTGCGACGGACCGGCGCGGGCCGGAAGACCTGGTGGGGATGGTCGTCTTTGACGGTCAGGCGCTGGCGGTCGCGCCGTGCTCGACGGGCCCAGTGACGGAGCGCGTGATCGACGTGTCCCTGGCCGAGGGAACAGACATCGAGTCGGCCCTACGGTTGGCGCAGGGCATGTTCCCGGCCGACGCGGCGCGGCGGCTGCTCTTGATCTCCGACGGCAACCAGACCGCGGGCGATGCGCTGCGGGCCGCGACGGCGGCGATCGGCGGGGGGCCGCCCGTGCCGATCGACAGCGTCGCGCTGAGCTACCGGGTGGACGGCGAAGTGGTGGTCGAGTCGGTCGATGCTCCGGCCCGGGCGGCCGCGGGTGCGACGATCACGGCGCGCGTGGTGGTGTCGAGCGCGGCGCCGACGAGCGGCACGCTGCGGCTGCTGAACGAGGGCCAGGAGGCGGACATCAACGGGTCGGCCCCCGGCGCGGGTCTGCGCGTGACGCTCCCGGCCGGGCGCAGCGTTCTGCTGCTCGACGTGCCCCTGGGGCCGGGGCGGGTGCACCGGCTCGAAGCGGTATACGAGCCCGATCCCGGCGACGCAGGCGCCGACCGAATCGCCGCGAATAACCGCGCGACGGCGTTCACGCTCACGCCCGGCGCCGGGAGCGTGCTGCTGGTCGACGGCGTGGGGCGCGGCGCGTCGGACGGTCCGGGAGCGGTTCTGGCCGGCACGCTGCGTTCCGAGGGCATCGAGCTCGAGGTGGTTTCGCCCGAGTCGGCGCCCGCAGACCTGCTGCGCATGCAGGCGTTCGACCTGGTGATCCTGCAGAACGTCGCGGCCGAGGCGATGCCCGCGGGCGTGAACGACATGCTGGTGCGCTACGTCACCGAACTCGGCGGCGGGCTGGTGATGGTCGGCGGGCCCGAGAGTTTCGGGCCCGGCGGATGGAAGGGCACCGAGCTCGAGGCGATCCTGCCCGTGCGGCTCGACCTGCCCGAGCGGCTGGTCATGCCCGCGGCGGCCGTGCTGTTCATCATCGACAAATCCGGGTCCATGAACCGCGCGGTCTTGGGCGGTTCGCGGTCGCAGCAGGATATCGCCAACGCCGGGGCGGCGCTGGCCATCCGCACGCTGGACAAGAACGACCTGGTGGGCGTGATCGCGTTCGACTCCACGTTCGACGTCGTGTCGCCGCTGGCCAGGCTGGACGATCCGCAGGCGGTCGCGCAGCGCGTCCTTGGAATCGACGCGTCGGGCGGCACCAACCTGCCCCCGGCGCTGGAGGAAGCGCACCGCCAGATGCGGGGCGCCGAGGCGCAGATCAAGCACGTGATCGTGCTTTCGGACGGCGAGTCGCGTGGGCGCAACCGGCTGGTGGACATGACGGCGTCGATGGCTACCGACGGGATCAAGGTCAGCACCATCGCCGTGGGCGACTCGGCGGATACCGAGGTGATGGCCGCGATGGCCAAGGCCGGCAGGGGCGAGTTCTACAGAGTCACGGATCCCAACATCCTGCCCCGCGTGTTCCTCAAGGCTGTTCGAGTCGTCCGCCAGCCGATGATCCGTGAGGAGCCGTTCACGCCGTTGTTGCAGCCGGGCGCCCTGCTGGCGGCGGGGCTCGATCAGTCCACGATGCCGCCGTTGCGGGGCCTGGTCCTGACGCAGCCCAAGGCGGGGCGCGACCGGGCCGAATCCGCGAGCGTGACGTACGAGCTGCTCACGCCCGGGGGAGAGCCGGTGCTGGCGCACTGGCAGGCGGGCCTCGGGCAGGTCGCGGCGTTCACTTCCGACGCCCATCGGTGGGCCGAGCCCTGGCTCGCGTGGCCCGGGTATCGGCGGATGTGGACACAGATCGCGCGCTCGATCGGTCGCAACGCGACGGGACGGGCGGCGGATCTCACGTCGGAGATCCGCGGCGACCGCCTGGCGCTGCGCATGGAAGCGACGACGGAACAGGGCCGCCCGATGGACCTGTTGGACGTGCCCGGCGCGGTCTACGCCCCCGACGGCCGACGGATGGAGGTCCGCCTGACGCAGACCGGGCCCGGGGTGTACGAAGGGGACGTGGCGGCGACGGTCAGCGGGGCGTACGTCGTGACGCTGGCCCCGCGCACCACCGGGCCGGGCGCACGATCGCTGCCGCCGGTGGTCGGAGGCGTGGTCCGCGCTCAGGGCGCCGAGTTTCGTTCCATGCGTTCCGACGATGCGCTGCTGGCGCGGCTTTCATCACTCACCGGCGGGCGGTCGCTCAGCCTGGATGACCCGGCCGGGGCCGCGCGGCTGCTGTTCGACCGATCGGGCACCGTCCCGAAGGAGGCGCGTTCGCCGTTGTGGCCGCTGCTGCTTCCCTGGGCGATGGTGCTGCTGCTGCTGGACGTGGCGACGCGGCGGCTGGCGTGGGACAGGCTGGTGAGCCGCCAGTTCGGCCGGTCGATCCGCCAGCAGGCCGAGGATGCGCTGCGGGATCGTTCTGACCAAGCCGCGCGTACGCTCGGCTCGTTGCGCACCGCCGAGACCGACGCGGCCCAACCCGCCTCGGCGCTCACCGAGGCCGACGCTCGAGCCCTCGCTGAAGAAGCCCGTCGCCGGCGTCGCGAGTCACGATTGGCAGGCCCGGTCACCGAGCCGAAAACCACGCCGACGCCCGGCCAGAGCGAGTCGTCGCTGCTGGAGGCTAAGCGGCGTGCCCGCGAGCGGTTCGAGGAGGGCGACCGGGGCTAGTCATTCGGGGGCGGGAGACGCCGCAGTACAATGCGACCGTGCGCCTGCGACTCTGGAAACCGCGAGCGGATTCAGCGACTTCCGGTCGCTTCGAACTGGTGAGCGAGCGATACGCCCGGTTCCGGCCGAGCTACGCCGCGTCGGCCATCGACTCGGCTTTGCGGGGCCTGGACCGGTCGGCGTGCACGATCGCTGACGTTGGCGCGGGAACGGGCATCGCGTCGCGCCAAATCGCCAGCGCCATCGAAGGGGCATCGATGGTCGACGCGGTGGAGCCGAACGACGCCATGCGGGCCGCGGCCGAGGCGCATCCCCGCGTGCGGTGGCACCCGGGCAAGGCCGAGCGCACCGGCCTGCCGAGCGGGCGGTTCGACGTCGTGGTGTGCGCGCAGGCGTTTCATTGGTTCGAGACGGCGGCGGCGTTGGATGAGTTCGCGCGGCTGCTCAAGCCGGGGGGCCGGCTGGTGATCCTCAACAACCGGTGCGACCTCAACAACGCGCTGACGGCCGAGTTTCGACGGATTGTGGACGAGGCGCTCGGTCCGCACTACGCCGAGCGGCACGGGAACGGCCGGGCGTCGATCAGGGTTTCGACGCTCTTCCGCGACTACGCGACCGAGCACCACGCCAACGTTCGGGCCTTTGACGCAGAGGGCTTCGTCGGCTATGCGCGCAGCTCGAGCCGGTACGGCGGCGAGATTCGCGATACGCTCGACCGTCGGTTGATCGAGGCGTACCGCCGGCACGCCGACGCGGACGGCCTGGCGCGATTCGCGTGGATCACCGAAGTGCACTCGGCCGTTCGGGCGCCGTGACATGGAGACCGCATCGCACACGTCGCTGCACGACATGAACCCGACCGGTCGGTTCAGCGACCGCGCGAACGACTACGCCGCCTTTCGGCCCGATTACCCGGCCCCGGCCTGGGATGCGGTTCTGGAAGGACTGGATCGAGTTCGGTTGACCATCGCCGACGTCGGCGCCGGCACAGGGATTTCAACGGTGCAACTGGCCGACGCGGTCACCGGACAGTCTCGGGTGCTGGCCGTCGAGCCGAACGACGCGATGCGGCGCGCGATCCCGGCGCACCGGCGCATCGAGCCAGTGAACGCGACAGCCGAGAAACTGCCCGTTGAACGCGGGTCGCTGGACCTGATCGTCTGCGCCCAGGCGTTTCACTGGTTCGTTCCAGAACCGACGCTTGCGGAGTTCGCCCGAGTGCTGCGGCCGAGCGGCAGGGTCGCGCTGCTGTGGAACGAACGCGACGATTCGGACCCACTGACGGCGACGTACGGCGCGGCGATCCGGGCCGCGTCCGGCAACCATCCGGCGGAGAAGCGGGCGGACCACTTCACGTTCTTGCGCGACAGCGGGCTGTTCGTCGGGTATCGGGTGCGCGTGTTCCCGCACGCGCAGCGCCTGCCCGGCGTGCGGGGGCTCATCGGTCGGGCCGCCAGCGCGTCCTACGTGCCCGCCAGCGGACCGGAACGCGAGGCGATGGAGCGGACGCTCGCGGAGGCGGCACGTCATCATGCTGACGAGCGCGGCGACGTCGTGCTGCGGTACGAAACGATCGTGCACGTGGCCGAACGACGGTGAGTGCGCCGACGTTCAGCGGCCGCTGATCAACGTTCCGTGAAGGCTGAGGGGTCGGCACTCGTCGATCCGTACGCGCACGATGGAACCGATGAGGCTGTCGGGCGATCGCCCGGTCGGGCAATCGAAGAAGACGATCAGGTCCCCGTCGGTCCGGCCTGAGAGTTGCACCGGCGTGCCCGCGGACTCACGGGTCGCCGGCGCCGTGGCCACCGTGGTGCACGCGCCGCAGTCTGCATCGGCTCCGATGTGATCGGGCGGAGCATCCGGCGTACGGCCGCGGACGGTTAGAGAAACGCCTCCGCCCGACACGGGCCGGCGATCGACCTTGGCCTGGCGCTTGCTGATGCCCTGCACGAACACGTCGACCTCCGCTGCGGCGTACTCGGCGCTCACCGAGGCGCTGATCTGCTGCTGCAGCGCCAGGAGTTCGTTGTTCCGCCGGCGCTTGACGTCGTCGGGAACATCGTCGTCGTAGCGGTCGATGGCCACGGTTCCCGGGCGCGGCGAGTACTTGAAGATGAAGCAGTTCTTGTACCTGGCCTGCGCGAGCAGGTGCTTGGTGGCTTCGTGATCGGCGTCGGTCTCCGTCGGGAAGCCGACGATGATGTCGCCCGCGACGGTCAGAGGGCGGCCGATCTCGGGCTGGTGCAGGGCGGCCCGCGCCCGGTGCAGGAACTCCATGTACTCGGCGATGGTGTAGCCGCGGTTCATGAGTTTGAGCATCCGGTCCGAGCCGCTCTGGGCCGGCACGTGGAGGTAGCGGCAGATACGGGGGCTGGCACGGATGACGTCGAGCACGTCGTCGCCGAAGGAGCGGGGATAGGAGGTGACGAAGCGAAGCCTGCGGATCGCCGGGACTTCTTCGTGGATGCGACGGAGCAAGTCGGCGAAGGTGGTGACGCGCTCGCCGGCGTAGGCGTCGCGCCGCGTGCCGTCGGCCGAGGCGTAGACGCGGCCCTTCTGCGGCTGAATCACGCCGCCGATGGTCACGGCGGCGCCGTGCTCGAAGCGGTAGTGGTTGACCGTCTGGCCGAGCAGGGTGACCTCGAGCACGCCGGCGTCGGCGAGCCGCCGACACTCGTCAACGATGTGATCGGGCGGGCGGTGGACCTCGGCGCCCCGCGTGAAGGGCACGACGCAGTAGGTGCAGAACTTGTTGCAGCCGCGGGTGATGCGCACGTACGCCGAGCCGGCGTGGTCTTCGGGCGAGACGGTGCGCGACAGGTCGAGCCCTTCGAGGGTGTCGGCGGCGGCGGCCAGGGTGGCGCTGCGGCGGCCGGTGTTTCCCTGCAGCGCGACGGCCCCGGCCGAACGCAGCAGCGTGAGGTCGGGCTTGCGCTCGGCGGGCGTGTCGGAGAGCGTCCGCGCCTCGGGCAGATCCGCCAGCGATGCTCGGGTTCGGACCGCGTTGTCCAGCAGCGTCGGCAGTTTGTCGAGTTCGCCCGGGCCCACGAGCACGTCGACCACCGGCATGCGCTGGATCAAGGCCTCGCCTTCGCGCTCGGCCATGCACCCCAGGACGCCCACCACCAGGCCCGGCTGGCGCGCCTTGCGGATCGCCAATTCGCCCAGCCGGCTCCAGACTTTCTGCTCGGCGTGCTCTCGCACCGAGCAGGTGTTGTACAGAACGATCCCGGCCTCGTCGGGCTCCGTGGTGAACCGGTAGCCGAGCGAGCGCAGGCTGCTGGTGACCAACTGAGAGTCCAGTTCGTTCATCTGGCAGCCGAAAGTCTCGAGATAGACGCTCGCGCGGTCCACGGGCAAGGATACGCGGGCACCGCCCGAGCAACGACCGGGCGCGGCCGGCGGGGCGAGCCCTGTCCGGCGCTCCGTACACTCCCGGGAATGCTCGGGCGGCTCTCGCTGGCCAACAAGTGCCTGCTGCTTTTCGGCGCCGCGGTGGTGCTCATCGTGGCCGCCGCGCTGGCCGTCGCCTGGTTCCGCATGAACAACGCGGTGGACGATGGCGAGACCGAGGTGTCGCGCCAGATGGTCCGCGTCTGGGAGGAATCGCTGCGCAAGACGGCGCTCGAGACGCCGCAGGCAGACGGAGCCCCGCGACCCGCGGGGCTGCGGCCGGGGCAGCGGCTGTCGCTGGACGACGGTCAGATCGTTGTCGTGACGCCCGAGTCGCTGGCCGAGGCCCGACAGCGGTCGGAGTTCATCGGCGCCGCGTGGGAAGCGTTGTCCCAGTCGCCGGACGTTGCCGAGTTCTCGGAGGCCAGCTGGGAATTCACAAGCCGCCAGTACCGCTTCGCCCGCGCGGTGCGATCGGCCGAGCGTCCGGGCGCACTCGAAGGGCTCGTCGTTCTGGAGCGATCAAGCCCCGCCGCGGCACGCGCCATGCTCGTGAACTCGGCGTACCTGCTGTCGGCCGGGCTGCTGTCGCTGGGGCTGGCGGTGCTGGTGTTCTACCTGATCACCAACTACATCGTGCTCAGCCCGGTGCGGTCGCTGACCGCGACGGCGGAGGCGGTGCGCGGGGGCGACCTGGACACCCGGTCGGACATCCGCACCGGCGACGAGTTCGAGGACCTGGCCGAGGCGTTCAACGCGATGCTCGGGAACCTGCAGGCCGGGCAGAACCAGCTGCGGGCGGTCAACGCGTCGCTCGACGACCGGCTGGAAGACCTGGCGCAGCGCAACATCGCTCTGTACGAGGCCAACAAGCTCAAGGGCGACTTCCTGGCAAGCGTGACGCACGAACTCCGCACGCCGCTCAACTCGATCCTCGGGTTCGCGGAGTTGCTCGAGGAGATCGCGCAGAAGGACGCGACCGATCCCGCCGCCGCGACCGATCCGCAGCGCATTCAGAAGCGCCAGCGCTACCTGGACAACATCCTGACTTCGGGGCGGTCGCTGCTGGAGTTGGTCAAGGGCATCCTGGAAATGGCCAAGGTCGAGGCTGGCAGAATGGAGCTGACCATCGGCCCGCTGCACCTCAAGGACGCCTGTGAATCGCTCGTGGCGATGATGCGGCCCGCGGCGGACAAGCGCTCGGTCGAGCTGCGGCTCGAAGTGGTCGGCGATCCGCCGGTCATCCAGACCGACGCCGGCAAGTTCCGCCAGATCGTGTTCAATCTGCTGTCCAACGCCGTGAAGTTCACCGGCGATGCGGCCGAGGCCCACGCCGCCGCCGGCGCGGACGGCGCCGCGCCCGACGGTTCGACCCGCCCCGCGATCGTGACCTTGCGGGTTGAGACGCTGGCTTCGCGCGGCGACCCGACGCAGGACCGGGTGCGGGTGAGCGTGCTCGACACAGGGCCGGGCATCCGCGAGGAAGACATGTCGCGGATCTTCGAGAAGTTCGTGCAACTGGACTCCGGCCACGCCCGACGGCACGCCGGCACCGGCCTGGGCCTTGCCATCTGCAAGGAACTGACGGCGTTGCTGCAGGGGGAGATCCTGGTGGACTCCGAGCTCGGGCGCGGCTCGATGTTCTCGGTCATCCTGCCGCTGCGCCTGGACCCTTCCGTTTCGGCACAGACGAAGATGGAATTGTCGTTCCGCTCGTCGCTCGCCGGGCAGAAGTCCTGAGCCGCGCGGGCTCGGAAGCGAGCGCCACGGCGGCCTGGTGATGGCGGATGGTCGGTGCACGCCCGGTCGTGATCTCGATCGCGATCACGTCGATGCGGACCGACGCCCATGCCCATCGGTTGGCGCGGGCCAGGTGACGGGCCAGGGCGCGGAGGGTCCGTGCCTTGTCGGGCGTGATCTGCGCTTCGGGCGGTGGGCGCTCCGTCGACGGGTTCACCGTGCGTGTCTTGACCTCGACGAGCACGTTGACGCGCCCGTCCGCGGTTCGCGCCAGCAGATCGACCTCGCCCATCGGCGCGACGAAGTTGCGGGCGAGGACGCGGTAGCCGTTCCGTTCGAGATGCCCGGCGGCCAGGCGCTCGCCCTCGGAACCAAGGGCCCGTTTGGCCGCGGCCCGGGCATCGGCCCCGGCGGCGGGTCGCTTGCTCGAGATCCCCGCGCGTTGGAGGAGCTTACGGAGCACTCCGTTCGGCCCCCGCGGGCGCGCCCGAGGTCGGCGGCGCCGGCTCACGAGCCCGGTCGGCGGTCAGGTAGCGTTCCGACGCCAGGACCAGCAGTCGCTCGGTCATGGCGTCGATGTCGCTGAACGATCCGCGCTCCAGGATCCGCTGGAAATACCGCGCGATTTCTTCGTTGTACTTCCGGGCCCGCAGCGCGCGGGCGATCTCGATCTGGGCGTCGGCGAGAGAGCGCCCGGGCTTCTGCTCCAGCCGCTCCAGCAGGATCCACACCGACCGATTCTGGAACTCGAACGGCCCGACGGATTGGCCGGGCGAAAGGTCCCGGGCGCGGGCGTTGAGCGTGGGATCCGCGAACAGCGTCGCCTCGCGGTACGGCCCCTCCACAGGGCGAGGCGGCACCGCGCCGCCGTCGGCCCGCGAGAACGCGTTGAACTCGCTGCGCGCCACTTCCTCGAACGTCCTGCCCTCGCCGAGCAGGCGCGTGATCTCCGCCTTCGGCGAGGGTTTTCCGGGCGCGTCGGGCGCCGCCCAGATCATGCGGAAATGCGCGATCGGCGGCGGGTTGAACTCGGCGTAGCTCCGTTCGTAGGCCTTTCTCACGTCACGCCACGAGACGTTCACTCGCGGCTGGATCTGCTGCGAGAACAACCGGCCGATCAGCGCCTTATCGCGCTCGTCCTTGGCCTTCTCCGTGAGGGTCTTGCCCTCGGCCTCCAGCACGCGCTCCTCGGCACGTTCCTCGGACCCGCCGGCCAGGCTCGCCAGGTTCTCCCGGATCGACGTGAGGAAGAACACAAGCCCCGCTTTCTCCTCGGGCGTCAGCGCAGCTCGGGCTTCGGCCAGCAGCAACTCGTCGCGGATGTCCGAGACCAGCAGTTCGCGGATCAGTTTGGCGGCGGCCTGAAGCCATTCCCGGTTGCTACGGGTCTGCTTGACCAGCGCCCGCAGTTGCCCGTCGAGCCGACCCAGGAAGCGGTCGGCGTACACCGGCTTGCCGTTGATCTGGCCGATCACGCCGTCGAGGAACGCCGGCTGAGAAACGGGCCGGGCCGTGGCGACTACGGCGTCTTTCGGGTCGCCCGCCAGGACCACGACATCGCGCACGCCGCCGGTGAGGGCTGCCTCGCTGATCGCGACCGGGCGCGCAGCAGGCTGCGGCTTGCCCGGTTCTCCGGCGAGGGTTGAAGTGGGGGGGCTGGACGGTTGGGGCAACGCCGGCGCCGGCTCACCCTTGAACGCGTCGATCGCCAGCGGCCCGCCACCGCCCGGGACTCGGTCGGAAGCCTGCTGGCCGCATCCGCTCACGGTGAGCGACAGGCCCGCGGCCGCCACCAGGCCGAACACCGTCCATCCGTGATTCGCTCGGAGCATCGTGCTCATGTCCACCTCGGGTACGCGGGATCGGCCGGGCAACGATTGCGGTGGGCCGCACCGGCCGGGAGAATACCATCCCGGACCATCAGGGGAGCCCACATGTCAGAATCCACCGGTCCCAAACTGATCCTCGACGACGATTGGAAGAAATCCGGCTCGACCGAGCCCAAGCCGACGGGCGGTGAGCCGGCCCCGCCGAAACTGGTCGTGGATTCGGACTGGAAGTCGCAGGCCCAGGCGGAAAAGGACCGGCTGGCCAAGGCGGAAGAGGCCAAGAAGGCCACCGCCAAGCCGGGCGATCCGGCCGGCGCGCGCGGCCAGCGCGAGATGCCCGATGCGGACTTCAACGCGCTCGTTGGCACCCTGGTGACCCAGGCGCTGCTCTACCTCGGCGGGTTTCCCGATCCGCAAACGGGACGCGCCATTGTCTCGCTTGACTATGCGAGGTTCCACATTGATTTGCTCGGCGTGCTCGAGGCCAAGTGCAAGGGCAACTTGACGCCCGAAGAGGCCGCGGACCTCAACCAGGCGCTGTACGAACTGCGCATGCGATACGTGGAGATCGGCAAGTATGTCGAGAACGCGGCCCGCAAGGGAGCCGCGGGCGGCGCTGTGGCGCCGCCGCCGGCGGGCGTGTAATCCGACCGGACGTCGGATCGCAGCACGACTGGAACCCGGCCGTCGAACGGTAAACAATGCCCGAAACGGGCGTCGCTCTCCCGTCGGCCCCGCACGCACCGGCTCATCGGCCGGCCCGGCCCGTCGGCGAGATGCTCCGCCCCGCCCGGGAGCTGCCGTGACCACCAACGAATCGTTCATGCAGCGGAACTACTTCCTGCTCCGCCGCCTGCACTCGCTCACGGGCGTGATGCCCATCGGCGTGTTCCTGCTGTTCCACCTCACGACCAACGCCTCGATCGTCTGGGGCATGCTGGACTCGCGCGAGGGGGCCACGGCTCTGGAGCGCGGCGTGCGTACGTTCCAGGCCGAGGTGGACTTCATCCACTCCACGCCCTTCCTGCTGCTGGTCGAGGTCTTCGGGCTCTGGCTGCCGATCGCGTTCCATTCCCTGCTGGGCGTGTATTACGCGCGCACGGGCCGGCCCAACACCGGCGCGTATCCGTATCAGGCCAACTGGCGGTACACGCTGCAGCGCACCAGCGGGTACATCGGCATCCTGTTCATCTTCTACCACGTTGCCACGCTCCGCTGGGGCTGGACGTGGATGGTCCCGGGCGGCGTGGAGTGGAAGCACAACTTCGCCGCCTCGACGATGGCCCAGATTTTGCGTGGCGGGGATGAGTGGACGGCGGCGGGCGCCGCGGTGTCGGCGGCGTACTTCGTGTGCGTGTCGATGCTGGTCTTCCACTTCGCCAATGGCCTCTGGACCAGCGCGATCACCTGGGGCCTGACGATCAGCGCGCGGGCGCAGAAGCAGTGGGGGTACGTCTGCGCCGGCGTGGGCGCCGCTCTGATGCTCGCCGGCTGGGCGTCGGTGCTCGGCTTCGCGACCATCGACCCGGTCAAGGCCCGGGAGATCGAGTTGCGGCACGCCGCGGGCAAGGGCGGCGCCGCCGAGGTTTTGCCCGCCCCCAAGCCCTGAGCAAACCCGGAACGTCCCGCGGACCGACCAGCACGCGGCCGGCCGTTACGAGAAGGATCAGACCCTGGCACCCGGAATGGCAGACAAGCGCGTGATCGTGGTGGGCGGCGGCCTGGCCGGCCTGGCGGCAACGGTGCGCATCACCGAGTCGGGCCTGCCGGTGGACCTGTTCAGCGTCGTGCCCGTGAAGCGCAGCCACAGCGTGTGCGCCCAGGGGGGCATCAACGCGTGCAACGAGGTCGCCCGCCAGCAGGGCTACAGCGAGTACGAGCACTTCGACGAGACGATCTACGGCGGCGACTTCCTTGCGGACCAGCCGCCGGTGTTCGAGATGACGCACTTCGCGCCGAAGATCATCGACCTGCTCGACCGCATGGGCGTTCCGTTCAACCGCACGCCCGAGGGGTTCCGCGACCTGCGGCTGTTCGGGGGCTCGCTGTACAAGCGGACGCACTTCGCCGGCGCCACCACCGGCCAGCAGCTGCTCTACGCGCTGGACGAGCAGGTCCGCCGGCGCGAGGACGAAGGGCGCGTCACCAAGTACGAGCACTGGGAGTTCCTGCGACCCATCATCGAGGGTCAGGGCGACCAGGCTCGCTGCGTGGGCATCGTCGCCCAGGACCTGCGCACCATGCAGATCCGCGCGTTCCGCGCCGAGGCGGTCGTCATGGCCACCGGCGGGTGCGGGCTGGTCTTCGGCAAGAGCACCAACTCGATCGTCTGCACCGGCGCCGCCGCAGCCCGCTGCTACCGGCACGGTGTCTGGTACGCCAACGGCGAGTTCATCCAGGTGCACCCCACGGCCATCCCCGGCGCCGACAAGTGCCGCCTCATGTCCGAATCCGCCCGGGGCGAGGGCGGGCGCGTCTGGGTGCCGCGCCGCCAGAGCGACACCCGCCACCCCAATGACATCCCCGCCGGCGAACGCTGGTACTTCCTCGAAGAGAAGTACCCCAAGTACGGCAACCTGGTGCCCCGCGACATCGCCACGCGGGAGATCTTCAAGGTCTGCATGGACGGCATGGGCGTCGGCGGCGGCAACCAGGTCTACCTCGACCTGACCCACCTGCCGGCCTCGACGCTGCACAAGCTCGACGGGATCCTCGAGATCTACTCCAAGTTCGTCGGTGACGATCCGCACAAGGTCCCGATGAAGATCTTCCCTGCCGTGCACTACTCCATGGGCGGTCTGTGGACGCGCCACGTGCCCAAGGCCGATCACCGCGGCCTCGAACCGGGCAACCCCGGGCAGATGATGACCAATATCGGCGGCCTCTACGCGTTCGGCGAGGTCAACTTCGCCTACCACGGGGCCAACCGCCTGGGCGCCAACGCGTTGCTGTCGTGCATCTTCGACGGGCTGTTCTGCGGGCAGTCGGTCGCCAATTTCGTCCGCGACAACGCGCCGACCGGCGCCACGCCCCAGGCGCTGCTCGACGCGGCGGTCGCCGACGAGTCCGCGCGCCAGGACCGGCTCATCCGCGGGCCCGAGGGTGGCGGGTCCGACCCCAACGACAACGCCTACCTCATCGCCAGGGAGATGGGCGAGGAGATGACCGCCGCGAGCACGGTCGTCAAGACCGCGGCCCGGCTCCAGCAGGCGTTGACGAAGATCGCGGCGCTCAAGGCCCGGTACGCCCGCCTGCGGCTGGACGACACGGCCATGTGGACCAACCAGTCCCTGGCCTTCGCCCGCGCCACGGGCGACATGCTGCTGCTCGCCGAGAGCATTCTGCTGACCGGGTTGGCCCGCAAGGAAAGCCGCGGGAGCCACTACCGCGAGGATTTCCCCGACCGCAACGATGCGGACTTCCTGAGAACGAGCGTCAGCAAGTTCGACGCGGCCGGCGGCACGCATCAGTTGAGCTACCAGGAGGTGGACACGGCGCTGGTCAAGCCCCGCGTCCGCAACTACGGCAAGGTTGAATCGACAGCCAAGTCCGCCGCGCCGGCCCGCCAGCCCGCGCTGACCTGACTCCTCCAGCCCAGAACGATCCCGCGAGCACGCCGAGAGCACGCGTCACGAAGAAACGGCCCCGCACATGAACAACGGCACACCCACCGCCAGCAAGCCCCGCTCCGCCGCCCGCAGCATCACCGTGCGCATCAAACGCTGCGACGGCCCGGGCAAGCCCGCGCGGTTCGAGTCGTTCAAGGTTCCGGTCGAGCCCGGCGCCAACATCATCTCGGTGCTGCAGTGGATCGCGGCCCACCCCACGACCGACGGGGGGCAACGCACGACTCCTCCGGTGTGGGACAGCGGCTGCCTGGAAGAAGTGTGCGGCGCCTGCACCATGGTGATCAACGGCAAGGTGCGGCAGTCGTGCTCGGCGCTCATCGACGACCTGGCCCCGGCCGAGGGCGACACCATCACGCTCGAGCCGATGACCAAGTTCCCGGTCATGCGCGACCTGATGGTGGACCGTTCGCGGCTGTTCCACAACCTTCGCCGGGTCAAGGCCTGGGTGCCCATCGACGGCACGTACAACCAGGGCTCGGGCCCGCGCGAGAGCCCGGAGAAACAGGAGGTCCGCTACACCCTGAGCACCTGCATGTCGTGCGGCTGCTGCCTGGAGGCGTGCCCTCAGTTCACACCGGAGCCGGACCCCGCCGCCTGGAATACCTCGTTCATCGGGGCCCACGCGATCAGCCAGGCCCGGTTGTTCAACCTGCACGACACGGGCAAGGAGCTGGCCACGCAGCGGCTCGATGCGCTCTCGGGCCCCGGCGGCGTGTCCGACTGCGGCAACGCCCAGAACTGCGTCAAGGTCTGCCCCAAGAAGATCCCGCTGACCGAGTCCATCGCCGCGATGGGCCGGGCCGTGACCCTGCACGGCGTCAAGCGGTTCTTCGGCGTCAAGGACTGAGCACGCCCGCGCCCTTCAGCCCTGCACGTCCAGGCTCGGTCGGTCGGGCTTCTTCGGCGACTTCGCCGATGGCCTCGCCCCGCGCGGATCGGGCTGGCGCCGCTTGTCGGTCGAGGTATCGGCGCCGCGACCGGCTTCGACAGCGTCCGGCGAGGGCACGACGATTTCGACCACGTCACCGCGTTTGAGGTCGCGGCGTTCGGCGTCCTTGGCCCGGCGTGCCGGCTCCTTGGAGGAGGCGGCCTTGGCCGGATCCGACCCGGCGATGGCCTGGGCCACGCTGGTGCCGATCGTGCTCATGGAACGCGTATCGACCGGTCAGCAGCCGGGTCTGCAACGGGGGCCTCGCGCGGGCGTTCCGCCGCGAGCCAGGCCCGCGATTACCGGTCCAGCGATCCGGACCTACAGGCCCAAGGTGTTGATGCCGCAATCCACGTACACGGTCTCGCCGGTGACGCCGCTGGACAGGTCGCTGGCCAGGTAGACGGCCGTCTTGCCGACGTCGCCGCCTTCGACGTTGCGGCGGAGCGGGCTGTTCTTTTCGACGTGCTCGGTGATCGCGTCCGCCCCGCCGACCGCCGAGGAAGCGAGCGTGCGCAAGTAGCCGCCGGAAATGGTGTTGACGCGAATCTTCTCAGGGCCGAGTTCCCACGCCAGGTAGCGCGCCGTGCACTCCAGCGCCGCCTTGGCGACGCCCATCACGTTGTACCCCGGCACGACCTTCTCGCCGCCGTAGTACGACATGCACATGATCGAGCCGCCGCCCGAGCGGGCCATGATCGGCCGGGCCCTTCGGGCCATGGCCAGCAGCGTGTACGCGGAGATGTCCACCGCCTGGGTGTACGCCTCGCGCGGAGTTTCGGCGAACTTCCCAGGCGCCAGCCACTGACGGTCGGCGAAGGCGATCGAGTGCACCAGGAAGTCCATCCGGTCGTGCATCTCGGCGTACCGGCCGAATGCCGCGTCGAGGTCCGCGTCCTTCGAGGCGTCCATCGGTATCAGCACGGGGTCGGTGACGCCCAGGGCTTCGACCGATCGGCGCGTGCGGTGCGCGTTCTTGTCGCCTGGAAGGTGTGTGAAGACGCACCGGCCGCCGTGGCGCAGAAACTCCTGCGCGATGAACCAGGCGTACGACCGCTCGTTGGCGATCCCGACGATCAAACCGGTTTGTCCCTGAAGCAGGCTCATGATCGGAGCATAGCGAACCCGTCGCCATGTTGTCCCGCGCGGTACACTGGCCCCGAGCGATTCCGCAGGCATGATCGACCTGAACACGCTGCCGCTGGCCGACCTCTACCGGACGCTCCGCGCCTCGGGACTGGTCACGCGCTTGCTCGAACTGGCGCGCGACGAGGACCTCGGCGAGCGGTGGGAGCAGGGGGACGTTACCAGCCGGGCTTTCGTCCCCGGCCACCTGCGCGGACGGGCTTCGATCGTCTTCAGAACCGCCGGTGTCGCGGCGGGCCTGGCATGCGTCGACGAGGTGCTGCACCTCTACCGGGCCGATGTGGACTTTGCCCAGACCGTGGCCGACGGTCAGCACGTTGAGGCTGGCGCCGTCGTCGGCACCCTGACCGGCAACCTGCGCGCCATCCTCGGCGCCGAGCGGCCGGTCCTCAACCTGTTGGGCAGGCTCAGCGGCATCGCCACGCGTACAGCCAGGTTCGTTCAGGCCGCGGCGGTCGGCGGCGCCAAGGCCGGCGTCTACGACACGCGCAAGACTACCCCGGGGCTGCGGACGCTCGAGAAGTATGCCGTTCGCTGCGGCGGCGGCCGGTGCCACCGCCTGGGCCTGTTCGACGCCGTGCTTATCAAGGACAACCACCTGGCCGCCGTGCGCATTCCCGCATCCGGTGGTCCGGGGGCGTTCGCCGAGACGGTCACGCACGCCGCAGCCCGCGCCCGCGACGAGGCGGGCCGCGAGGGCCTGCGGTTCGTGATGCTGGAGGTGGACACGCTGGATCAGCTGGCGGCGTTGCTGGGCGGACCTCAGGCCCCCGCCGCCGGCGGCCCAGCGCCCTGCGGCATCGACATCGTGCTGCTGGACAACATGGACCCTCCGACGCTGCGCCGCGCCGTCCAGTTGCGTGACCAGGCCAACACCCGCACCCAACTCGAGGCCTCCGGCGGGGTGACGATCGAGACGGTCGGCGCGATCGCCGCGACCGGCGTTGACCGGATTTCAACAGGATCGCTGACGCACGGGGCAACGTGGCTCGACGTTGCACTGGACATGGAGCCGCCGTCGCGCCCCGGATGAACGCCGCACGGGATCAGTTCACACGGTTCTCCGCGGCTCCCGTTTCCTTGAACACCTTGACGATCCGCACCACCTCGTCGGCCACGGCGTTCTGCGCCTGGTCGGTCGAGGCGCCGATGTGGTGCGTGCCGATGACGCCCGGCAGGTCGGCCAGCGCGCTCTTCCACTTCTCCTGGCCGCCGGCCGGCTCGCCGGCGTACACATCGGCCCCGACTCGGAGCCCCTTGGTGCGGATCGCCTCGATCATGGCCGGCTCGTCCACGACGCTTCCGCGCGAAGTGTTGATGAACGCGGCGCCCGGCTTCATGGCCCTGAAGAACTCCGCGTCGCACATGCGGTCACTCTCCTTGTTGGCCGCGACGTGCACGGTGACCGCGTCGCACCTGGGCAGCATGGCCAGCAGGTCCGCGCGGGTGCGGCCGGCGTTCTGCACGCCAAGATCCAGCGCACGTTCGGGCGTCATGTTCAGCGAGTGGGCGAAGCACTGAATCCCGAAGGCCCGGGCCCTGCGGATCACTTCGCGCCCGATCGAGCCGAGGCCGATCACCCCCAGCGTGCACCCCTTGACGCCCCGAGCCTTGCCGTACTCCTTCTTGTTCCACACGCCCGCCTTGAGGTCCATCGTCTGTTCGACGATCTGCCGATCGAGCGCCAGCAGCAGACCGAGCGTCAGCTCGGCCACCGCCGCGGCGTTCATGCCCGGGCAGTTGCACACCGCGATGTTCCTGGCTCTGGCCCCGGCGCAGTCGATGGTGTCGTACCCGGCGCCGGCCCGGATGACCACCTGCAGCGCCGGTGCGCGACCCATGGCGTCGGCCGAGACCTTGGTTCCCCGAACGACCAGCACCCGCGGGTTGGTCTCGGCCAGAGCACCCGGCAGCTTCTCAGCGCCCACGTCAGGCATGCTGACCACGTCGCAACCCAGGGCCTTGAGCCCGTCCAGGCCGATCTTCTCGAATTTGTCCGCGACCAGGATCTTCATGGCATGTCCTTCTGAAGGGGACCCGCAGCATAGCGGTCGCCCGGGGCGATCCGTGTCGCTCCGCGCCGATCAGGCCCGCCAATTCCTACACTGGCGGCTATGACCCAGGTTCCCAACGCAGCGCCTTCGCCAACCACGCCCGCGCCCGCCCAGGCCCCCGCCGTCGCCGGCGGCCCGAAGCCGATCGTGACCTTTGAGGAGTTCGCCAAGCTCGACCTGCGCGTCGCCCGCGTGGTCCAGGCCGAGAACCACCCCAAGGCCGACCGCCTGCTCAAGCTCCAGCTCGACGACGGCAGCGGTGTTCCCCGGCAGATCTGCGCCGGCATCAAGGACAACTACAAGCCCGAGGACCTTGTCGGCCGACTGATCATCATCGTGGCCAACCTGGCCCCGCGCATGATCCGGGGCGAGGAGTCCCGCGGCATGCTCCTGGCCGCCAGCGACGTGCCCAAGGACGCCGCCGCGGCCGACCCCTCCGTCCAGCGCAAGGTGATCATCCTCCGGCCGGATGCGGAGATCGCACCGGGCGCGATCGTCTCCTGATCCGCCAACGTCTCTGGAGGCGGGGCTGCCCCGCCCTGATCCCATGCCGCAACCGGACCGCCGCAGCGACGAGGATCTTTTCCTGGCCTATCGGGCTGGGGAATCCCCTGCGCTGGAGGTCCTTATCAGACGCTACCACGACGACCTGATCCGATTCCTGTACCGACTGACGGGGGAGCGGGCGGCCGCCGAGGATGTATTCCAGGACACGTTTCTCCAGGTTCACGTCTCGGCCGGCACCTTCGACGCTTCGCGCCGGTTCAAACCATGGCTTTTTACGATCGCGGCGAACAAGGCCAGGGACCTCATCCGTAGAAACACCCGTCGCCGGGCTATGGACCTGGACTCCCCGATCGGCGGGGGGCGGTCGGGCGACTCCGATGACGGCCGAACGTTCGTCGATCTGATGGAGATCGACGCGATCCAGCCGGGCGAGCAGGTCGGTACCGCGGAGCGCGATCGCATGGTGCAGCAGGCCGTCAGTGAACTGCCGCCGTCGCTCCGTGAGGTGCTGCTGCTGGCGTACTTCCAGAAGATGTCGTACAGCCAGGTTGCCGACGTGCTCCAGATCCCTCTGGGCACAGTCAAGAGCCGCCTGCACGCCGCCGTCGCGGCGTTTGCCCGCAAGTGGCACATCGTGTCCAAGGGCGGCGATGGAACTTGAGCGCCGGCGGGGCTGCTCGTTGGATGGACGGAACCGCGCGATGACCGACGAACCGATCGACAGCACGCAACTCTGCCCGGCGGACCAGGCCGCGCTCGACGCCCTGGTGGATGCGGGCTTCGACGCCGACGCCGTGCCCGAGGCGCACCGGGCGCGCGCCCGGCGCATCGCGGCGGACCTGAGCCAGCTGGCGGCCGAAGCCCGTTGCGTCTGCCCCGGCGCTGAATCCCGTTGCCTCGCGGCGATCCGCCTGGCGCGTGCGGCGGGCGAAGTGTGCGAACTCGTCCCGGCCGACGAGGATGCGTTGGAGCTGCTGGTGCAGCACCGCTTCGATCCCAGGCGGGTTCCTTCCGGCGTGCGCCAGCGGGCCGCGCACCAGGCCGAAGTGCTCGGCCTGCTCGGCTCAGCATCGGAAGAACTGGCTGCCGCCGAGGCGAGCGGACGCGAGTCGCTCATCGCCCGGACGCTCTCCCGGGTGCAGACCGAAGCCGATGCGCAGGCCGAATCGATGCGGTTCAGCAGCCGCCCCGGGCCGGCGGCACGCCGGTGGCGCGTGCCGGACCTGGTGTCGGTCGCGGCGATGCTCCTGATCGGGGTTTCGATCCTCTGGCCTGTGATGTCCGCTTCCCGGGAGCGGTCGCGCCTGGCGCTCAATGAGGCCAATCTCAGGAACATCGGCCTGGGCATGGGTCTGTATTCCGGCAGCAACGACGGCGCGCTGCCGATGGCGACGGCTTCCCTGGCGGGCACGCCCTGGTGGTTCGTGGGCAACGCCGAACAGTCGAACTCCGCCAACCTGTACACCCTGGTGCGCGACGGCTACGCCTGTCGGACCAACTTCGCCGCGCCCGGGAACCGGGCCTCGGTCGAATGCACGCTGGACCCCGCCCGGGCGGATTGGGGCTGCATCGAAGAGGTGCCGTACTCCTACCAGAACCAATTCGCCCGCAAGCGTCCGGTGTGGCGTCAGGCGGGCGAGCAGATCGTGCTGGCGGACCGTTCTCCGGTCATCCTGCGGGCTGTGCGGGGTCTTTGGGTCGACCCGTTGGAGAACTCGCCGAACGCCTCCGGAAAGGGCCAGCACGCTCTGCGGCTCGACGGCGCGGTCGTCTGGCTGACCAGCCCCGTGCTGGCCTCGGGCGACAACATCTGGCTCCCCCGGTCGATCGAGGACGTGCTGCGCAGGGCCGCCAACGCCCGGCGGGCTGAGCCGCTCAGGGGCGTCGAGCAGCCCGAGTGCGAGACTGACGTATTCCTGGTCCCGTAGCGATCGGGTTTGCCTCGGCCCCTCCGAACACCTCCCGCACCCGCTTGAGCCGTGACCGGGTCACGCCTATCGTTGCGGCCCGTCGCCGGGCGCCCGGGCCACCGGCCCGCGCCGAGCGCCGGGCACCGACCCAAGGACCGACCATGTCGACCAACAAGCCGCACAAGGGCATGCTCAAGCGCTTCCGGATCACCAAGACCGGGCAGGTCAAGCACAAGAGCGCCAACAGCAAGCACCTTAAGAGCAGCAAGCGTCCCAACCGCCTGCGCCGCCTGCGCAAGGACCGCTACCTGCTCTCCACCGAGACCAAGGCCATGGAGCGGCTCCTGTTCCGCCGGCTGCGCGGCAAGGACCAGCCCCGCACCGCGTTGAAGCGCAGCCCCTCGCCCGCCGAGCGCAAGGCCGGCAAGGCCGCCAAGACCGCCCGCAAGCCCGCCAAGGCCTGAGCGGCACGAACCATCGCCGGCCCCCGCACGGTGCGCGGGGCCGATCGCACCTTCCGTCGGGACCCCTGAAGCAGGGCGCCAAGCCCTCCCCGCCGGGAACCCTGGAGTTTCGACATGCCACGAGTCCGCAAGGGCGCCGCACGGGCCCAGAAGCGCAAACGAATCATGGAGGCCGCGCGCGGCTTCCAGAACTCCCGCCGCAAGTCCTTCTGGCGCGCCCGGCTGGCGCTGGTCAAGGGCGGCGTGTACGCCTACCGCGACCGTCGCCAGAAGAAGCGCGACATGCGTGCGCTGTGGATCACGCGCCTGACCGCGGCGTGCAAGATGCGCGGCACCCGCTACAGCATCTTCCTCAACGGCGTGAAGAACGCCGGCATCCTGCTCAACCGCAAGATGCTCTCGCAGCTCGCCATCGAGGATCCCAAGACCTTCGACGCCATCTGTGAACAGGCCAAGAAGGCCGCCAAGGTCGCCGTCGCCGCCTGACCGCCGACAACACCACGCTTCCCGAAGGCCCGGGCGCACCCCGGGCCTTTTCTTCGCGCCCATGGCGCCGCGGGGGTAGAGTCCAGCGCATGGAATGGTGGGTCAACAACCTGGTGGCCATCGGCGGTCCCTCGCTGGTGCTGGCGTGGACGCTGTGGGTCGTGCTCTCGATCACGCTGCACGAACTGGCCCACGGCTGGGCGGCCGTCTGGTGCGGCGACCGGACCCCTATCGAAACCGGGCACATGACCTGGAATCCCGTGGTGCACATGGGCGTGCCGAGCCTGGTGCTGTTCGTGCTCTGCGGCCTGGCCTACGGCATGATGCCCGTGGACCCGTCGCGGTTCCGCCGCTGGTGGCACGACGCCATTGTCTCGCTCGCCGGTCCGCTGATGAACCTGGCGATCGCGGTCTTCGCCGTGGTGGTCGCCGGGCTGGCCGTGCGATACGGCGCCCAGGCGGGCGGGCAGGGCGCCAAAGTGGCCGTTCAACTGGTGCAGTTCATGTGGTGGGGCGCGGTGCTCAACCTCATGCTCGCGCTGTTCAACCTTGTGCCGGCGCCGCCGCTGGATGGGTGGCGGATCCTGGGCACGTTCGTGCCCGGGTACCGGCGAGCGTTCGAGAGCGAGGGGGGCATGCTGCTGGGGCTGGTGATGCTCGGCGTGCTGTTCTTCTACGGCGGCAAGTTTCTGCTGCCCATCGTCGTGCCCGCGGTCGAGCGTGCCATCCTGTTCATCGGCGGGGCGCCCGCGTCGGCACCCTGAAGTGTCGTCGGCGCGGCGCGATGGATGGTTACGGATCGGACTACCGACCGGCGGCGGCCAGTCCGCAGAGCTTGTAGAGCACCCGGGCGCCGACGTTGGCATCCCACTCCGGGGCGCCGGGGTGCGCATCAGGGCACACCTCAACCAGGTCGAACCCGACGATGGTCTTGCGGGCGTCGCGGAGCGTCTGAAGCAGCAGCGCGGCCTGGTTGAAACTCAGGCCCCCGGGAACGGGCGTGCCCGTGTGCGGGCACAGCGACGGGTCGAGCCCGTCGATGTCGAACGACACGTACACGTTGTCGGGCAGTTCGCTGGCCGCCTGGTGACACAGGTCGGTGAATCGCCGCCCGTCCATCATGGCCTGAGCCCACTGAAAATCGAGGTGCGCCCGGCAGCGATCGCCGCAGGCGCGGGCGTATTCGGCCTCGCCCTCGGAATAATCTCGGATGCCCACCTGGACGATGCGGGACACCTCGGGGATCGTTTCGAGCACGTTGTACATGATCGAGGCGTGCGAGTATCGGAAGCCCTCGTAGGCCGGGCGCAGGTCCATGTGCGCATCGACGTGCAGGATGCCCAGCCCCTTGGCGCTGGCGCGATCGCCCGGCCGCCACCGGCTGGCGACGTACTCCGCGCACGCCTTGATCGCGCCCAGCGGCGTCGAATGGTCGCCGCCCAGGAGGCCCGGCACCTTGCCGTCGGCCAGCACGTGCCAGAAATTCTCGTACGTGTACGCGTTCACCTGGTCGCCAGCCTGCTCGATCATCCGGAGCGTCTCACCGTCGCCGGCGTCCGCACCTCCCTTGGCGATCAGCGGTTCGGCCAGCGCCCGGGCCCGGCGCGACAGCTCCCGGATCTCCAGAGGCTCGTCCATCATGTGGATGCCGGCCTCGTACGTCCGGCCGAACTGCGCATCGAACAGGTCCACCTGCGCGGACGCTCGCAGCACCGCCGCGGGTCCCTCGCTCGCCCCGCCCCCGTACGACGTCGTCGCGTCGAACGGCACCGGGACGATGACGACCGACGCCTCGTCCCGCACGTGCGGCAGGCCGAAGATGCCCGAGCCTGGAAGTGCCGCGGCGTTTGGATCGAACGTCGTCATGCTGCCGTGATTGTAACGCCCCCGGGATCGCCCCGGCGCTCGACCGGGGCAGGTTTCACCGAAGCACGGATACCCTGCACGCGTGAAGTACGTCGTGATCATTCCAGACGGCGCCGCCGATCTGCCGCTGGCGGAGCTGGACGGCAGAACGCCGCTTCAGGCGGCCCACACCCCGGCCATGGACTCCGTTGCTGCCTTGGGGCGGCTGGGCACGGCCAGGACCACCCCGCCGGGATTCCTGGCAGGTTCCGACGTGTGCACCATGAGCCTCGTCGGGTACGACCCGGCCCGGTACCACACCGGCCGGGCGCCGCTCGAGGCCGCGGCCATCAACGTGCCGGCCGGTCCAACGGACTGGATCTTCCGCGTCAACCTCGTGACGGTCGGCCAAGCCGGAACCCCCGACGACGGGCTGATGCTGGACCACTCGGCCGGCGCCATCACCGACGCGGAGGCCGCCGAGTTATTCGCCGCCCTGCTGGAGCAGTGGCGGCGGGGCGCGCCGGAACTGGCCGCGACCCTGACGCTGACGCACGGCGTTTCCTACCGGGGAATCATGGTCGATTCGTCGGGCCGGGGGTATCGCGCGGTGGACGCCACGCCCCCGCACGAGATCCCGCGTCAGCCGTGGGGCAGCAACCTGCCGCGGGCGACGGGCGCCGAAGGGCGCGACGCGGCGGCGGCGCTGGGGCGACTGATGGAACTTTCGCGTCCGATGCTCGAGTCGCATCCGGTCAACGTGGCGCGCCGGGCGCGGGGGCTGCGCCCGGCCAACATGGCATGGATCTGGGGTCAGGGCACCCGCCCGGACATGCCCTCATTTCAGAAGCGGTTCGGCTTGAGCGGGGCGATGATCACGGCGGTCGATCTGCTCGCGGGCATCGCGCGCCTGATCGGCTGGGACCGGCTGCCGGTGCCGGGCGTGACCAGCTACCACGACACCGATTATGCGGCCCAGGGACGGTGGACCTGCGACGCCCTGGACCGGTATGACCTGGTCTGCTGCCACGTGGAAGCGCCCGACGAGGCCAGCCATCAAGGCGACTGGAAGACCAAGGTGGCGTCCCTGGAGTCGATCGACCGGCTGGTGGTCGCACCGGTGCTGGAGCGGCTCAGGCGGTTCGGCGATCCGGAGTCGGATCCGGCCGCCGAGGGCTGGCGCGTGCTGATCATGCCGGACCACTACACCCTGGTTTCCACGCGCAAGCACGACGCGACCCCGACGCCATTCTGTATGGCCGGGGCCTTCGTCCGGGGGCACCGGACGGGACCCTTCTGCGAGGCCGAGGCGGACGCCAGCGATTTGCACGTGGACCACGGGCACGAACTCATGGAGTTCTTCCTGTTCGGCGGCCGGCCCGGGGTTCGGGCGGCGGCGCGTTCCGGGCCGGGTCGCTAATCTGTTGGGCGCCTCCCGACGGATGCCGCCCCATGCCCGATCCCTACGACATCGTCCCCGAGACCAACCCCAAGACCGCTGGCAGCGGCGCAGGTGTGCCCGTGGGCAAACCGGTGGACGCCATTGGATCGTCGGCGGTTCCCCCCAGCGCATCGCAGCAGCCCGCCCCTTCGCCCACGGCGGCGGCAGTTCCCAGGAGCGGGCCGGTCTTGGAAGATGCCAAGGGCGAGGTGGCGCCCGAGTTCTGCACGCCGCGAACGCCCGGTGTTCAGGTGCTCCTGTATTTCGGGGCGTTCATGCTGGTGGCCGCGATGATCGCCTCGGGCGCCAACGGGTACGGGTTCTGGGGATCGATCGGGCGGATCGTGCTGACGGTGTGGCAGTCGGTGGTGCACACGGGCACGGGGGTGGCGGCGGTGGCGCTGGCCGCGTGGCTGGTGCAGCAGCGGTTCGGCAACGTGGAGTTCGCCGTGGCGCGAATGTTCGTGGCGTTCACCACGTTCTCGTTCATCATGCAGTTGCAGATCCCGCCGCCGGTCGTGGGCGAAGTGCTGAAGGTGGTCCTGGCGGGGCTGGTGTACTGGACGGGCGTGTTGGTGCTCTTCGGCAAGAGCCCGCGCGAAACCAGCCTGGTCGCCATGGCACACGCCGGCGCGTGGCTCTTCGTCGAGTTCGGCATCCGATTGGCGATGTGGCTGCCCACCGGACCGACCGGCGGCGGGGGCGGCGGCTGATCGTGCGGACCCCGGCGGACCAGGTCGGCGTTCGTCGGGGCGCTGTCGTTGCCGGCGCGATCGAATTGTTCCGGGCCACGTACGGCGCCCGGCCGCCGGCGGTGGCCGTCGCGCCGGCGCGCGTGAACCTGATCGGTGATCACACCGACTACGAAGGCGGCCTGGCCTTGCCCATGACCATCGACCGGTGGACGGCCGTCGCGGTGGGGCCGGGGACCTCGGCCGACTGCCGCGCGGTCACGGCGCTGGAGCGCCACGGGCCGGCGTCGTGCGATCTGTATGGCGCCGGGGCCGGCGACCGGGTCGCCGGGATCGACCCGGCCTGGGCGCGGTACGCCTTCGGGGCGATGCTGGAGGTCGCCGCGGCATCGGGGCGCACCGAGCCGCTGCCGCCTCTGGATCTGGCGGTGGCCGGGGACGTGCCCGTGGGTTCGGGCGTGTCGAGTTCGGCATCGCTCGGCGTCGCCGTGGCCGGTGCGGTGAACGCCACCCTCGAGCTCGGCGTGCCGCGTGCCGAATTGCCGGCGATCTGCCAGCGGTCGGAGCACCGGTACGCCGGGGTGCCGTGCGGGATCATGGACCCGTACATCATCGTGCACGGCGAAGCCGGGGCGGCGCTCCTGATCGACTGTGGGCGAGCCGAGCACACCCTCATTCCCATCCCGCGCGACGACGATGCGCTCGGTCTGCTGGTGGACACCAAGGTGCCCCGGGCGTTGAACACGGGGCAGTACGCGGCCCGCCGGGCGCTGTGCCAGAAGGCGGCGTCGGTGCTCGGCGTCGCGACGCTGAGCCAGGCATCGGAGCAGCGATTGCTGGCGGTGCGGTCGCGCCTGAGCGAAGAGGAATTCCGCGCGGCCCGGCACGTGGTGCGGGAAAACGCCCGAACGCGGCGCGTGGCGGATCTCTTGCTGGGCGCCGCCGAGCGTCAGGTGGAGGACTGGGAGCCGGTGCTTGAGGAGATCGGCGTGCTGATGGTGCAGTCGCACCGCTCGCTGCGCGACGACATGGGCGTGTCATGCCCGGAGCTGGAGTGCGTCGTGGACGCGGCGCTCGACGGCGATGGTGCGTACGGTGCCCGGCTTACCGGCGCCGGCTTTGGGGGCTGCGCCCTGGTTCTGTGCGACCCCGACTGGGGCGACCGCGTGGCGAAACGCGTTGAACAGGAATTCGAGCGACGGTTCGACTATCGCTGCGCCGTGACGAGCTTCCGCTCGGTCGACGGCCTGAGCACCACCGCCGACCACTGATCCCGCGCAGGAGGCGACGCCGATGCTGCCACCATTCAAGCCCGCCTCCGACTTCGTTCCGCAGGGGCTCGACGCGACCCGCTGGGATGCGCTCGAGCCGCTGTACCGCGCGCTGCTGGAGCGGCCCCTGAAGTGCGCCGGGTGCCTCGAGACCCTGATCCTGGACAGGGGCGAATTGGATGCCGCCGTCAGCGAGGCGTCGGCCACGCTTCACATCAACATGACCTGCCACACCGACGACCCGGCCGCCAACAGGGCGTACGTGGAGTTCCTGGAGCGGGTCGAGCCGCGTCTCAAAGAAGTCGGCGATGCGCTGGACCGCAAGATCGTCGGCTGCCAGTTCGTCGGCGAGCTGGACGCGCAGAGGTACCGCGTGTACCTGCGGAATCTGCGGCTGGGCATCGAGCTGTTCAGGCCGGAGAACATCCCGATCGAGACCGAGCTGGCCAAGCTGGACCAGGAGTACGCCCAGATCTGCGGCGCGATGACGGTGCAGTTCCAGGGGCGGGAATGCACGCTGCCGCAGATGGCGCGATTTCAGGAAGAGACCGATCGCGCGGTTCGCGAAGCGGCGTGGCGCACCGTCGCCGAGCGACGCCTGCGCGACCGGGACGCCATCGAGTCGATCTTCCGCAGAATGGTAGAGCTGCGCCAGCGCGTCGCGGGCAACGCCGGCTTTGCCAATTACCGCGATTATGCCCACCGCGCCAAGCGTCGGTTCGACTACACGTCCGCCGATTGCGACGCCTTTGCGCAGGGGGTCGAGCGGCACATCGTGCCGGTGCTCCGGCGGCTCCACCGTGAGCGGGCTGCGGCGCTCGGCGTCGAACGGCTGCGCCCCTGGGACCTGGCCGTTGACCCGCTCGGCCGGCCGCCGCTTCGGCCCTTCGACTCCGCCGACGACCTGGTCCAGCGCACTTCCCGGCTGTTCCATCGCATGGACCCGCAATTGGGTGCACTGTTCGACTCGCTCCGCGGCGGCGGGTGCCTTGACCTGGACTCGCGCAAGGGCAAGGCGCCCGGCGGCTACCAGTCCAACCGCGACCGCCAGCGCATGCCGTTCATCTTCATGAACGCCGCGGGGGTGCAGCGCGACGTCGAAACCATGGTCCACGAGGCCGGGCACGCGTTCCATTCGCTGCTGAGCCGGGGGGACCCGCTTCTGGCGTACCGGTCGGAGTTGCCGCTGGAGTTCGCCGAAGTGGCGAGCATGAGCATGGAGTTGACGTCGTACCCCTATCTCGACGAGTTCTACACCCCTGCCGACGCCGATCGGGCCCGGCGCGTGCACCTCGAACAGCTCGCGGCCATGCTGCCGTGGATTGCAACGATCGACCAGTTCCAGCAGTGGATCTACACCCGCCGCGGCCACACGCCCGAAGAACGCACCGGCGCGTGGCTGGCCGTGCTCGATCGATTCGGCGGAGCGGTGGACTGGTCAGGCCTGGAGGACGTCAAGTCCTCGCTCTGGCACCGGCAGTTGCACCTGTTCACCTCGCCGTTCTACTACATCGAGTACGGCATTGCGCAACTGGGTGCGCTTCAGGTCTGGGCCAACTTCCAGCGCGATCGGGGTGCGGCCCTGGCGGCGTACAAACGGGGCCTGTCCCTCGGCGGCTCCCGACCGCTGCCGGACCTGTTCGCGGCCTCGGGCATCGTCCTGGACCTGTCGCCCGCACGAATCGAGCAATCCTGGTTGCAGGTCGAGCGGGCCCTGGCAAGCCTGCCGGCCTGAGTTTCGCCCGCCGATCTGTCGGCGAAAGCGGGCTCGCCCGAATCCCACTATCTTCTCACCGATGCTCATCCTCCGCGACGTTCGCAAGGCTTACGGCAAGACCGTCGCGGTCGACGGGCTGAGTCTGCGCGTCGAGGCTGGCGAGGTCTTCGGATTGCTCGGACCCAACGGCGCGGGCAAGACCACGACGATCTCCATGGCGATCGGACTGGTGCGACCCGACGCAGGCTCGGTCGAGCTGGAGGGACACGGACCGCCGACCGACGGAAACGTCCGCCGCCTGATCGGCGTGGCCCCGCAGTCGCTGGCGCTCTACGACCAGTTGACGGCGGAGGAGAATCTCGAGTTCTTCGGACGGTTGTACGACCTGCGCGGCAAGAGACTGGTCGAGCGGGTGCACGCCGTACTGGATGCTGTCGGGTTGCTGCCCCGCCGACGCGACCGCGTGGGCGCGTTCTCCGGCGGGATGAAGCGGCGCATGAACCTGGCCGTGGCGATGCTCCACGATCCGCCGATGCTGCTGCTCGACGAGCCGACGGCGGGCGTGGATCCGCAGAGCCGAAACAACATTCTGGAGCTGGTGCGGTCGCTCGGGGCGCAGGGACGCACCGTGGTCTACACCACCCACTACATGGAAGAAGCCCAGCGGCTGTGCGACCGCGTGGCCGTCATGGACCAGGGCCGCCTGATGGCCCTTGGCACCGTGCACGAACTGGTCGAGCGTCACGGCGGACGCAGCGTGGTGACCTTCGAGCGCGGCGAACAGATCGAGCACGTGCAGACCGACGACCCGCTGCGCGCGATCAGCGGCGCCCTGTCGGGCCATGCGCCGGGCCCCGCGATCTCCGGCGTGCGCATCGAGCGGCCGAGCCTCGAGAGCGTGTTCCTGACGCTGACCGGAAGGAGCCTTCGGGACTGATGGACGCGATCTTCGCCCTGGCCATGAAGGACCTGCGCCTGCTCCTGAGGGATCGGGCCAACGCTTTCTTTACGTTCGTGTTCCCGCTGCTGCTGGCCATGTTCTTCGGGGCCGTCTTCGGCGGCGGCGGGGGCGGCAGCGGACGCATGGACGTGGTGGCGGTCGATCTCGACGGCGGTCCCGCCGCGAGGGCATTCCTGGCCGACCTGGCCGCGGCCGACGGACTGAACGTCACCACCACCACGACGCGGGCCGACGGCGAGCGGCAAGTGCGGCGGGGCGCGGTCCAGGCGCTGGTGGTTGTGCCCAAGGGTTTCGACGAGAGCGCCGGGAACATGTTCTCGGGCACGCCGATGCGCATCGAAGCGGTGGTCGATCCCGGGCGCAGCGCCGAGGCCGGCCTGCTGACCGGCAAGCTGAACGAAATCGCGTTCATGCAGATGGGCCGGCTCTTCAACGATCCGGCGAAGATGACGGCGCAGCTCGATCGCGCCCGCGCGAGCATCAACAACTCGCCCGACGTATCGGCACCGCAGAAGCTGCTCTTCGGGACGTTCTTCACCGCCCTGGACCGGCTCGTGGCGTCGCAGCGTGCCGGCGGAGCCGGCGAGCCGGCCAAGGCCGAGGGAAGCGGATTCGCCTGGCGCCCGGTCGACGTGCAGGTTTCGAAACTCGAGGCCGATCCGAACCGCCCCAACAACTCCTACGCCATCAGCTTCCCCCAGGGGATCGTCTGGGGCCTGATGGGGTGCGTCACGGCCTTCGGCCTGTCCCTGGCCTTCGAACGGACGCACGGCACGCTGATGAGGCTCACGACCTCGCCGCTCTCCCGTTCGACGATCCTGCTGGGCAAGGCGCTGGCTTGCTTCGTCGCGTGCGTGATCGTGCAGGTCATGCTCCTGGCCGTGGCGGTCGCGCTGTTCAACGTTCGGATCGCCTCGCCCGTCGCGATGGTCTTCGCGGTGGCCATCAGTTCCTTCGGCTTCGTCGGCGTGATGATGCTGCTGGCGGGCATGAGCCGCAGCGAGGGCGCAGCCGCGGGCATGGGTCGCGCGCTGATCCTGGTTCTGGCCATGATCGGCGGCGGGACCATCCCGGTGTTCTTCATGCCCGACTGGCTCAAGACCGCCAGCAGCGTCAGCCCGTTCAAATGGGCGACGGTGGTGGTGGAAGGGTCGCTGTGGCGGGGCATGACGGTGTTCGAGCTCGCAACCCCGTTCGCGGTGCTGATCGGCATGGGCATCGTCGGCTACGCGATCGGCGCCATCGCGTTCCGCGCCGCCGACGCGCGCTAGCCCGCAGGCTCGAAATCAGGCCACCAGCCCGACCGGCTTGAACTGGTGCTGCGGCAGCACGGTCTGGATGTTGTCGTTGCCCAGGTGCACCTTGACCAGCTCGCCCAGCACGTCGCGGAAGTCGGTCGTGTGCAACAGATCGCGTTTCTGGTGCAACTGGTCGGGCGCCAGGCCGGGCCACTGACCCACGACGCGCCCGCGCGCGGGATTGGCCTTGCCCGCGCGTTGCACGGCGCCGCCGACGGCGAACAGGCAGTTCGCCCAGCCGTGGTCGGTGCCGTTGGTGCCGTTCTCGTGGGCGGTGCGGCCGAAGTCGCTGATCGTGACCAGCAGCACGTCCTCCATCCGGTCGCCCATGTCGGCGGTGAAGGCCGCGACCGCCTCGGCCAGCTCCCCGGCCAGGTTCGCCAGCGGGCCGAATTGACCGTTGCCCTGGTTGTTGTGCGTGTCCCACCCGCCGAGGTCGAGCTCGGCGACTTCGAGGCCGACGTCGGCCTTGATGAGCCGTGCCACCTGCATCAGCCGACCGGCCAGGCCGCTGCGGGGGTACGGCGCCGCCGGCTCGTACTTGGCCTTGGCCAGTTCGCGCAGCTGCTCCATGCCGTCCAGCGTGGTCCCCGCGGACTGTGAGAGCAGGTCCGTCGCGTCCGCCTGCACGCCCGCGCGCTGCGACGGCGCGCCGCAGCAGTACGCGTGCTCCAGCGCCGCGGCGATCGACTCCGTCGGCGCCTTGCCGGTGGGGACGGTCAGGTCGTCCAGCCCGCGGATGGCGAAGGCGGGCGCCTTGCCGTGCAGGATCCGCGGCAGCGCATCGCCGATCGACACGGCGCGAATCTGGCCGTGGCCCTGGCTGGTGGCCAGGTGGCGGTTCAACCAGCCGTCGGAGTGGATCGTGTTGCCGGTCATGCCGGTTTCCCACGTGTCCTGCTCCTCGAAGTGTGACCGGGTGTTCTTGTCGTAGCCGACGGCATGGGCCGCGACGGCCATGCCGGACTCGAACAGCGGCACCAGGGGCGCGAGGCGCGGGTGCAGGCCGAAGAAGCCGTCGAGATCGATCGCGCGCCCTTCGGCCTTGGCGGCCGGCCCGGGCACCGCGATCGAAGGCCGCATCTTCGCGTAGGCCGCGTCGGCGTGCGGCACGACGAGGTTCAGCCCGTCGGCCCCGCCCCGCAGAAAGATCACCACGAGCGTCTTGCCCTTCTTGACCGTCCGCGTGCCCAGCGGGAGGCCGTTGGCGCCAAGAAGCGTCAGCGGGCTCACGCCCAGGTACAGGGCCAGGGCGCCGGTCGATTGCAGGAAGAAGCGGCGGGTGACGTTCATGGATCGCTCCGGGTCGTGTGGCGCTGCGGACGGACAGGGCAATCAGGCTCAGGACCGTGGGTTCGGGCCTGTCGGGCGAATCAGCGGAGGTTGCCTTCGGGGCTCTGGGCGATGAGCACGGCGGCCTCGCGCAGCCGTTCATCGGGGGTGCCGGTCGTTTCTCGGACGATCTTCAGGGCGGCCTCGTTCGTTCGGTCGCCGAGCGTGCGGCCGATCAGGCGTACCGCCAGCACGTCCACGATCTTCTGATCCCAGCCGTCGGGCGTTGTGGCGCCGGGGTAACGCAGGCCCGGCGGGGCGGCCGCCGCCAGCGACCATTGAGCCTCACGGCACAATTTCCAGCGCTGGATCATCGCGTTGCTGTCGACCCACGCCGCGTCGGTGTCCGTGTAGCCGTCGGGCGTGGAGCAGTCGAACAGTCCGGCCCTGGCGCGTCGCAAAAAGCCGTTGATCGCGCCGGCGTTGCCGGCTGGATCCGGACCGGAACGGAACAGCCGCAGCGACCACTCCAGCGGGTGGGCCAGCCGCGGCTGCGCCACAGCAGACCAGAACGCCGGGTGCTGAGACATCGCCACCAGGACCTGAGCCATGTCGCCATAGGTTCGGGTGAAGACCTCGGCAAGGTCGTCCACCAGCGCCTCGGGGGCCGGCTTGGCGACGTACGCCTCGCACAGCTCCAGGCAGACCTGGCGCGCCGTTGATGGATGGGCCACCAGCGACTCGAGCGCCGCCAGCACGCGGTCGAAACGCTCCTGCGGTTTGGCCTCGGGGTAGAGAACGCCCAACACGGCGATGGCCTTGGGGTCGTTCAGCTTGGGCTCGTAGCGCCAATTCATGCGCCGCACTTCGCGCTCGCTGGCGCCGTATCCATCGCCCAACACCATGGCCGTCCACCCGGTCATCAGTTTGGCGAGGTTGGTGACGTCTTCCTGGGTATAGCCACCCTTGACGCCCAGGGTGTGCAATTCCATGATCTCCCGCGCGTAGTTCTCGTTGTGCCGACCGGCGAACGAACGGGTCTGGTCGAGGTAGTAGAGCATCGCCGGGCTGGTGGCGCTGGTCATGAGCAGGTCGCGGAACGGCGCTGCCCCCACACGCCAGAACGCCACGTGCTCGGCCCACTTGCGATCGGGCTCGGGCTTGCGGATCCAGGTGGAAAAGTGGGTCTGTGTCCAGTGCACGAACCGGGTGCGCACCGGGTTCGGCGTGGCCAACGCGTGCGTGAGAGCCCGGGCGATCACGTCGTACTCGCCGCGCGGGTTGTTCTGGCGCGCCACGCCCAGGCCGAACGCCGCGAGATCGCCGGGGTCGCCGTCGTCCCGGGCCAGGCGGTCTGCCAACCAGGCGCGTTCACCCATCGTCAGAATGGCGGCGAGCTCGCGCGGGTCTGGGCCGAACGCGAATCGATTGAGCAGCGTGACGGCCCGGGCGTACGCCCCCGGGTTGGCGGGGGGAGTGTCGGTGACGGAGACGTCGCGGGCCGGCAGGTCCGTCGACTTGCCCGTCCAATCTGTCAGGCGGGCTGACACGGCGTGCACGCCCTTGTCCAAGCCCCGCAGCAGCACCGGCAACGTGAAGGGGCCGCCCTGACCGCGAACGTCGTAGGCGATGCCTGTGGGCTTGCCGTCGATCAGGGTCTCGACCCTGGTGAGAATCTGATCGTCGTCCGCCCAGAACACGATGGCGTCGGCACCGTGGACCGTCGGGGGCTCCCCGGCCACAACCGGCGGGTAGAGCACGCCGCCGCGGGGCGGGCCGGCGTCGTCCCGGGCCGTTCCGGCCTGGAGCATCACGCTTTCGATCCACAGGCCCTTGGAAGCGTTCTTCGGCTCGGGCTTGATCGCGTCGTTGGCGTAGGTCACGACCAGTTGCTTCGGACCCGGAGGAAGGTCCACGACGCCCGCGTCGGAGGTGTCCCACCACCCCTGGCTGCGCCGGGTCCCGACCGCCCGGGGTGCATCGCCCGGCGTGACCAGCGTGACCACGGCGGCGCCGTTGCCCCGATCGTGCGTGCAGCGGTGCTCCAGCCACACGCGGTACGGACCGGAAAGCTCCTCGGGAAGCGTCAGCGTGGCGCTCTCGCCCGAGGCCAGGCCCGACCGCCGCGCCTCGCGCGACTCGTTGTGCACCCGTGCCCCGTCGCGGAAGTCCTCGTTCCACGAGGCGTCGTAGAGCGAGAATCGACAGAAACCCTGTCGTTCGCCGACGGTGGCCGGAGTCGGACCCTCCCAGCGGACCGTCTGCACCGGCGACACCGCCGTCACGCCCGACGCCGAGCGTGCGACCAGTTGGATGGTGTTATCGCCGGCCCGAAGGTCAGATGGCGCCAGCCAGAAGCGGGGGGCGGTTGTCGTCTGGATCGAGAACGGGCGGCCGTTGAGCAGCAGGCCGACCGTCGATGGTCCGACGCGGTTGCGATCACCCCACGGAAGCACGCCGTCTACGGTCAACTGCCCGGCGACACGCAGCCCGTCGTACGGACGAGCGAACGCCACGCGGATCGCCGCCGGCCCGCGGCCGTCGGGGTCGTCGCTCTGCACCGCCGCGGCCTCGGCGACAGCGCCCATGCTGGCCATCGTCATGGGGCGCATGGCTCCCCCGGACATGGCCTGCATGCCCTGCATCGACTGCATGCCTTGCATGGACATGCTCTGCATCGCGTCGCCCTGCATCGCCGGGCGCATCGCGCCTTGCATGGACATCGCGCCGCCGGCATCGGCCTGCCCCGGTTCGTCGAGTCGCAGCAGTTCGATGCGGTCGATCCGCAGGTTGCGATCGGTTCCACGCGCCGAGAAGTCGTTCTCGAACCGGGTGCTGATGACCCTGAAACCTGGCTCCAGCCGAACCGGCGTGCCCACGGCGACCCGGTGCCAACCCGTGGTCGAAAGCCGGCCGTGGGTCGTCGCCTCGTTGCGGCCGTCGAGCACCACGCCGACCGTCGGCATCGCCGTGCCTCCCAGGTCGCCCGAGGCGACCACCATCACCTGGAACGTCGTCGGCTCCTTGACCTCGAGCACCACGCCGACCGCCGGGTCCGACCCTGCGTTGTTGACGAACGCCCCTCCGGATGCCGCCGGGTCTTTCTGAACGACGATGCGCCCGCGGCTGAACCGTTCGGGCTTGGCGGCCGTCGCCCAATCCTCGGCCTCGTACACCGCCAGGCTTTCACCGGGGTCAACGGCTCGAACGTAGGTGGACCGGCTCCGGACCTCGCGGCCAGACCGGTCCCGCAGCGTTGCGACGAGCTCGACCGGGCCGCTGCTGGTGTCGCCGGCGGCCAGTGTGAACGCGGCGCGACGGATCGGGCCCTCTTCGGGTGCGCTCACGCTGATCGGTTCAAGCTCCTTGCCTCCATTGATGCGCACGCGGACGTCGGTCAGCGGGTTGAGCGGGTCGTCGAACCACTCCACGCCCACCCCGACGCCGCCCCAGACCACCGACCCGTTGACGGGGGCGATGATCTCCGGCCGCGATTGCATGTCGGTCCACGGTGATGGGCGGTCAACGATCTCGATCCGGATGGCTTGCCCGCCGATCCGCAACGTGGCGTTTCCCTGCTTCAGCCCTTCCACGCGAACCGTGCCGAAGTCCAGTCCCTTGAGCACCGAGGGTGGCCGAACGATGCGCAAGGCGTCGGGATTGTCCACCTCGGCCGCAAGAGCCAGGTCCGATTCGGCTGCCCCGGGCATCCGGAAGGTGACGACCCGCATCTGACGAACCGGAACCACCGTCACGCCGGTGCCGAAGTCGACGCGCTGGGCAGATTCCGGTCGGTCGGCCGGCTGAGCCCCCAACCTACCGGACGCGATCCCGCCCAACCCCATCAAGCTCACAAGAACGGTGATGGCGGGCCGGCGTGCGTGCATGGGGACCTCCGGATGATCCTGCCGCGGATGGGGCGAGCTTGGTACAGCCTACACGACGGCGGCCCGGGTGCCCACCGGCCGGGCGCACCATCCCCGCGAATCTCACTTCCTGGTTTAGGGGCGAACGACGGACCCGGTTGCGGACACCCTAGCCTTGGGCGTGCGACCCGCAACGCTGATTGGCAATGACGGTTCGGTGACCTTTCAGACGCTGATCGGACCCAGCGGCGGTGACTTCACGTTCGCCCCGACCCGGGCCGTGAGCATCGGGCGGGCCGCCGGCTCGGACATCTGCCTGCTCCACGACAACATCAGCCGTCGGCACGCCTCGGCGGTGCGACGGGGCGATCAGTGGTTTCTCACCGACGAGGGCAGCAAGTCCGGCACCCACCTCAACGGCGTGCGGCTTGCCCCGGGGGTGGCGACGCTCATCCGCCCGGGCGACATCATCAAGATCGGCCCCTGGACGTTCCGGGTGCTGGGCCCCGGCGGCGCGGGCGCCGCCGAGTCCACGTACACCCTGGCACGGACCATCGACGATGGCCCGGCCTCCGGAGCCCGGCTGGAGCGGTCGTACGTCAACGAGGGCGTCCTGGCGTCGGATCGCCGGCTCCGCATGCTCGTGGAGTTCATCCAGCGCCTCGGCTCGGCCCAGGCTTCCGCCGCCGGGCCCGCGGCCGAGCAGGCCATGGCCACGGCGGCGCTCGATTCGGTCCTCAAAGGCTCCGGCTATGCCCGCGGCGCCGTGCTCCGCAGCGTCGGACAGGGCAACGAAGTCGAAGTGATCGCCGCGGTCCGCGCCGACTCGGCCGATACCGGCGGCTTTGAATTCTCGACCTCGCTGGTGCACCAGGCGGCCAAAGGCGAGCTGGCGATCCTCACGCGTGACGCCACTCCGCAGGGCGGCGGGCTCAACTCGATCGCCGACCTGCGGATTCACTCGGCCCTGTGCGCGCCCATCCTGCTCGGCGACAACGTGGAGGGGTTCCTGTACCTGGACGCCCGCAACAGCGAGCGGACGGTCCGGACCGATGCCGCGGGTTTCTGCGAGGCGGCGGCCAAGGCTTATGGCCTGGCGCTCGCCAATCTCCGGCGGATCTCGCTGGAGGAGCGGCAGCGCGCCTTGCAGGAGGAACTGACCGCCGCGCGCCAGGCGCAGGAGATGATCCTGCCGCCTCGCCAGGGAGCCGAGGGTCGATTCCGCTACGCGATGCGGATGCGCCCCGGTCTGTACGTCGCCGGCGACCTGTTCGATTTCGTGCCGATGGGCGACGGGCGCGTGATGGCCTGCATCGGCGACGTGGTCGGGCACGGGATCGGCCCGGCGATGCTCATGGCGATCGTGCAGTCGCAATTGCACGCACAGGTTCGCCTGTGCCCGGACCTGGCACAGGCGGTGATGGAAGTGAACCGCTACGCCTGCCCGCGCAGCGCCGGCGGCAAATTCGTGTCGCTGTGGGTCGGCGTCTTCGAGCCCGACGGAACGCTGCGCTACATCGACTGCGGGCACGGCCACTGGATGATCGATCGGCCGGGCGAGGGCTGGTCGCACCCCGGCAGCGACCACGCCGGCATCCCCATCGGCATCGACCCGGAGTACCCCTACGAGGCGCAGACCATCCGCCTGCCCGGGGCCAGCCGCGTGCTGCTGCACTCCGACGGCATCACCGAGCAGCGCAACCCGAGCGGGGCCGAGATGTTCGGCGCGTCCAGACTTGCCGAGGTGCTCGCGTCCGGAGTGGGGGCCGATCCGGTCGGCCTGACCGACCGTGTGTTCACGAGCGTGACGACGTTCGCGGGCCTGGCCGCCGACGCCGCGATGGACGACGACGCCACGGCCGCCGTGATCGCGCTGGACTGAGCCCGTCTGGGGGCGGCCCGCGGTAGACTGCGGCATGATCATCGCGATCCGCCTCGGTCTGCTGGCCTGCGTCGCGGGCGGCCAGCCGGTCCCGCCCGGAACAGAGCCGTCCGCACGCCCGGTCGCGATCGTCGACGATGTGGCGATCACCTGGAACGACGTGCGGCCGGCGCTGTGCGAAGCCGCCGGCGCCGCCGTGCTCGCTGACGCTGTGCTCGATGCTCGTCTGGCTCGCCGCGCCGCGGCCCGGAACATCACCGTGGTCGAGCGCGACCTGGCCCGCGAGCGCGACCTGCTGCTGGAACGATTGCCGGCCCAGGACGCCGACCGCGCGGCGGAACTGCTCGCCGCCCTTCGGCGCGCCCGCGGGCTGGGCGACGCCCGGTTCCCCGCCCTGCTGCGTCGCAACGCCCTGCTGCGGGCCCTGGTGTCAGATCGCGTTCTGATCAACGAGGCGGTGCTCCGACAGGCCTACGCCGTGAAGTACGGGCCCCGGACCGTCGCGCGCGTGATCGCGGTCGCGACGCAGCAGGAAGCGGCGGAGATTCACCAGGCGATTGCCCGGGCCGCCGCCGCCGCTCGCTCCGCCGCCGCGGCGCCGGACGACGAGTCGGTGCCCGCCTGGGTGTTCGGACAGTTCGCCGCCGAGCGCTCGCGCGACGCCTCGGCCGTCCGCGCCGGCCAACTGGAGCCGTTCAGCCTCGACGATCCGGACACGCCCGCGGCGCTTCGCTCGGCCGCGGCGACGCTGGCCGTCGGCCGGATGAGCCGAGTGCTGGCGCTCGATTCGGGGTTTGCGATTCTCCTGGTGACGGGACGGACCCCGGCGGCGGACGTGCCGTTCGAGTCCGTGCGTGATGCGCTGGAGGCCGAGATCCGCCTGCGTCAGCAGCGCATGCTGATGCAGGATCTGGCCGAGCGCCTGCTGGCAGAGCCCGGCGTCAGCGTGATGGACCGCGATCTTGGTTGGGCTTGGCGGTCGCGCGCCGGCGCCGTGGCGCCCTGAAGGATGCGTCAGTCCTTGGTACGCCGGGCCAGCCCCTGGAGCCGCCGCAGTTCGTCGAACGCCTGCAGCGGCGTGATGGCGTCGATCTTGACCTCTCGAAGCGCGTCGATCGCCGGGTGCGGAATATACTCGGTGAACAGCGGCAACTGTCCCGCCGGTGCGGGGCGCGGCTCGGTGCGTTGCGCCGGCGCCGCGCCGGGCCCGCCCGCCTGCGCGACCGAGAGCGACTCGAGGATCTCCCCCGCGCGGGCGATCACCGCCGGGGGGATGCCCGCCAGGCGAGCGACGTGAATCCCGTACGAGCGATCGGTCCGCCCGGGCACGATGCGGTGCAGGAACGCGATGTGGTCGTGTCCGGATTCGTCGGTCCATTCGCGCACCGACACGTGCAGGTTCGTCACACGCCCTTCCAGCCGTTCCTGCAGTCCGGTCAGCTCGTGGTAGTGCGTCGCGAACAGCGTGCGCGGGCCGCCGTTTCCCCGCGGCGGCGGCTCCGGCGACGCCAGCCGCTCGGCAACCGCCCAGGCCAGCGACAGGCCGTCGAGCGTGCTGGTGCCGCGGCCGATCTCGTCGAGCACCACCAGCGACCGCGCCGTGGCGTGGTGCAGGATGCTGGCGGTCTCGGTCATCTCGACCATGAAGGTGCTCTGGCCGGCGAACAGCGCATCATCGGCCCCGACACGGGTGAAGATCCGGTCGGTCAGGCCGATGGTCGCCTCTTCGGCGGGCACGAAACTGCCGGTGTGCGCCAGCAGCACCAGCAGCGCCGTCTGGCGGATGAACGTGCTCTTGCCGGCCATGTTCGGTCCGGTGATCAGCGCCAGCCCCGGCCCGCCCCCGCCGAGCGACAGGTCGTTGGGCACGAACGCGTTCTCCAGCAGTTCGTCCAGCACCGGGTGCCGGCCCTGGCGCACCGAGAGCACCGGCTCGGGCGAGAGCACCGGCCGGACCCACCGGCGGGCAACGGCCTTCTCCGCGAAGGCCGCGAGCACATCGAGTTCCGCCGCGGCGTCGCCGAAGGCCGCGATCGGCCCCAGCACGGCCCCGGCCTGATCGCACAGCGCGTCGAACATCGCCTGCTCGCGGGCGACGGCGCGTCCGCTGGCGGTGGTGACCTTGTCTTCGAATTCCTTGAGTTCGGGGGTGATGAATCGCTCAGCCCCGGTGAGCGTCTGGCGCCGGGAGAAGGCGGCCGGCGCCCGCGCTGCCTGGGCTTTGGGCAACTCGATGTAGTACCCGAAGATCCGGTTGTACCCGACTTTCAGGCTTGGCAACCCGTGCTCGGCCACCAGGCGGGTCTGGTACTCGGCAAGCCACTGGCCGGCGCTGGTCTTGAGCCGGCGTGCCTCGTCGAGCTCGGCGTCCACTCCGTCGCGGATCAGGCCGCCGTCGCGCAGGTGCGCCGGTGGGTCGTCCACGCACGCCTCTGCGATGCGCTCGGCCAGCGGCCGGACCCCTTCGGCCGCCGCCTCGAACCGGCCGCGATGGTCCGCCAGCGCCGGGGCGTTGGCCGTGCAGGCCGACAGAGATTCGACCTGTGCCAGCGATCTGGCCAGCGCGACCAGGTCGCGCGGCGTCGCCCGGCGCAGGGCGATGCGGGCGGCGATGCGCTGCACGTCCTGCACGGGGGCCAGCGCTGCGCGCAGTTCTTCGGCCGCGCGCCGGTCGGCGACCAGCGTCGCCACGATCGCCTGGCGGGCGTTGATCGGCTCCGGCCGGGCCAGCGGGCGGCAGAGCCACTGGCGCACGAGCCGACGGCCCATCGGCGTCCGGGGCGACGCACGCCCGGTGAAGATGCTCGCCAGCGACCCGTCCACCGTGCCCGGCGCGCCCGCCGGCCGATCGGTCCGGCCCGTGCGCATGGTGCGGTCGATCTCCAGCGAGCGGAACGTCGATGCGTCGAGCATGAGCTCGTCGCCAGGTTCCTCACGGCGCGGCGGCCGAAGGTGGGCCAACGAACCGACCGGGCGCTTGGAGGCAGCCGCCCCATCGGTCTCGCCGCCCCGCGGCGCGGCCATGGCGCGCAGATAGCGAACGACCGCCCCCGCGGGGCCCACCAGCGGGTCCTCATCGGACAGGCCGAAGCCGGCCAGCGTGCGGACGCCGAACTGTTCGCGGAGGGCCTCGCCCGCTTCGGCGGGGCGGAAATGCCATTGAGGCTGGGCCGTGCCGGCGATGCCCAGAGCCGTCAGCATCGGGGCAAGCCGGGCCGGCGGCGCTCCGTCCAGCGTGCCGGGGTAGAGCACTTCCGATACCCCGCGCCGGGCCAGCTCGTCGGCCGCCGCCTGCGGGGCGCACCGCAACAGGGAGAACGCGCCGGTGGAAAGTTCGACCACGGCCATCGCGGTGGTTGAAGCGTTCAGCACCGGACCGGCGGCGGTGGGGGGTTCGTCCGGCGGGAAGCAGACCGCCGCCAGAGCGCCGGCCTGATCGTCGGCCAGCAGGGTCTCATCGACCAGGGTGCCTGGCGTCAGCACCCGGGTGACGTCCCGCTCGATGACGCCCTTGGCCTCGGCGGCGTCCTGCACCTGGTCGCACACCGCCACGCGGAAGCCCTGCTCGATCAGCCGGCGCAGATAGGTCTCGAGCTGGTGGTACGGCATGCCGCACATCGGCACCCCGGCGGTGCGTTGCGTCAACGTCAGGCCGATCGCCCGCGAGACCGTGACGGCGTCGTCATCGAACATCTCGTAGAAGTCGCCGATGCGAAAGAGCAGAATGCACCCGGGGTGGGCCTTCTTGAACCGGGCGTACTGACGCATCGCGGGGGTGTCCCGCGGGTCGTTCCCTCCCGACTTGGCTCCGGGTCCGCTCGCTGCCATCCGCACACAAGATAGCCGCCGCGACGCGGGGGGTGCCCGGGTCGCGGCGGCGGTGTTCGGTTCATCCAGCGGGTACCGGGCGTTACGGCTTGAGGATCTCGAACCGGATGAGCAGCAGCAGCACCGCGACCACCAGCGCCGTCAGGCCCACAGGGATCTGGATCCCCGCGATCTTCTTGCGGATTTCCTCGCCCTTGGCGCCGGCGGCCGTCCCGGGCTTGAAGATGAACTGGGCCAGCAGCACGAAGCCCAGCAGGAACCCAAGCAGCAACTGGCAGAGCATGGCGACGACGCCGATGATGCCGAAGTAGTGCTTGAAGGCGTCGCCGATGTGGGGCACGATGTCGATGAGGTTGATCACGCCGAGAATGAGCGTCACCAGCCCGATCAGCCCGCCGAACTGGGCCAGTTTGTCCAACATGGGCTTGGCGTCGGGCTTCTTGGCCAGCAGCATGGGAGCCGCGGCGAGCAAACCGCAGAGCACCAGCGAGAGCAGATGGACCCATTGCATGTGGTATTCCCCTTGGGGTTGTGGGCGGCGGGGGCGAATCCCCCGCCGATAGTGTGCGGATATCGGACGTACGCGTGCCGAATCCACACATCTGTGCGATTTCCCGGGGGTGGGGGGCCAGTCCCGGCCCAAAAAGCGACAAGGCCCGGCTTGGCCGGGCCCTGTCCTTCAGTGGAGCGGAGGAGAGTCGAACTCCCGACCTCTTCATTGCGAACGAAGCGCTCTACCAACTGAGCTACCGCCCCGAACACCCAGAGTATAGACGCCCGTTCCGGCGAATTGGACCGGCTCCGGACGGGGCCGCCGCCCGGGTCCCGGGGCCGGTTGGTGGGTTATTCACCACATGCAACTGAGTTGCATCTTGGCGGCCGGTGGGGAACAATCCGGCATGCCGATTCGGGAGTTCATCGCGTGGAGGGTGGTGTTCGGGCTGCTTGTGGCCGCGGCGGTGCTGGCCGGCTGCCGACCGGCCGGTGGACCTGAGTCGGGCCGCCAAGGCCCCTTGCGGGTGGTGGTGTCGATCGCGCCGCTGAAGGGCCTGGTGGAGGCGCTGGTGCCGCCGGGCACGGTGGTGGACCTGCTGATCCCCCCGGGGGCCAGCGAGCACGGCTACGAGATTCCGCCCGGGAAGCTCGCGGCCGTGGCAACGGCGGACCTGGTGGTGTGTGTGGGCTTTGGTCTGGAGCCCCAAGTCGACGCGCTGATCCAGCAACGGCCGAACCCGGCCCGCCGGGTGGTGCGGTTCGACCGCGTCGCGGGGGTCGAGGGCGGTTCGGCCGATCACGGGCACGACCACGAGCACGACGAAACGTGCGACCACGGGCACGGCGCCGATCCGCACCTGTGGCTGGACCCGGTGCTGGTCGAGCGGCTGGTCGAAGCGGTGGCCCGGGAGGTGGAATCGCTCGATCGGGAGACGCCGCCGGATCGTCGGGCGGCGCGGGCCGAGGGACTTCGCGCCAGGGTGCGGGCGACGCACGAGGCGTACGACCGGGTGCTGGGGCCGCTGGCCGGCCGGACGATCGTCGTGGGGCACGACGCCTGGGGAAGGCTGGCATCACGGTACGGGCTCAAGACCGTGGCGCTCAAGGGGCTCACGGCTACGGAGCCCTCGCCAGGAGACCTGCGTCGGGCGATCGAGTCGATCGGGGGCGAGGCGATCACGACGGTGTTCGTGGAACCGCAGTTGAGCCCGGCCGCCGCCGAGCGCATCGCGAGGGCCACCGGCGCGCGGGTCGAAACGCTGGACCCGCTTGGCTCCGGCGATTGGTTCGCGATGATGGACGCGAATCTCGCGGCGCTGCGGCGGGCCTTCGGCCCGGTGCGCTGAGCGCCCCCGGCGCGTACACTCCGCCCCGTGTACGCCTCGCTGCTGACGCGCCGCTACCTCTCGACGAAGCTCATGCCGTACGTCGCGGTGCTGGCCGTGACCGTCTGCACGGCCATGGTCCTGGTGGCCTGGTCGGTGATGGGGGGCTTTCTCGACAAGCTGCTCGCCTCGGGGCGCGTTTTCACCGGCGACGTGACCATCACCTGGCCGACCGTCGGTTTCGCCCATTCCGACGATCTCATCCGCCGGCTGGAGGCCAGGAACGACCACGTCGCCGCCGCCGCGCCGCTCATCCAGACGATGGGTGTCATCACGCTGCCGGACGATCAGGTGGTTCCGATCACCATCCGGGGCATCGACCCGGTGCGGTACGCGCGGGTGGTCGATTGGCGGGGCGTGCTGTACTGGAAGCCGATCGACGCGCCGGTGCCGAAAGACCGCGCGGCGGAGGACCCCCGCCTGGACCCGCAATGGCGGGCGCGGATGGAGGCGGCGTTGCGCGACGGGCTGAGCATGTCCCGACCGGACCCGGTGACCGGCAAGCCGGTGCCGGCGGCGGTGCCGGGGATCGAAGTGAGCGGGCTGTCGCGACGGCAGCCGGGGGCGTGGTACGAGTTCCGCAAGGAGTCGTTCGGAAAGCCCAACGCCGACGGCTCGATCGATTGGGTCGGCGGATTCATGCCCGACCGTTCGGTCACCGTGCGCGTGCTGCCGCTGGATTCCAAGGGGCGCGACGTGGCGCTGGTCAGCAAGACGCTGCCGGTCGCCAACGAGTTCCGCACCGACGTCTTCGAGATCGACAAGCGGTCGATGCTGATGCCGATCGACGTGCTGCAGAAACTGCTGAAGATGGACGAGTCGGACGCGGTGGCGGCCGAGTTCAACCCGTACGAGCCGCCCGGGCCCGACGGCTTCGCGCCCGTGCCGACCACCGGGCGCAGCCCCGCGCGCGTGACCAGCGTGGTGGTCAAGGGCCAGCCGGGGGTCGCCCCCGACGCGCTGCTGAACACCTGCCTGGCGGTCTACCGCGAGTTCGCCGATGCGCACCGCGGCATCGTGCCGTCGTACGCCGCCATGCGGGGCAACGAGCGATTTCCGCCGCGACTGATCCAGACCTGGGAGATGAGCCAGGCGCAGTTCGTGGGGGCGGTGCGGAACGAAACGGGCGTGGTGGTGACGCTGCTGTCGTTCATTTCGCTGGTGGCGTCGATCCTGATCCTGGCGATCTTCTGGGCCATGATCAGCGAGAAGACGCGCGACATCGGCATCCTGAGGGCGATCGGCGCCAGCCGCGCCGGCGTCGGGTGGGTGTGGCTGCGGTACGGGCTGCTCATCGGGGTGATCGGCGGGTTGTTGGGCGTCGGCCTGGCGTACACCGTCGCCACCAACATCAACGAGATCCACGAGTGGCTGGGGCGGGCGTTCGGCGTGCAGATCTGGAATCCTGCCGTGTACTACTTCACCGAGATCCCGCGCAAGGTTGATCCCGCCAACGCGGCCAAGGTGTTCCTGGGGTCGGTCGGGTTCAGCCTGGTCGGAGCGCTCGTGCCCGCGCTGCGGGCGGCGTGGATGGACCCGGTTCGGGCGTTGCGGTTCGAGTGAGCGACACACCATGACGGCGTTGCTGTCGGCAACCAATCTGCAGAAGACGTACCGACTGGGGCGGGTTGACGTTCCGGTGCTGCGCGGGGTGAGCCTGGACGTGCGGGCGGGAGAGTTCATCGCAATCGTGGGGGCTTCGGGCTCGGGCAAGAGCACGCTCCTGCACCTGCTCGGGGGCCTGGACCGTCCGGACCGCGGCACGGGCGGGGACGTGACCTTCGACGGGCGGTCGCTCGGCTCGCTCTCGGCGGCGGGCATCGACCGCTACCGCTCCCGGAGCGTCGGCTTTGTGTTCCAGTTCTACCACCTTCTGCCGGAGTTGACGGTGCTGCAGAACGTGGCGATCGCCGCGATGATCCGACTGGGCCGGGTCGGCTACCTGCGGCAGCGGGGCGTGGTGACGGCCCGGGCCGAAGAGCTGCTGGGGTTGGTGGGGCTGTCGCACCGGCTGCGTCACCGGCCGGCCGAATTGTCGGGCGGCGAGCGTCAGCGGGTGGCGATCGCCCGGGCGTTGATGAACGACCCGCCGCTGCTGCTGGCCGACGAGCCGACGGGCAACCTCGACCGGGCGTCGGGGCTTGGGATCCTCGAGGCCCTGGTCACCCAGCGGGGGCAGACCGGACGAACGATCGTTCTGGTGACCCACGACGCCGAGGTGGCGGCGCGGGCTGACCGCACGGTTCGGCTGGTGGATGGGCGGCTTTCGGGCGCGTGAGCCGGAACGTTCGGTGAATGGTCGCACGGCGGGTTGCCGGGGCGTACACTCGGCCCATGCCAAGGCCGGAGTTCCTGACTGCGCAGTTCCTCGTCTCGGTGGTGACGATCCTGGTGGTCGTCCACGTGCTGCTGGTGATGGCGGGGATCAGCATCTACCTGGAGCGGAAGATCTCCGCGTGGATGCAGGACCGTGTGGGCCCGAACCGGGTCGGCTTTGACCTGGGGCTCCCGCTGCTGAAGAAGCTGACGCGGGGGTGGGGTTTCTTCGGACTGGGCCAGAGCCTGGCCGACGGCGTCAAGATGATGCTCAAGGAGGACTACATGCCGCAGGGGGCCGACAAGGTCCTCTTCCGCATGGCCCCCGGGATCATCGTGGTGCCGGCGCTGATCGGCTTTGCGATCGTGCCCTGGGGCGGCACGCTGCACGTGCCCGAGTTCACGATGCCGCTCTTGAACTGGACGATCCCGGCCCAGGACGTGCTGGTGGCCGGGGCGAACATCAACATCGGACTGGTGTACCTGCTGGCGGTGGCGTCGCTGGGGATCTACGGCGTGGCCCTTGGCTCGTGGGCGAGCAACAACAAGTTCTCGTTCCTGGGCGGGCTGCGGGCCTCGAGCCAGATGCTCTCGTACGAGATCCCCATGGGCCTGTCGATCCTCTGCGTGCTGCTGGTCACCGGCACGCTGCTGCCCGGGAAGATCATCGACTGGCAGCACACCCACGGGTGGCTCATCCTGGCCCAGCCGCTGGTGGCCGTGATCTTCTTCATCTGCATCCTGGCCGAGTGCAACCGGCTGCCGTTCGATAACGCCGAGTGCGAGAGCGAGCTGGTCGGCGGCTACCACACCGAGTACTCCAGTATGTCGTTCGGCCTGTTCTTCCTGGCCGAGTACACGCACATGGCCACCAGCAGCGCGATCTTCGCGACGGTGTTCCTGGGCGGCTGGACGCTGCTGCCGTTCGTGGACGTGCCCCTGCTGCGGCCCGAGGACGTGAGCGTCTGGGCGGTGCTGGCCAAGTTCGCCGTGCTGTTCGGCAAGACGGTGGCGCTGATCTGCTTCATGATGGTGGTGCGGTGGACGTTGCCCCGCCTGCGGTACGACCAGGTCATGCAGGTGGGCTGGCAGGCGGTGATCCCGCTGTCGCTGGTGCTGGTGGTGGCCAACGCGTTCGTGGTGTTCTACAAGGCGGCGACGCTCCCGGTGATGCTGGCTGTGAACGTGGGCGTCGCGCTGCTGCTGCTGGCGGTGCAGCCGCTGCTGCCGCGCTCGACCAGCAGCCGCAAGATCCCTCTGGCGGGTTCACGGTTCAGCCCGCTGCCCGACGAACGCGTGTCAACGCGTCCGAGCAGTCCACTGGCGCTCGAGGATCGACCGGTCGAAGGATCGGCGCACCTGGGCGCCCACTGAGAGCCGGCCGTTCGAAGTGCGAACGACAGGATTGGGTCCGCGGCGTACGCCCCGCTCACCACAGCTCGGTCGGCGGTGCGCCCGGGTCCGGCGGTTCCGTGGGCGGTTCGTTCGGAGGTCCGCCCGGAGGCGACCCAGGGGGCGGCAAGGGCGGCTGCATGGGCGGGTTCTGGCCGGGCTCCGGCGGCTCGGGTGGGGGCATCGCCGGCGGGGCCATGCCCGGCGGCGGCATGGCCGGTTCCGGCTCCGGGTCGTCCGGATCGGGATCCGGCTCCGGGTCGGGCATCGGTTCGGGCCCTGGATCCTGTCCGGGCGGCGCCGGCGGCCGCGGCGCCGACGGCCGCACCGGGGTTGCAATGCGCGGCAGCTTGGCCCGCTGGGCGTCGGTGAGCAAGGCACGCAGCGACCGGAGCGTCCGCCGCTCGATCTCGGCACGGCGAACCTCCAGCGCTTCGGAGACCGGCGTGCCGCGCAGGCGGCCGATCTCGTTGTTGAAGACCATGTCCAACGTCACAGCGGCCTCGCGCCGGTCGAATTCCTCCTCGGCCTGCGTGCGCCACGCGGCCATGTCGCGCCGGAAGCGGTCGCGCAGGTCCGCCAGTGCCATGGCTTGCGGCTCGTCCAGATCCTTGAAACGCTCGGCGGCGGCGAGCGCGTTGTCGGCGTCGCTGGAAGCGACCAGCCGCTCGATCGCGGGGTAGGCGATGGTCCGCAGGCGAGCGCGGAGCCGTTCGGCCTCCGCCTCCGGCAATTGCAGCGCGATGCGGCGCGCGTAGTTCTGGTTCAACGTGCGAAGCCGGTTGACCAGCGAAAGCAACTGCTCGAACACCGGGCCGACGACGGCGACATCTTTCTCCTGCACCGCGGCCTGGAATTCGCGCTGCTTGCGGTCCACCTCATCCTTCAACCGCAGCAGGGCCGAAACCGGACGGTCCAAGTCGAGCTCGTAGGCTTCGAGCGTGTCGGCGATGGCGGCGCGATGTTCTGGGGCGGGACGCAAATCGTCGATGATTCGGAGCAGGTCCATCTTGGGCCAGCCGCCGCCGAACGGCCCGTCGAGTCCCGAGCGCTCGAACTCGTCGCGCCGGTGCAGGCGCTCGACGGCTCCCCATCGGCCTTCCTGCTCGGGCGTGAGCAGCGCCTTGATGCCCGCCATCAGGTGCTCCACGGCCTTGCGGTCGGCCTCCGCCGCGCGGCGCTCGATCGTCTCGATTTCCTCCATCGCGCGCTCGGCTCGCGTTTCGCGGAATTCGGCGCGGAGCCTGTCTCGGCGCTCCCGGGTCGTCTGTTCCCGTTCCTGCCGAGCCTGCTCGTAGCCCGCGCGGAGGTGCTCGGCCGCGGCCTTCTGATCGGGGGTCATGGACAGCAGCACGGCCATTCGGTCCACGTCGCTGATCGAAACCGGGGTGGTGCGGCCCCGCTGGGCCATCGCGGGCGACTGGGCCATCGCGACCGCCGCGAGGGCCAACGCGCTGAAGATGGTTCGGGCTCGTCGCATGGGGTTCCCCGAGACCTCCCGGTGCGCCAGCATACCGCCCTTCTCGATTCGGCCCCGCGCCGGCGCGGTTGCGGCTCCGGCGGCAGGTCGGACCGCCACGACGGCCGAACGGGGCCGGTCGCGGCCTAAACTCCGCCCCTTCAACATCGAGCAATGTGGCCCGCCGGTCGACCCAGCGTTCCCCGGACAGGCACGGAGGTTCTGCACATGTCCAAGGTTCTGGTTCTCGGAGCGGGCAAGGTCGGCAAATCGGTGGCGGAGTTGATCCTGGCGGGTGGACGGGGGGCCTACACGGTAACCCTGGCCGATCGCGACGAGGGGACGCTGGCCGAAGCCAGGGCGAACCTCGATCGCCTGAAGTCGCGCGCACCGTTCAAGGTTGAGTACGCCGCCCGGACGCTGGACGTTTCGGATCAGGCGGCGGTGCGCCGGTGCCTGCAGGGCCACGATTACGTGATCTGCATGCTGCCGTTCAACTTCGTCGCGGGCATCGCCGAGGCGGCCAACGACGCCGGCGTGCACTACTTTGACGTGACCGAGGATGTCGAGACGACCGACCGGGTGCGGCAGATCGACCGCCAGGGGCGGGCGAAGGTCGCGCTGGTGCCTCAGTGCGGCCTGGCGCCGGGGTACATCGCGATCGCGGCGTACGACGTCGCCCGGACGTTCGACGTCGTGCAGGACCTCACGCTGCGCGTGGGGGCGCTGCCGCAGTTCCCCACCAACGCGCTGCGGTACAACGTGACGTGGTCGACGGCGGGCGTGGTGAACGAGTACTGCGAGCCGTGCAACGTGATGCTCGACGGGCAGATGGTCAAGGTGCCCGCGCTCGAAGGGCTGGAGACGTTCTCGCTCGAGGGCGTGGAGTACGAGGCGTTCTACACCTCCGGCGGCGTGGGCACGCTCATCGAGACGCTGACCGGCGACCGCAAGACCGCGCCGGACAGCCGCATCGCGTACAAGACGATCCGGTACCCCGGGCACTGCGCCCTGATGAAGTTCCTGCTGCAGGACCTGCGGCTGGGCGTCGAGCACGCGGCGCCGACCCGGTCCGGCACGAAGTTCGACCGATCCCTGGCCGTGGACATGCTCGAGAACGCGATCCCGCGGACGCTGCAGGACACGGTGGTGATCTTCGTGAACTGCATCGGCCTGCGGCACGGCCGGCGCGAGCAGGCCTCGTTCATGCGCGCGGTCCGGGCGGTGGAACTGTTCGGGCGCGTCTGGCCCGCGATTGAATTGACCACCGCCGCCGGGGTGTGCGCCATGGTCGATCTTCACAGGCTGGGCAAGATCCGCAAGACCGGGTTCATTCGCCAGGAAGAAGTGTCGCTCGCCGAGTTCAACCAGACGGTCTTCGGCCTTGGGTACGAGAATCCGCCGGCGATCGAGCGACAGGTCGCCGGCCGCTGATCCGACGGGCGTCGAAGCCATGTCCAGCACTCCGAGCAACCCCGACTCAGGCGGCGCGGCCGCGCCCGATCCGGCGCGCCCGGGTACTGCGCCCGTCGCGCCGCACCCGAACCCGCACCCTCTTCGACGCCCGCCCACCAGGCCGATCGGCCCGGCGGTGATCGACCCGATGGCACTGGACGTTTCGGAGGAAGAGCCGGTCAGTGCTGCGCCGGTCGAACTGGTCGACCACGCCGGACGGCCGCACGTTCCGCACGAGCCGACGGTCGCTCCCGTTCGCGACGGGGAGATTCGCTCCGGGCGACTCGCCGGCCTTTCGATGGGGGCCGCCATCTTCACGCTGGCGTGGCCCATCCTGTGCGAGTCGATGCTCAACTCGACCGTCGGTCTGGTGGACACCTGGCTGGCGGCTCACATCAGCCAGGCGGCGACCGACGCGGTCGGTGCCGCGGCGTACATCCAGTGGTTCGTTGGCCTGATCACGATGGCGATCGGCGTGGGCGCCACGGCGCTGGTCAGCCGGTCGATCGGCGCCGGCAAGATGGCGGTCGCCAAGGCGGCGCTGGGCCAGGCGGTGCTGCTGGCCAGCATCGGCGGCGTGCTTGTCGGGGTGCTCATGGCGGCGCTGGCGGCGCCGATGGCCGACCTGACGAGCCTGCACGGCGAGGCGGCGCGGGACTTCCGGGCGTTCCTCTGGGCGTACTGCATCGGGGCGCCATTCTCCACGATCCTCTTCGCCTGCACGGCCTGCGCCCGCGGTGCGGGCGACACGCTTCGGCCGCTGTGGACGATGGTGGTGGTGAATCTGGTGAACTTCTGCGCCGCGTACACGCTGGTCCGCGTCGCGGGTCTGGGCGTGCGCGGGATCGGCTTCGGCACGGCGACGGCCCACGCGATCGGCGCGGGGCTCATTCTCTGGTTCCACGCCCGCGGCGCGTCGGGCGTGCGCCTGACCCTTTCACGAATGAAGCCTCACCTGGTGACCATCTGGCGGCTCGTGCGCCTGGGGCTGCCGAACTTCTTCGAGACGCTCGGGATGTGGGTCGTGAACTTCGGCGTGCTGTTGATGGTGGGCTGGATGGGCGACGCCGCGCTGCGGGCGGCGGCGGCCGGGTCGCCGGTGGTGGGGGACTCCTCGGGCATGCAGGGCGCGCACCTGTGGGCAATCCGAGTGGAGGCGTTCAGCTTCCTGCCCGGCTTTTCCATGGGCGTGGCGGCGGGGGCGCTGGCCGGGCAGTACCTGGGCGCGGGCTCGCCGACCAAGGCGCGTCGCTCGGTGCTGATCTGCGCGGCGGCGGCGGCGGCCATCATGGGCACGCTGGGGCTGGTATTCATCTTCCTCGGCGGGCCCATCATGCACCTGCTGAGCGAACAGCCGGCGCACCGCGAACTCACGCCCAGGTTGCTGTTCATCACCGGGTTGGTGCAGGTGCCGTTCGCGCTGTCGATCGTGCTGCGCAGCGCCATGCACGGGGCCGGCGACGTGCGGGCGGTCATGGTGATGACATGGATCAGCCAGTGGGGCCTGCGGCTGCCGTTGGCCTACGCGATCAGCGGCGTGGACGTGCCGCTGCCGCAGTGGCTCGGCGGCGGCGTGATCGACAACCCGTTCCCGTTCGACCTCGGATTGCCGGGACTCTGGATCGGGCTGACGGCCGAGATCGTGATCCGCGCCCTGATCTACGGCTGGCGATTCTCAAGCGGCAAGTGGCTCACCGCCCGGGTCTGACCGGAGCGGCCTACTTCTTCGGGTTCGGGGCCGGGGCGGCGGGCCGATCGGCGCCCTCTTCCTCGTTGGCGTTGAGGCCGGTGACCTTGAGTCGCTGGCGAACGGCCGGCAAGGCGAAGGTGGCCTCGTCGTCGCCTTCGTCACCGAGCGTCCGAGCGGCGAGCCCGCCGAACGCGTTGGCGGCCTGGCGGCGGAAAGACTCGATCGTCAGCGGATCGAAATGCACGATCTGCGCGATCGCCAGCGCCCGGCTCTTCATGAGCGGGAACGCGAACGTTCGCTGCGGCGAGTTCACGCTGGAGAACTCGACCGTCGGGTCGAGCGTGTCCAACCGTCGGCTCACCTCGTCCACGAACTTGGGGTCGTTCAGCCGCGGTTCGGCGCTGGAAGCCGAGCGCGAGTCCACCCGGACGCGTTCGACCGTCTTGGCAAGGTACCCCTTGCCGGCGGCGCTGGTCAGCACGTCGCCGGGGCCGCTCTCGAACATGACCGTGGTCCACGCTTCGGAGTCGGCCAAGAGTCGCTGGAACAGGTCGTAGGCCTTGCGGTCGGTCACCACCTGCGCCCGCACTTCGGCGATGGAATCGGGGGCGGACTCGTGGCGCACGTCCGTGACGACGAAGTAGTACAGGTTGCCCACCGCGTCCTCGAGCGCGTCGGCCAGCGGCACGCCGACCTGAAGGCCGATCCCCGGCTCGCCCTTGCCCAGTTCTTTCACCTGCAGCGCCAGATCGGCAAACGCGATGCGGTTGGTGCCGCGCCGAAGCGACGCGCCGCCGATGCCCAGGATCTTGGTCAACTCATCGCGCGTCAGCCAGGCCTCGCCTCCGTTCACCGACGGGGCCGGGATGGTCGTTCCGGTGATCTCGGAGAGCTTCGCCCCGGCGAGCGCCGCCAGTCGCACGAGATCGGGCCGACGGTCCCACGCCTCGGGGATGACGCGGTAGCCGCCCGCCTCGGGCAGGCGGGTGACTTCCTTGAGGATCTCACCCTTGATGAGCTGTGCCGCCTCGCGGATGGCCCGGGCCACGATCTCCCGGCGCAGGTTGAGCTCAACGGTCGAGCGGCGCTGGGCCTCGGTCTGCCCGGGGGCCGCCGGCGCATTCAGCAGTCGCTTCTGCACCTCGACCGGGTCGAGAGGCACGAACGGCTCCATCGTGTTTTTGATCAGGCCGAACCACTGAACGCGGACCCGGTCCGGCATCCTGTAGCCGATGCCGTAATCCCCGCCGCCGACCGGCGTGTCCTTGAACTTCTGGAACAGGTCGTTGACGTCGGTCTCGCTCGGCTCCGGCAGCGACGCGAGCTTCGCCGGGTCGGGTTCGATCACCACGGCGGTCAGCGTCGCGGAGCGGCCGAGCCGGGCCGCATCCGTGATCATGCGCTGCTGGCTCAGGCGCGGGGCGGTGAGGTAGAGCTGCCGCATCCGCGTGATGCCGCGGATCTCCGCCAGGGCCGCGGCGATGGTCACGCCGCGTATCCCGCTCTGCCCGCGCTCGATGAACGCCTGGGCCATCAACTGGCTCTTGATTCGGGCGAGCAGTTCCTTGACCTTCTCCTCGGTGTCGTAGCGATCGGCCGGGAGCTGCCGGCTGTTGATCGCCTGGAACAGCTGGTTCTGCGCCAGCTCGTCGAAGGTGAACTCCGCGTCGGCGTCGGGCCCGATGAGCCCCGCCCGGCGCGCCTCGGCCGAGAGGAGGAAGTAGTGCTCACCGCGCGGATCGATCCCCAGCCGCTCGGGCGAAAGACCGACGAGTTCGAGCGACTTGGCCCGCTGGTACGCGCCGGCGCTCTCGGCCTGGGTGACCTTGCGACCGTCGATGTCGAACACGCGTCGGCTCATGCCGTCGCCCCCGATGTTGCGGATGACCTCGGGGATCAGGAACGACACCATCAGCAGCACGCCGAACGCGACCAGCGCGATCTGCGTGAACCGCTTGCTCTTGCGCAGCGATCGGAACATGCGGACTCCCGGGACCCGGAGCGGGCGCCGCTCGGCGACCGACCCCGGGACAGGTCTGCGGCGGCGCGGGAAGTCCGCGCCGCCGCGTGCGGGTTCAGCGGTAGAACTCGACGATGAGGTTCGGGTTCACGTCGAACGGGATCTGGTCCGAGGTGGGCATGGCCACCACGCGGACAGTCAGTTCCGACGGGTTGAGGTCCAGCCACTGGGGCACGGTGTGCCCGGCCAGCGATTCCATGTTCTCGCGCACGAGCTTCTGGATCTTGGGCTTGACCGTGATCACGTCGTTGACGTCAACGGCGGCCGACGGGCGGTCGGTCTTGCGGCCGTTGATCAGCACGTGGCCGTGCGCCACCAGCTGGCGGGCCGCCCAGACAGTGCGGGCCAGCCCGGCGCGCCGAAGAACGTTGTCCAGTCGCCGCTCGAGCAGCCGCATGAGCACTTCGCCCGTGTTGCCCTTGGCGGCGCCGGCCTCGGCCACGTAGCGGCGGAACTGCTTCTCCAACACCGAGTAGTGGTACCGGACCTTCTGCTTCTCGTTCAGGCGCAGGCCGTAGTCGCGCAGGCGGCGCCCGCGGAACCCGTGCATGCCCGGGAACACCAGCTGACGCTTGGACGTGTGCTTGGGGTTGTCCGCGATCGGAACCCCGACGCGACGAGACAGCTTGACCTTCGGACCGATGTAGCGGGCCATGACGTACCTCCGTCGCCACTGCCGGGCCGAAACCCCGTGGCGTGTTCGCCGGTGGCGAACGATCTGCGTCCGGTGGCCGCGGCTGCGGTCGGACAGGGTGAGATCCGGGCAAACGGTTGCCTGGACTCAATGAAAGCCCGGCCGGTCGGCCGGGTCAAGGGGAGGTTCGCATTCGGTTCGCATGGCTCGCTTGGGCTTCAGGCGGGCCGACGCCGCCGGGCGACGGCCAGGAGACCGAGCGCCAGGCCGGCGGCGGCCGTCGAGGCCGGCACGACCGGTGGCGGAGGATCCGAAGTCACGGGCACCTTGTCGGAGCCGCCGTCGGCAAAGCCGCGGAATCGAAGGGCGATGTTCGTCTCGCCGGCATGGCCGATGAACTGCGACGCCGAGAGAGTCGCGGCGCCGGCCGAGGTGATGGTGAAGACCAGCGACACCGACTGCCCCACGCCCACGCCGGCGTTGGGCGAGCCTCCGCCGAGCCAGTTGGCGCCGAGCGCCGCGCCCGCGTCGAAGGTGCCGAAGGGCGCGGCCGATTCGGAGCCTGTGTTGAGGAACGCAGCGTTCGTGGTCGATGCCAGAACCGCCGCGCCGACCGACGGCAGATTGAACACCAGGCCCGTGATGAACCCGCCGCCGGCGGGGGGGCGTTGTTCACGACGTGCGACAGCGTGCCGGTGAGCACGCCGAGGTTCGAAGAACTGGCGGCGTCGTTGCCGGTGAGCGCCGGTCCGTGCCGACGGGGCAAGCGCACCGAGGAGTGGGCGGTTTGTTTCGCCGGGTTCCCCGACGCCGGGCCACCGCGAAGGCACGTCGCGTGCGGCGGCGCGGCGTCGCTACACTCGCTGCATGGCGCGGACGGTGCGACTTTCGGTGCTCGAGTCGGGGATGTCCGCGGAGCGGCAACGGGAACTGATGGGGGAGAAGAAGGAGAAGTGCGGAGTCTTCGGCGTCTGGGGCACGGCCAACGCCGCGACGCACTGCTACCTCGGCCTCTACGCGCAGCAGCACCGTGGCCAGGAGGCCGCGGGCATCGCGGTGAGCAACGGGGTGGGCCTGACGGCGCACACGGGCCAGGGGCTGGTGCCCGAGGTGTTCAACGACATGGTGCTGTCGCGCCTGGATGCGCAGGCCAAGCGCGGCGCGATCGGGCACACCAGGTACTCAACCGCGGGCGGGTCGCTGGCGTGCAACGCCCAGCCGCTGCTGGAGTCGTACATCGGCGGCCAGGTGGCGGTGGCGCACAACGGCAACCTGGTGAACGCCGGCGCGCTGCGGCGCCGGTTCGAAGAAGCGGGGCACCTCTTCCACACGACCAGCGACACCGAGGTCGTGGTGCACCTGTTGGCCTCCCCCGAGCAGCAGCGGGCGGTCGATCCGCTGGCGGCCACGCTGCGGCACCTGCAGGGGGCGTTCAGCATCGTTCTGCTGTTTCCCGACCGCATCGAGGCCGCGCGCGATCCCTGGGGCTGGAGACCCCTGGTGCTCGGAACGCTGCCGGACGGCCGCCCGGTGGTCGCCAGCGAGACGATTGCGCTGGACGTGATCGGGGCGACGTTCGACCGGGAGGTGGAGCCGGGCGAGATCGTCACGTTGAGCGACGCGGGCGTGTCGTCACGGCGCTTCGCTGAGGTCGCCGATCCGCCGGCGCACTGCGTGTTCGAGCACGTGTACTTCGCCAACCCGGCCAGCACGGTGTTCGGCCAGAACGTGCAGGTTGTCCGGGAGTCGCTCGGGGCCGCGCTGGCACGCGAGAGCCCCGCCGAGGCCGATTGGGTTGTGCCCATGCCCGACTCGGGCCGGTCCGCCGCGATCGGCTTCGCCCGCGCCAGCGGCATCGCCTACCGCGAGGCGATCGTTCCCAACCGGTACGTCGGCAGGACGTTCATCAAGCCGACGCAGGCCCAGCGGGTCGCTGCCGTGCGGCTGAAGCTCAACGTGATCGGCGACATCGTGCGCGGCAAGCGGCTGGTGATCGTGGACGATTCGATCGTGCGGGGAACCACGACCAAGGCCAAGATCGAGCAGGTGCGTCAGGCCGGGGCCAGGGAGGTGCACCTGCGGATCAGTTGCCCGCCGATCCGCCATCCGTGCTTCTTCGGCGTCGACTTCGCGACGCGCGACCAGCTCATCGCCACCGGCCGGAGCGTCGAGCAGGTGCGGCAGTTCCTGGGCGTGGACTCGCTGGCGTACCTCTCGCTCGAAGGGCTGCTGAGCTGCGTGCGCCCGCCGGCGGCCCACTGGTGCACCGCGTGTTACTCGGGCGACTACCGGATCGACGTCGAGCACCCCAGCACCGACGAGGTGCTCACGCCCCAGCTGCGGATGTTCTCCTGAGGCGCTCGCCGTGCGCGATTCACGACCCATTCTCACGCTCGCTCATTCCGCCGACGCGGACGACGTGTTCATGTGGTGGCCGATCACAGGGATGATCGATCCCGCCCCGCCATTTCGGGTCGTCGCGCCGGCGCGCATCGATACCGGGAGGTTTGCCTTCCGAGCCCTGCCGGCGGACATCCAGGAGTTGAACCTGCGGGCGATCGATCGGGCCGACCTTGAGATCACCGCGGCTTCGTTCTTCGCCTACCCCTTCGTACGGTCGAGGTACGCGATCACCGCGTGCGGGTCGTCGTTCGGCGAGGGGTACGGCCCCAAGATCGTCGCCCCGGCCAGCTGCACCATGGAGCGGCTCGAGCGGGGCGGTGCACGCATCGCCGTGCCCGGCCGCCGGACGTCGGCGTACTGCGCCCTGTGCGCGCTGCTCGGCCCGGCGGGGTTCACGCCGGTGGAAGTGCCGTTCGACCGCGTCATCGGCACCGTGGTCGAGGGTCGCGCCGACGCGGGCGTGGTCATCCACGAAGCCCAACTCACGTTCGCCCAGGCGGGGTTGACGCTGCTGCGCGACCTGGGCGCCTGGTGGACCCAGCGGACGGGCCTGCCGATGCCGCTGGGGTCAAATCTGGTTCGGCGCGATCTCGAGGCGACGTACGGCTCGGGCACGCTCTCGGAGATCGTCGGCACCCTGCGGCGCTCCATCGACATCGCTCTTGCTCATCGGGCCGAATCCCTGTCCTACGCCGGCACGTTCTCACCGCTCAAGAGCCCGGCGGAGCTGGACCGCTACGTGTCGATGTACGTGAACCGCTGGACGGTCGACTGCCGGCCCGAGGGCGTTCGCGCCGTGGAGGCGCTGCTGCACTCGGGGCGTGAGGCCGGACTCTGCCCCGCCGTGGAGCACGTCGACGTTATCGGCGATGGCAACGGCTGAGCACGCCCGAAACGTGGGGGTCGTGCGTATCGGTGATTTCACGCCGGACCATGGCGGGTGGCGGAGTCGTGGTTCACACTTCCGTTGGAACAGCCGTTCTGTCCGACCGAATAACAAACAGGATGCCATCGTCGCGCCGCCATCGGTGCGCACGCGGGCTCCGGCCGAAGTTCGGCCTGCATTCGAGTGTTGGCGTCCCGGGAGAGCAGCATGGGCAGCCGGTCGGAGCGAGCGTTCGCGATCAAGTCGCTGTTGGGCCTGGCGGCGGCGGGCGGGGTGCTGCTCGCGACCGTTGGACTGGCGCAGGGCGATCCGCCGCGAGTTCCGTCCACGCTCAGCGATTTCTACTTCTACGGACATCAGCCCCGGACCCCCGTGTTCGACGAGAACCCTCTGCTTCGGTTCGACGAACTGGTCGAGCCGCAGAACTGTCGAGGTTGCCACGGCGTGTACCCGGAAGATCCGGACCACTGGGAGCAGTTCCTGCCGCACGCGCGGTGGTCGTACTCGATGATGTCGCAGTCGTACCGGGATCCGATCTTCCTGGCACAGCTTCAGATCGCGGAGCGAGACGCGGGATTCTCCGGCGACGCCTGCCTGCGGTGCCACGCTCCGATGGGCTGGGCCCAGGCGCGAAACGTGCCGACCAGCGGCGCGGGACTGATCGCCAGCGACAAGGACGGCGTGGGTTGCTCGGTGTGCCACCGTTCCGTGGATCCCGTGGAGCGCCCGTTCCCGTCGCCCCCGGCCGGCACGCCCCCGCTCGACGGCACGCTCCTGGGCGATCAGGACCGCCTGGTGCTCGAGGGGCTGGGAATCCACCGCCCGCCCAACTTCTCCAACGGGGGCCCCGTCGCCGCCAACGGAATCGTGCTCGACAACCAGGATCGTCGGCGCGGACCGTTCGATTTGGGCACCTTCTTCTATCACCCGTTCGCGCAGTCGCCATTCCATCGCACCAGCCAGGTCTGCGCCTCGTGTCACGACATCTCCAATCCCATCTTCACCCGCCAACCCGGCGACACGTACGTGCTCAACACGCTCAACACCCCGCACCCGACCGGCAACAAGTACGACATGTACCCGCTCGACCGGCTCTACAGCGAGTGGCTCATGTCGGCCTTCGCGCAGGGGCCGGTCACGCTGACGGTGCCGGATCCCAACGGCGACCCGGGCATGGTCGGCCGGTATTCGTTCGACGGGGTCACGCGCAAGTACGAACCGGTGCTCGACCCGAACACCGGTGAGCCGGTGATCGATCCGAACACCGGGCTGCCGATGGTCGTGCTCACCGACAAGCTCCTGATCGGCAGCACGCGGACGTCGTTCAGCACCTGCCAGGACTGCCACATGCCGCGCATGGAGGCCACCGGGTGCAATCCTTACCTCGGCCAGCCGACGCGCCCCGACGTTCCCGTGCACAATTTCGCGGGCGTGAATTCCTGGGTGCTGCGGGCCGTGCAGGCGTTGTATCCGACCGAATCGGGGCTGGACATCCCGGCGCTGGTGGACGACTCGCTGGCTCGAAACCTGGCGATGCAGCGCAAGGCGCTGGACCTCGAAGTCACGCAGGCGGGCTCCCAGGTTCGCGTGCGCATCACCAACCAGACCGGCCACAAACTGCCCAGCGGGTTCTCCGAGGGCCGCAGGATGTGGATCAACGTCCGCTTCCTCGACGGCGACGGGCAGCTGGTCGCCGAGCGCGGCTCGTACAACGCCGCCACGGCGACGTTGACCGAGGCCGACACCAAGGTGTACCAGGCCAAGCAGGGCCTCGACGCGGCGATGGCCGTGACGGCCGGCCTGCCGCTCGGGCCATCGTTCCACCTGGACCTGAACAACGTGATGTACTTCGACAACCGCATCCCGCCGCGCGGGTTCGACAACGCCGCGTTCCGCGCGGTTCAGGCGGGCCCGGTGGGGTACGCCTACGCCGACGGCCAGTACTGGGACGAAACGCTCTTTGACATCCCGGGCGGCACGCGGCGCGTCGAGGTGCGTGTGATGCACCAGACCACCAGCCGCGAATACGTCGAGTTCCTGCGCACCAACGCGCCGGACCCGTCCCCGGCGTTCGTGGCGCCGAATCCGAACACCGGTCAGCCGATCGGGCAGATCGCGTACAACCAATGGGTCGCCCAGGGCAAAAGCGCGCCGGTCGAGAAGGCGCTGGCGGTGATCACCGTCACCTCCTGCCCCGCGGATATCGCCACCTCGGGCAGCATCGATCCGAACGCCGGCCCCGACGGATTCCTCACCGGCGAGGACTTCGACCTTTTCATCGAGGTGTTCTTCACCGGGTTCGTGAACAACCAGGGTCGCCTGCTGGCCGACATCGCCACCGTCGGCAGCAGCAATCCATACAGCGGCCCCGACGGATTCCTCACCGGCGAGGACTTCGACGCGTTCATCCAGCTGTTCTTCACCAACTGCGGCCAGTGAGCCTGGCCGCAGCCGCCCGTCAGACCGCCGCGGATTGCGGCAGCCGCACCGCGCGCACGCCCAGGAACAGCGGAATCTCCCGCCGGGCGCGGTTCTCTTCCTCGGCACGCGGCCCCGGCTGGCTCGTGCGCTGGCCCGGCCACTCTTCCAGCGTTTCGATCGCAAAGCCCGCATCGCGAAGCAGGCGCGCGTAGGTCTGCAGCGGGCGGTGGAACGTCCACGTCACCACGTCCGGGTTCTCGCCGGGGTGCATCTGGATCCGGTGCTGCCCGTTCGACAAGTACCCGTCGACGCGCCGGAACTGCCGACGCCCCTTGTCATCCCACCCCCACGACGTCTGGCCCGGAGCGCGGAACGCCGGGTGCGAAATCACGAACACCAGCCCTCCGCCCGGACGAATCAGTCGCGACAGCGACGTGAACACCGGTTCGAGCGGCTCGATGTTCGTCAGCGCCATCACGCAGGTCGCGGCATCGAACGGCCCTTCCAGGCCCAGCCGATCCAGTTCCCGCGCGTCGCCCACCAGGTACCGCGGCCCCTTGCCGCGTTGCTGGGCCGCCTTGATCAGGTCTTCCGCGGCGTCCACGCCCACAACGTCGGCCCCTAACGCCGCCGCCGCGCGGCTGATGACGCCCTGGCCGCACGCCACGTCCAGCAGTCGCATCCCGGTGGTCGGACCCAGGAGGCGGATCGTCCCCGGGATGATGACGTTCTCGTAGTGGTCATTCGGCGCCTCACCGCCGATCATCGCGTCGTACCAGTTGGCCACCGGCTGCCACGACGTGTCGAGCCGGTCCGGGCGCTCCGGCCGGGGCGACTCGATCTGTGGCGCGGCAGGGGCGGTCATGGGCGGCTGCATGCCAACGAGCGTGTACATGCCCGCCGGGGCCGCGGAGGTCCATCGGCCCTTCTGCCCGGTGCCCGGGTGGGTCAGGCCGAGCTCCGCCGCGTGCAGGCACACGCGCCCGAGCGGATCGGTCTTCGCGCCGTACCGGGAGTCTCCGCAGATCGGATGCCCGTGTTCCGACAGATGCACGCGGATCTGGTGCTTTCTGCCGGTATCCAGCCGCACCTGCAGCAGCGACCGTCCATCGCGCACCGCCAGCACGCGGTAGTGCGTCACCGCCGGCCGCGCGGCATCTTCGTCGTCCTTGCCGGGTCGAAGGGACCCGCGAAACTCGTCGGGCCGGATGCTGAATACCTTGCCCGAGCGATCTTCCTTCAGGAACGACTGGATGGTGCCGTTGTGGCCGACCGGCCCGATCTCCCCCTCGACGAGCGCCAGGTAGAGTCGGTGCACGCGCTTGGCCTTGAAGTCGTCCTTGAGCCAGGTGTACGCCTTCTCGGTCTTGGAGAACAGCACCAGACCGGAAGCTTCCTTGTCGAGACGGTGCACCACCCCGACCGGTGAGCGTCCCGGGCGGTCCTGGCCGCGAGCGGCGGCGAGGTCTCGCGCTGTCCGGCGGTCGCGGGGCGGCGGCGATGCTCGGCGCACGTGGCGTTTGATCAGATCGAAGAGGGTCGTGCGGTTCTCTCCGGGCGTGCCGGCCGTCAGCATGCCCTCGGGCTTCTCCACGATGATCAGGTCCGCATCTTCAAACACCAGTCCGGCGCCAGGGGCGAGCCATCCGGCGTTGGGGGCCCCTCGATCGGACCTGGGGCTGGCGGGGCCGCCCTGCGGCGAGCCCGGTCCACGACCCTTGGGTGCACGCGGCAGCGCGACGCGGCGGGCGCGCGGGCGGCCAAATGCGGGGGCGTTGGGGGGGGCGGCGCGCGATGGCTTGCGTGGAGGACTCACCGCGAACCATAGGTTGCGCGGTGTATGCGGCCGCGATCGGCGGCCGCGCCGCTTCGCGTCAGCGTTTCGACGTGAGCGACCAGTTGCCGGGCAAACGCCAGTTTGGATGTCGGGCCGACGCGTTCAGCCTTGCCATCGGGTCCCACGAGCCACGCGCTGATGCTCGGGCTGTCCATGGTCTCCAACGGGTTTGCGACGATCAGGTCCACGCCTTTGCGAACGAGCTTTCGCCGTGCCGACGCCAGCAGGCGGGATTGGGGCTCCAAAGCGAACCCGACGAGCACCTGGCCGGGTCGGCGACGGCGGGCACACTCGGCAAGCAGGTCCGGGGTGGGCTCCAGCCGCAGGGTCAGGCCGCTGGAACGGCGGCGGAGCTTCCCGCCCGCGCGCCGGGCAGCGGGGCCGGTCCGGGGTCGATAATCCGCGACCGCCGCCGCCATGATCAGGATCGTGGTGCGAGGCATGAGCCGGCCGAGAAGGGCCTGCAGGTCCGCCGTGGAGCGGAACCGGCGAACCGTCACCCGCGAATCAGTTGGCTCGACTCGGGCGGGCCCCAGCAGCAGGGTGGTGCGGTGCCCGCGTCTGGCCGCGGCGTCGGCGATCGCGATGCCCATCTTCCCGGAGGACCTGTTCGCGATGTACCGGACGGAATCGATCGGCTCGTGCGTCGGGCCGGCGGTCACGAGGATGGTGAGCCCCCGGGGGCGGGAGGAATCGGTTTGGGCGGAACGATTGCGGGGCATGGCAGGGTCGGCCCGGGGGATGTGTGCGGCGGCGGTCGCTGGCGATGGTACCGGCTGCTGGGTTGCCGGAAGGGGTGGAGCGTTGCGTTTCGCCCGCCGGTAGGTCATACTGGTTGCCCGCGCGGGGGCCCTTGACCCGCGCGTATCCTTAGAACAGGCCCCCAACCGTCAGCGGGGATACGACCACGTCGCAACGCGGGCCGACGAGCGGCCCGAAACGGAAGATCGATGGCACGACTGCGGAAGAAGCTCGGCGAGATCCTGGTCGGTTGGGGGGTGGCGACGGCCGAACAGATCGACGCCGTGGTGGCCAAGTCCAAGGGCACCGGCAAGCGGCTGGGCGATGCCCTGGTCGAGAGCGGCCTGGTCAACGAGGAGATGGTGACCAAGGCGCTGGCGAACCAGTTCGGCATGGAGTACATCGACCTGGCCTCCAACGGCGTGGCCAATCAGGTCAACCCCAAGCTCATCCCCGAGGAACTGATCCGCAAGCACCTGATCCTGCCGCTGTCCAAGAGCAACGGCAAGCTGCAGTTGATCATCCACGACCCGCTGAACCTGGAGCTGAACGACATGCTCCGGTTCCGGTTGAACACCGATATCGAGACGCGCCTGAGCTCGCGTTCGCAGATCAAGAAATTCATCGACACCAAGCTCAGCCAGCCCAAGATGGTCGACGCCGGGCAGAGCCTGGTCACCGACTCGATCGACCGGTCCATCGACCGCTCCGTCGACCGCTCGGTGGACAAGTCGATCGACATCACCGCCGACGACGCCCCCATCGTCCGCCTGTGCCAGCGCGTGCTGACCGAGGCGTGCAAGATGCGGGCGAGCGACATCCACGTCGAACCGATGGCCGACCGCGTGCGCCTGCGCTACCGGATCGACGGCGTGTGCATGGAGCGCGACAACCTGCCCAAGCGCATGCAGAACTCCGTGCTCAGCCGCCTGAAGCTGATGGCCGGGATGAACATCGCCGAGAAGCGGGTACCGCAGGACGGCCGCATCAAGATCACGGTCGATGAAACCGTCATCGACTTCCGCGTGTCGTCGTGCCCCGTCTACCACGGCGAGTCGATCGTTCTGCGTATTCTCCGGCCCGACAGCGTGAAGATCGGCCTGGTCAACCTCGGCTTCGAGGAAGACAACCTCGCCATCTTCAACAAGATCATCCGGCGCCCCAACGGCATCTTCCTCGTGACCGGCCCGACCGGCTCGGGCAAGACCACCACGCTGTACTCCGCGCTCGACGTGCTCAACC